>JAPLLC010000012.1 GCA_026387775.1 Candidatus Methylomirabilota bacterium | reverse complement strand
CGCGGCTGGAGAACTTCTATTTCTTCTTTGACGCCAAGATCCAACGACGGGAGATCATCGACAAGATCGCATGTTCGGCCTTTCTCGACTCCGAAGGTGTGGACATCAACCGGATTCTCTGGCCGGAATTGCAGAACTGCCGGGTCATCGTCGTCGCGAACAAGCAGCGGAATGACTGCATCTACTTCTCGCGGATCACGGTCGATCAACTCCTCTTCTTCCTGAAGCGGATGAACTACCGAAGGGAACTCGTGTCGTTTGTTGAAGAGAATCGATCGATGCTGGATCATCTTCAATACGATGTGGGATTTGACTATCGGATGGAGGAAGGGGAACTCAAGATTCTCAAGAGCGGGTATTACGGGATTTTCTGATGGACGCTGCCGCTGGGCCGCCACGAGAGAATTGCGCAAAGGGAGTGCCGGGTGCAGGAGATCCGTTTGCGGGCGCGGACATGCCCAGGGATGGTCGGCGCCTGGAGCTGGAGTATCTGTGCGTCGACTCCTTCCTGCGAGACGTCGTGGACGCCCGGGCCTTGGCGACGGCCTTCGAGCTGGGCCTAATCGAGCGACTCAGCGAAGGCGGTCGGAGCACACCGGATGACCTCACGCGGCGGGTCGGAGCCGATGGTCGGGGGCTGCGTCTGCTGCTCGACCTGCTCGCTGCAAACGGCGTCGTCGAGGAACGCGACGGGGGGATCGAGCTGAGCGCTGGGTTTAGGCGGGCGCTGGAGTACCGCGATCTTCTGGAGGCAAAGCTCGAATTTGCGCATATCGCCGCCCTGGACATGCTTGACGGATTCACGCATCTGGTCCGGAGCCCCGACCAGTTTGTCCGCGAATCGAGAATCTATCGGCTATTCTGCTACGAGCGAGCGTTTGACTCCGGCCCCGGGTGCCAGGAATTGACGAGGCGGTGGGTCCGGATCACCACCGCCTTGACGAGGTATGAGGCCGAAGTGTGCATAGGGCGGCACGATTGCAGCCGATATCGCCGCATGCTGGATATCGGAGGCAACAGCGGGCAATTCGCCCTGGAGATGTGCAGGCGAAACCCCGCCATTCGTGCTACAGTCCTGGACCTGCCACTGGTATGCGAGATCGGTGAGGCGCATGTGCGGCATGCGCCGGAGGCCGACCGGATTACCTTTGTGAAGGGAAACGCCCTGACGGATACGCTGCCGACGGGGTTTGACCTGGTCACGTTCAAGTCCATGCTGCACGATTGGCCCGCAGGAGAAATGAAACGGCTGATGGTGCAGGCCGCCCGCTCCCTGGAGCCGGGAGGCACCCTGTTGATTTTCGAACGAGGCCCGCTGGAGATCCGGGGAGGAACATTGCCCTATTCCATGCTTCCCTTCCTGCTGTTCGCCCACGCATTTCGTTCGCCGGATGTCTACCGGGACCAGATGGAGGAGACGGGGTTTCGAGATATCGCCATCCAGCGAATCGACCTGGAGACGCCGTTCTTCCTGGTGACCGGGAATAGGGGGCCGTAGCCCGCCGTGTGGGTGTCCCCGACAATGTGTTGAATGGATATTGCGGCGGATGGTCAATCCATATATGGTCTGTCTGGCATGTACCGGCACCTTGGCGATCAACCACGAAGGCACTGGTGAAAGGAGTCACGAATGGCAATCGAGAAGCCTCGTAGCGCGACGACAGCAAACGCCCCGGTAGCAGCGAATGCGGTAGAGAGTGCCCCCCCCGCAGGACCCAGCATCCGCTGGGACGACAGCCGCATGCAGAGCGCCTATGCGAACGTCTGTAACGTGGCCAGCACGCGAGAAGAGGTGGTCCTCCTCTTCGGGATCAACCAGGCCTGGCATGCCGGCCAGCAGGAGATCCCCATCCAGCTCAGCAGCCGGATCATCATCAGTCCTCACGTCGCCAAGCGCTTGTCCACTCTGCTCGGCAACGTGCTCAACGAGTACGAGACCCGCTTCGGCTCGCTCTCCGGCGGGCCTGCCTAGGTTGTGAGGCGGGGCCCCTCAGCTCTCTTGGGACGAGGGGCCCCGCATATAGCGACGAGGAGTCAACTCCCGCATCGCGGCGACCCGCCCCTAATCGCGGAGTTCCGCGGGTCTCCTCGGGCATCCGAGGGGGCCCGCGATTCCTATGGACACAGCAGACTCCAGATCCCCGAGCAATCCCGCGCAGTCCAAGCTGCCGATCCCCGCCGGTGCCCCGCCGTCCCCAGACGTGGATCAGGCCACCTGGCGGCAGTTCCTAGAGGCCTCTACCCCGGAGGCGTACTACAAGGGATGGCTTGCAATCCAGGCGCGCCTGTTCCGCGGGGTGCTGGGCGGCGTCGCGGTGCTGGGCCCCCTAGAGACGGGCCCGTTCACACCGGCGGCCTCTTGGCCGGAGGGGCGCGGCGTGACGTCCCACCTCGCGGGCGCCGCGGAACGGGCGCTCCAGGAGCGCCGCGGGGTGGTGATTCCGGTGGAGGCCGGGCAGGAGGGCGAAGAGGCGCTCCCCGAGCGGCTCGCGGTGGCCTATCCCGTCCACGTGATGGGGCGCCTGCACGGGGTGGTAGCCTTCGAGATCCATGCGCGTTCCGAGCGTGAGCTGCAGGCCGTCCTGCGTCAGTTGCAGTGGGGGAGCGCCTGGATCGAGCTCCTCTGGCTTCGGGACGAGACGATCCGCAACGACACGACCAAGGGCCGACTGCAGACCGTCCTGGATCTGACCGCGACAGCCCTGTCCCACGAAGGCTTCTACGAGGCCGCCGCCGCCTTTGTGACCGCCGCGGCGACGGAGCTGGGGTGCGACCGGGTCAGCGTTGGATTCCTTCGAGGGGATCGGATTCGTGTCCGCTCGATGTCCCACAGCGCCCAGTTCGCCGACCAGACCAACCTCGTCCGAGCCATTGCGGCCGCCATGGAGGAGGCCGTCGATCATCGCGGGGCCGTGGTCTATCCGCCGCAGGCGGACCGACCGCAGGTGACCCGGGCCCATACGGAGTTGGCGCGAGAGCACAGCGCCGGGGCGATCTGCTCGGTTCCGCTCACCGCCGGCGCACGGTATGTGGGGGCCCTGACGCTGGAGCGGTCCGCCGAGCAGCCGTTCGACGGTCCGGCGATCGAGGTCTGCGAGGCCCTGGCGGCCCTGGCCGGCCCTGTCCTGGAGATCCAGCGGCGCGAGGATCGCTGGCTCATCAGCAAGATCGGCGCCTCGCTCCGCGATCTCGCAGGGAAGATCGTCGGCCCCCGCAACATCCCGTTGAAGCTGTCTTTGGCCGCCGGAGCCGCCCTGGTCCTTTTCCTGGCGCTTGCCACGGGCGAATACCGTGTGTCGGCCACGGCGACGCTGGAGCCGGTGGTGCGACGGGCCGTGGTGGCCCCCTTCGCCGGCTATATCGCCGAGGCACCGGTGCGAGCCGGGGATCTCGTGCGCCAGAATCAAGTCCTGGCCGCGTTGGACGACAACGACCTCCGGCTGCAACGAATGAAGTGGGCAAGCCAATTCGAGCAGCTTGCCAAGCAGCACCAGCAGGCCCGGGCCCAGCGGAATGCCGCCCAGACCGTGATCCTGGCCGCGCAAATGGATCAGGCGCGAGCGGAGATGACCCTGCTGGACGATCAGCTGGCCCGGAGCCGCGTACGCTCGTCCATCGATGGCATCGTGGTCACCGGCGACCTCAGCCAGTCTCTCCGCGCTCCCGTCGAGCGCGGCCAGGTGCTGTTCGAGGTGGCGCCGCTGGACGCGTTTCGGGTCGTGCTGCAGGTGGACGAACGGAATATTGCCGACGTTGAACTGGACCATATTGGAAGTCTCGTGCTGGCCGGGGCGCCCAGAGAGGATCTGCCGTTCCGGGTGACGAAGATCACGCCGGTCTCGGCGGCCAAAGAGGGGCGTAACTATTTTCGTGTGGAGGCGACTCTCGTGCGGACGTCGGACCGATTGCGCCCAGGAATGGAAGGAGTGGGCAAGATCGCCATCGACCGCCGCCGGCTGATCTCGATCTGGACGCACGAGGTGGTGGATTGGGTGCGCCTGGCGCTCTGGACCTGGCTGCCCTAGCAGGCCGCTGAAACCGGCCCATCTGCTTCGTTGGAATGCTCAGGCGCTCGTTGCGGCGTACTTCCAGTACGCCTCACTCGGCCTTCCGCATTCCGCCTTGCATCTGGACCGGTTTGAGCGGCCTGGGCATGGAGCTGAAACCGGCCCATCTGGACTTTTTGAGCAGCCTGGGTGTGAAGACCATGGAATCCCTTTTCAGCAGTGCCTGGTACCGGGTCGCGGATCTCAAGCCGCGGTTGCGGGGCCACGCCAGGATCCATCGCCACCGCTACCGCGGGGAGATGTGGTATGCCCTGCAAGACATGGCCTCGAGCCGCGTGCACCGCTTTGCGCCCAGCAGATACTTGGTCATCGGTCTGATGGATGGGCGGCGGACCGTTCAGGAGATCTGGGCCGCCGCCCTGGCGCGGCTGGGAGACGACGCCCCGACCCAGGACGAGATGATCCAGCTCCTGAGCCAGCTCCATGACGCCGATGTCCTGCAGTGCGACGTCCCGACGGATATTGCCGAGCTCTTTCAGCGCCACGAGCGCGGGGAGCGCGGCAAACTGCTCAGCCAGTTGATGAGTCCCCTCTGGTGGCGCATCCCGCTGGTGGATCCGGAATGGCTGCTCTCCCGTCTCCTCCCCTGGGCCCGCCCTCTCTTCGGCCTCACCGGGATCGCGCTTTGGGTTACAGTGGTCGGGGTCGCCTTCGTCCTGGCCGCGACGCACTGGGCGGGCCTCACCACGGATCTGCTGGATCGGTTACTGGCGCTGCGCAGCCTGGCGGTCTTGTGGCTGGTCTTCCCGTTCCTCAAGGCCTTCCACGAGACCGCGCACGGTTTGGCCACCAAAGCGTTCGGCGGCGAGGTTCATGACATGGGGGTCATGCTCCTGGTGTTCTCGCCGCTGCCGTACGTGGACGCATCCTCCGCCTCTGCCTTTCCCAACAAATGGCATCGGATCATCGTCGGGGCGGCGGGCATGATGGTGGAACTGTTTCTGGCCGGCCTGGCCCTCTTCGTCTGGCTGGCTGCGGAGCCGGGAATCGTGCGGACCGTGGCCTACAACATCATACTCATTGCCGGCTTCTCCACGATTGTGTTCAACGCGAATCCGCTGCTCAGATACGACGGGTACTACATCCTGGCGGACTTCCTGGAGATTCCGAACCTGTATTCACGATCCAGCGCCTACCTCGGATATCTCTGCCAGCGCTACCTGTTCGGCAACCGGGACGCCGAGGAGCCCCTGGCGTCCGGATCGGAGCGGGCGTGGTTCGCCGTCTATGCCACGAGCGCCTTCGCCTACCGGATATTGGTCATTGCCGGGATTGCCTTCATGCTGCTCGGCAAGTTCTTCTACATCGGAATGGTCGCGGTGGCCTTTCTCGTGGTGGGCTGGCTGGGGGTGCCGCTCTGGCGCGGGCTGCGCTTCCTCTTCATCAGCCCGCACCTGCGACGCGTTCGCACCCGCGCCTTCACCGTGTGCTTGTTGCTCGGCCTGGCGGCAGTGGTCATGGTGGGCTTCGTGCCCGTCCCCTCCCGGACGACCGCGGAAGGTGTCGTCTGGGTGCCCGAAGAGGCCCTGGTGCGGGCGGGGGTAGACGGGTTCCTGGTGCGGGTGGTGGCCCAGCCGGGGTCTCGCGTGCGGCCGGGAGACATTCTCATCGAATGTCGGGATCCGGAGCTGACAGCCCGCACCCAGGTCTTGGCGGCGCGCCTCACGGAGCTTCGCGCCCGCTACGACGAGCAGCGCCCCACGGACCGGATCAAAGCTTCCCAGGTGCTGGACGATATCCGGTACGTTGAGGAGGATCTGGCCCGCGCTCGCGCACAACTGGCCGAGTTGACGATCCGGAGCCGCGTGGACGGCACCTTCATCGTTCCGGAGGCCCAAGACCTGCCGGGGCGGTTCGTTCGGCGGGGCGTCATGCTGGGATACACGGTCAACCTGGACCGGACCACGGTGCGCGCCGTCGTCTCCCAGGCCAATATCGACCTCGTCCAGCAACGGACCAAGGCGGTCGAGGTACGCCTGTCGGAACGGCTCGGCGAGACCTCGCCTGCGGTGATCCTGCGCAAAGTACCCGGGGCCAGCGACCGATTGCCAAGCCCTGCCCTCGGGATCAGCGGGGGCGGCCGGGTGGTCGTCGACCCGCGCGACACCCAGGGGGTGACCACGATGGGGAAGATCTTCCAGGTTGACCTGGAGCTTCCTTCCCGGCTTTCCCTGCTCAATATCGGCAGCCGTGTGTACGTTCGCTTCGATCACGGATGGGAACCCCTGGCGGCGCAGTGGGGCCGGGAATTGCGGCAGCTATTCCTGGCGCGCCTCAATGTCTAGCCCCCTTCTCCTCCCCCAGGTTCCGGTCGGGCTCTATCCCGAACGGCTGTGGCCCCGCGAGGGCCATCTCGATCGGCTGGCGTCCCGGGCGCGGGCCGCGGTCCTCCGTCGATGGGTCGGACGCCGGAGCCGATGGGAGGCGCTGGTGCGGGCCGTGGAGACGCACGGGAGATCCCTGACCGTCCTGGATGACGCGGCATTGCGGGCCATGGGGGAAGAGTTGGGGCTGCGTCTCCGCCGTGAAGGATTCCTGCCGGATCTGGTCGCCCCGATCTTCGCCCTGATCCGGGAGGCGGCGAGCCGCACCCTTGGCCTGCGCCACTACGACGTGCAGCTCGTCGGCGGATGGATCTTGCTCCAGGGCCAGGTGGCCGAGATGGAGACCGGCGAGGGGAAGACGCTGACCGCGACCCTGGCAGTCGCGACGGCCGCGCTGGCCGGGATTCCCGTCCACGTCATCACGGTGAACGACTACCTGGCGAAACGCGACGCAGAATGGATGGGGCCGATCTATCGCGCCTTCGGGCTTCGGGTGGGGGCCATCGTCCACGGGATGGACCCGGCGGCGCGGCGGGACGCCTATGCCGCGGATGTGACGTACTGCACAAACAAGGAGGTCGTGTTCGACTATCTCAAGGACCGGTTGACGTTGGGGCGGCGCAGCGGCCGGATCCAACTGACGCTCGATCGGTTGGCGGGGGAGGCGGCCCGGGCGAGTCGGCTCCTGTTGCGGGGTCTCCATTTCGGCATCGTCGACGAGGCCGACAGCGTCCTCGTCGACGAAGCGCGAACGCCCCTGATCATCTCCGGGGAAGCGCATCCTTCTGCGGCGGCGGAGCGCACCGTCTACGAGGCCGCCCTGGCGCTGAGCGATCGGTTGGAGCCGGATCTGGACTACCGGATCGAGGTACAAGAGCGGCTGATCCGCCTCACCGAGGTCGGTCGAATGCACCTGGACGATCTCGTTCGCGACCTGGGAGAGGTCTGGAGCGGTCGCGTCCGACGGGAAGAGCTGGCGTGCCAGGCTCTCACGGCGAAGCATCTCTACGAGCGTGATCGGCACTATCTGGTGAAGGACGGGACGGTACAGATCATCGACGAGTACACGGGCCGGGTCATGCCCGGCCGCTCCTGGGAGCACGGGTTGCATCAGGCCATCGAGGCCAAGGAGGGCTGCGTCGCGACGGAGCAGAATACCCCCATGGCCCGCATCAGCTACCAGCGGTTCTTCCGGCGTTATCTGCGCTTGGCAGGCATGACCGGGACGGCGCGGGAGGTGGCAGGGGAGCTGGCGTCCGTCTATGGGCTGGCCGTCGTGCGCGTGCCGACAAACCGCCCGTTGCGCCGCAGGCACCTGGGTGATCGGATGTATGCGGCTGCATCCGAGAAGTGGGAGGCGACCGTGTCCCGGATTGTCGAGCTGCATCGGGAGGGGCGGCCGATCCTCGTCGGGACGCGCTCGGTGGCGGCGTCGGAGCATCTGGGCCGGCTGCTCACCGACCACGGCCTCCCGCACACCGTCTTGAACGCGCGGCAAGACAAAGACGAGGCCGAGGTCGTCGCCCGGGCCGGCGAGCCGGGGCGGATCACGGTGGCAACGAATATGGCCGGACGCGGGACCGATATCCGGCTGGCCCCCGGGGTCTCGGAGCTGGGGGGGCTGCACGTGCTTGCCACGGAACGACACGAGGCGGGGAGAATCGATCGGCAGCTCTTTGGGCGGTGCGGGCGTCAGGGCGACCCCGGCAGTTGCGAGGCCATCGTGTCCTTGGAAGATGAGCTGATCCTTGTCCATGGGGCCAAACCCTGGCGCCGGCTGGTCGACTGGCTCGTCCGGCCGGGCCAGCCGGTGCCGTCGTGGATCGGTGCCCCAGCCATCCGGCAGGCCCAGCGCGAGGCGCAGCGCAGCTATTCCCGGGCGCGACAGGAGCTGCTGAAGATGGACGAGAACCTGGAGAGGTCCCTGGCCTTCTCGGGGGGCGGGGAGTGACGGGAGGGGGTTGGATGAGATTCGCATGGACCCTGCTGCTGGCGGCCACCCTGGCGATGGCGACCCTGACCTGTCTCGCTCCCCCGGCGCAGGGGGCCGAGCTGGATTGCCTGATCGAGCCCTATCGGGTCGTGAACGTCTCGGCGCCCGTGGACGGATTGCTGGAGCGGGTGGTAGTGGAGCGGGGGGATATGGTGAAGAGCGGACAGTTGCTGGCCGCCCTGGAGTCCAGTGTTCAGCAGGTGATGCTCTCCATCGCCAAGGCCCGGGCGGAGCTGGAGACCCCGATCGAGTCGAGCAAGGTGCGGCTCGACTATGCGATCCGCAAGGTGGCGAGCAACGAGAAACTCCTCGAGGAGCACGGCATCTCCGAACGGGAGGTGGATGACACGAGGGCGCAACGGGACCTGAGCGTCATCGCTCTGGTGGAGGCGCGGGACAACAAGCGGTTGGCCGAGCTGGATCTGAAGCGGGCGGAGGCGGAGCTCGAGGTCCGCCTTATCCGGAGCCCGATCAACGGGGTGGTGATGGAGCGACTCCTGTCGCCCATGGAGCAGACGAAGCAGACCCCCATCGTCAAGCTCGCCCAGCTCGATCCGCTGCGCGTGGAGGTGTTTGTTCCGATCAGCCTCCTCGGCAAGATCTCCGTCGGCATGTCCGCGGATGTCCTGCCGGAAGCCCCCGTGGGTGGGACGCACAGCGCGCGTGTGACGGTGGTGGATCGCGTGGTGGACGCGGCCAGCGGGACCTTCGGCGTCCGGCTGGAATTGCCCAATTCCAACAACCGGCTGCCCGCCGGTCTGAAGTGCCGGGTCCGTCTCCCCTCGCGCTAGATCGCCTTGACCGGTTCGTCTTCAACGCGAGGCTTCCCCTTGACATCACTCCCCGAATTGGCATACAAGAGGCTCACGTCCCCGCACCCGCCCCGCGCATCCGACGGCCGATAGAGTATTCCGGGGAATTCGTCCGAACCATCCGAAAGGAGGATCACCCATGAGGCGCACGATCCTGACACTGCTCTCCCTGATCATGCTGGTTGCGCTCGCAGTCCCTACCCCCCCCGCCACGGCAGGCGCAAAGATCGACGTGACCGTCGTCATGCACAACGCCCGCAATGAGGAGATCGTCTGGGGCATCGCCAATCGGATCAAGAACGATCTCGAGAAGAATTCCAATGGCGAGATGGCTGTGAGGCTCCTCGGCCCCGAGGTCGGTGGCGAGCGCGACCTCCAGGAAGGCACGAGCCGCAACGAGTTCCAGATCTTTCAATCGGGCGACATGGCCGTCTCCACCTACGGCGTCAAGTACGCGGTGATGTCGGCGCCCTTCCTCTTCCCGGGCTACGACGCTGTCGACAAGGTCTACAAGGGCAAGCTCGGTGAGAAGCTGAACGAGGCGCTGGTGAAGAATGGCAACCTGCGGATCCTGGGCCTCTCGCGGCGCGGCGCCCGGCTGCTCACCGCGAGCAAGCCCATTCCGAGCCCGGCGGAGGTGAAGGGTCTCAAGCTCCGCGTGCCCGAGATCCCGCAATGGGTGGCCATCTGGAAAGAACTCGGTGCGCTTCCGACCCCGGTGGCCTGGCCCGAGGTGTTCACCGCCCTACAGACCGGCGTCGTGAACGGTCAGGAGAACCCCGTCCTGCAGATCTATGAGGGCAAGCTGTACGAGGTGCAGAAGTTCGTCATGATGACCGAGCACATCTCGAGCTATTTCCACTGGGTTGCGAACGAGAAGTTCCTCCAGGGGCTGAGCCAGGCCAACCGCAAGCTGGTCGGGGATGTCGTCAAGAGCGCCGCCGACTGGGGGAGCACCAAGCAGGTGGAGAAGGCCGCCGAGCTGCGTGCGATCATGGAGAAACAGTACGGCGTCAAGTTCATCGAGGTGGATAAGCCGAAGTTCACCCAAGCCGCCCGTCCGGCCATCGAGCGGATCGCGACTGAGCAGTGGGCGCCCGAGGTGAAGGATCTCCTCAAGGAGATCGGGGCCTGGTAGGAGCGACCCCGGATTGCGTGACGAGTGTTTTCGGTGGTGGGGCGGGGGATGGTTTCCCCGCCCCTTCCCGTAAACCGTTTTCCCACGAGGTTGCGCCCCCCATGCAGACCCTCATTCGTCGCATCTGGAAATGCATCGAGATCGCGGCGCTCACCGCGTTTGCGGCCATGCTGGTTCTGGTGACATCGCAAGTGGTGTTCCGCTACGTTCTGGAGGTCTCGGTCCCGTGGACGGAGGAATCCGCCCGCTGGTTCTACGCCTGGCAGATCTTTCTCGGCAGCAGCCTGGCCATGCGGCAGCGGCTTCACCTGCAGATTACCGTCCTCCTGGATCGGTTCACAGGCCGGCCCAGGGCATGTCTCGACTTCCTCGCCGCGCTCACCGGGCTGGGGTTTCTGGCCGGGATCATCTGGGGGAGCCTCCTGATGATCCGCGCGGTCTATCCCGTGCAGGCAGGGAGCTTCCCTATCAGCACCAGCTATCTGTACCTGTCCATTCCTGTGGGGCTACTCGCGATGCTGGCCATCGCCGCACAGGATCTCGCGGACAGCGCCCGACGACTCTTCCGGTCGCGGCGCGGGTGAGGAAAAGGAGCCATGATCATCTTCTTTGCCATGATGGGGGCGCTGCTGGTGCTGATGCTGCTCGGCTCTCCCGTCGCCGTGAGTATGGGGCTGACCAGCGTCTTTACCCTGGGCATGCTGCGAGGGTTCGATGCGATCCCCTGGGATATGCTCGCCCAGCGGATCGTCTATGGAGTGACCAATTTCACGCTCCTGGCCATCCCCTTCTTCCTGGTGGCGGGCCGGCTGTCCAATGAGGTGAAGGTCACCGATCGGATCTTCGACTGCGCCAAGACGCTGGTGGGGCACTTCAAGGGCGGGCTGGGGCACGTGAACGTCCTGGCCAGCATGATCTTCGCCGGGATGTCCGGGAGCGCGGTCGCCGAGGCGGGCGGTTTGGGCCAGATCGAGATCAAGGCCATGGTGGAGGACGGCTACGAGCTGGAGTTCAGCACGGCGCTCACCGCGGCCTCGGCCACCATCGGGCCCATCATCCCCCCCAGCATCCCCATGGTTATCTACGGGGCCGTGGCGGGGGAGTCGGTGGCCAAGCTCCTGATCGCCGGATTCGTGCCGGGTTGCATCATGGGCGTCACCATGATGGCCCTGCTGGTGCTCATGGCCCCCTGGAAGGGATTCAAGGCCAAGCCCCGCGCGCCGTTTCGCGAGGTCTTCGCGGCGCTCCGGCGCGGGATTCTGCCCCTCTTGGCCCCCGTGATTCTCATCGGTGGGATCGTGGGGGGGATTTTTACGCCCACCGAGGCCGCGGCGGTGGCGGTCGTCTATGTCATGCTCATGGGGATCATCTACCGGACGCTGACGTGGCGGGGCCTGTGCAACGTGCTCCGCGAGTCGATGCTGGACACGGCGATCATCCTCTTCATCGTGGGCGCCAGCTCCATCTATAGCTGGGTCATCGCCCGCTATCAGGTGACGGATTCCATCGTCAACTGGATGGGGAGCGTGGTGTCGACTCCGCTCATGTTCCTGGTGATCGTCAACCTCTTCTTGCTCCTCGTCGGCTGTTTCATCGATGCCACGCCGGCCCTCTTCATCCTCACCCCGGTCCTCATGCCCATGGTCAAGCAGTACGGCATCGACCCCATCCACTTCGGGGTGATGATGGTCCTCAACCTGATGATCGGCCTGGTCACGCCCCCCGTCGGCACGGTGCTCTACACCCTCATGCGCGTGACGGGGCTCTCGCTGGAGCGATTGTCCTGGGCGATGCTCCCCTGGTACGTGCCGCTGGTGATCAGCCTCGTCCTCGTCACACTGTTCCCGGGCATCTCGACCTGGCTGCCGGGCCTCATGCTCGGGCGATAGTCGGCCGTCCCCCCGGGATTCATTCGCGCAGAAGGAGTCACGTCATGTCTCGAACTGTCGGATGTGTCGGCGTAGGCATCATGGGCTCTCGCATGTGTCAGAGCCTCCTCAAGGCGGGATTCCGGGTGGTGGCGTACGACCTGAGTCCCGCAGCCCTGCGGGCGGCGGTGGAACACGGGATCGCCGCCGCGCCTGATCTTCCCAGCCTGGCTCGAGAGGCAGAGGTCGTGCTCCTGAGCCTTCCCATGCCGAGTTCGGTGCTGGCCGTGGTCGAGGGTCCGGATGGGCTCCTGGCACACGCGAGGCCCGGAGCGTATATTTGCGATGCCAGCACGGTGGACCCCGGCACCTCGCGCAGAGTCCACAAGGCGGCCCATGCCAAGGGGATCCATGCACTGGATTGCCCTGTGAGCGGCGGTCCCGGAGGGGCCGAGGCGGGCACGCTCACGATCATGGTCGGCGGCGAGGCGGCGGACCTCGATGCGGTGCGTCCCGTGCTGCAGGCCATCGGCAAGAAGATCGTCCACTGCGGCGGCCCTGGGTCGGGCCAGGTCGCCAAGCTGGTGAATCAGGCGCTGGTGGCCGTCCACACCGCCGGCGTCATCGAGGCGCTGCTGGTGGGGCGTCGGTTCGGCCTGAGCCTCGACACCTTGGTCGCGATCCTGCGGAGCAGCTCCGGCGCGAGCTGGATGCTGGAGAATCACGTGCGGTTCAAGGCGCTGGCGGGGAACCACGAGCCCGGGTTCGCCCTGGATCTCCTCTTCAAGGACCTGAGTCTGTTCCTGCAGACCGCCACGGAGGCCCAGGTGCCGGCCTTCATCGCCGGGACGGTCCAGCAGATCTACAACGCCGCCCGGGCCGCCGGTCATGGGGCGCTGGATCAGACCGTCGTGGCGCGGGAGATGGAGAAGCTCGCCCACGTCGAGCTTGGGACGCTGACCCCGGACGTGTAATATGCAGGGGCGAACCGGGGCCGCGACCGCACCACGCGATCCGGCGTCGGCCACGTACCCGTCGATCGACATGTGATGGCTGCATGAGAGAAAGGAGCCGACAATGCTGTCTCGCGTTACCGAAATCAGGCGCATCATCACGGTGCGGATCAATCCGGGAGAGGACATCCTCCTGGGACTGCGGCAGGCCGTCAAGGAGCACTCCATCAGGAATGGCGTGGTCCTGACGGGGTTCGGCTCGGTCCGGAAGTCTCACTTCCACGTCGTGATGAGCAATGACCTGCCGCCGGCCGAGAGCTACCCCAAGAGTGTGCAGCCCTTGGATGTGGTCGCCATCGGAGGATTCATCATCGACGGCCGCGTCCATGCGCACATCGACTTCTCGGATGAGCGGAACGGTTTCGGCGGACATCTCGAGGAAGGCTGCCTCGCGCTGACATTCATCGTCGTGGCCCTGGCGGATCTGGGCGACGTGAATGTCTCCAACTGGGATACCTTCAAGGACGAGGCCGAGCTGCGCTGAAGCGTCGAGCGCCCGTGCGGTCCGCAAGATCCCGTCCGGTATCCTCTTGTGCCGATCGACTCCCTTTCATGCGACAGGTCGTCCGCCTGAGCACGGCGGAAGAAGGAGGGCAGCATGCGGCTCGCAGGGAAGGTGGCCATCGTGACGGGCGGCGCTCAGGGCATCGGGCGGGGCATCGCGCTCTGCATGGCCAAGGAGGGGGCCGACATCGCGATCGCCGACCTCAAGGTCGAGGAGGCGGCCCAGGTGGCGGACGAGGTCAAGGCCGCGGGGCGCAAGGCCATCGCGGTCAAGACCGACGTCACCAAACAGGCCGAGTTCGAATCGCTCTACGAAACGGTGCGGCGGGAGCTGGGGCAGATCGACATCGTCGTGAACAACGCGGGGAGCGCCAGCCGGCCCGGCAACCCCTTCACGAACAACGTCGAAGAGGACTGGGATCTGGTGTGGAAGATCAACGTCAAGTCGATCTTCTTCGCGTGCAAGGCGATCGCGCCGTACTTCATCGACCGAAAGGCGGGCACGATCATCAACATCGCCTCCATCGCCGGCCCGATGAACTCCCCCAACATGCCCCCCTACAGCGTCTCCAAGATGGGGGTCGTCACCTTCACCAAGATCGTGGCCAAGGAGCTGGCGGCGCACAACGTGAACGTGAACGCCATCTGTCCAGGCATCCTCTGGACCGCGTTCTGGCACGAGACCGCCGGGCGGATCGCTAAGGCGGGGGGAAAGTTCGCGGGCATGACGCCCCGCCAAGTGTTCGAGGATCGGGTGAACCTGCTCGTGCCGATGAAGCGGGAGCAGACCCCCGAGGACATTGGCTGGGCCGCCGTCTTTCTGGCCTCGGACCAGGCACGGAACATCACTGGGCAGGCTCTGCATGTGGACGGCGGCGTCGTGATGTAACAGGCTGCTGAAAAAGGCCCATCTGAGCAGCCTGGGCGAAAATTGGTTTTTCAGTTACGAAGAAAGGGGAATCCATGAAGGCAGCCATTCTGGAGGAGACAGGCCGGATCGAAGTCCGGGACGTGGAAGACCTGCGGCCCGCCAGGGACGAGGTCCTGATCCGGACCGCCTGTGCGGGTGTGTGCGGGTCGGACCTCCACGCTTTCCGGGGGAGGCATCCGTTCCGGAAGCCGCCGGTCATCCTGGGACACGAGCTGGCCGGGACGGTGGTCGAGGTGGGCCACGACGTGGGCGACGTCCGCCTGAACGATCGGGTGACGATGATGCCCCTGGTCTCCTGCGGGAGGTGCCGGCTGTGCAGGATGGGCCGGGAGAACATCTGCCTGGACAAGCGGGTGCCCGGCGTGGGGGGGTGGCTGGGATCGTTCGCCGAGTTCGCGCTGGCGAAGTCGTCCGTCACGTTCAGGCTGGGCGAGGCAACGGCCTTTGAGCTGGGCGTCCTGGCCGAGCCGCTGGCCGTGGGCGTGCATGCCGTGACGCGCCAGGCCAGGCTCGAGGCGGGGAGCCGGGTGCTGGTGCTCGGCGGGGGAACGATCGGCATCCTCACCGCGCTCGCGGCGCGGGCCGCCGGGGCCGGCGACATCGTCATCACCGACCTGTTCGAGTTCAACCTGGCCCTCACGCAGACGCTGTGCGGTGCGGCCACAGTGCACGTCGGTCGGGAGGGTTGGGAGGCGGATCTGGCGCGGGCCTATCCGGAGAAGTTCGACGTCACCTTCCTGTGCAGCGGGGCCCCCGCGACCGTGGGGCAGGCCGTGCGACTGACACGCCGGGCAGGGCGGATCGTGGTCACCGGGCTGTTCCTGGAGCCCGTACCCATGGATCTGACGGCGGTGACGCTGGGCGAGCTGGAGGTCGTCGGGTCCCAGATCTACGACCACCGGGATTTCCGCACAGCCGTGGACTGGATCGACTCCGGCCGGTTCGACTTCCGCAAGCTGGTGACCCACACCTTCCCGCTGGCGAGGGCCCAGGACGCCTTGACGCTCCTGGCCGATCGGACGGAGGATGCCGTGAAGATCCTCTTGCAGATGTAGGCAGCACGGTGCGGGACGTGGTCGCGGGCGAGGAGGAGATCGCCTTCGGCGCCTGCTACGCCGTGCGGGGGGAGACTCTCTGATGGACTACCGCCTCCGTGTGACCCCGTGGGCGCGCGGGCTGTCGCTGCGGGTGACCGCCCAGGGCGCCCTCGAGGTCGTCGCCCCCCGGCGGGTCGGCCAGCGGACGATCGCCCGCGTCCTTGCCCAGGAACAGGCCTGGATCCAGACCGCTCTGGCGGACGCTTCCGCCCGCCGACAAGCGCTTCCGCCGCCCGTCCCGTGGCATGTCCCCCCGGCCATTAGCCTCCCCGCAGTGGGGGCCCAGTGGGTGCTTACGCTGCGGCCCACGGCGGCGCGCGGGGTCCGGCTCCTCCCCGCCGGCGCCGGCCAGCTCGTTCTCTCCGGCCAGGTCGGGGACCTGCCCGAGTGCCGCCAGGCCCTCCGCCGCTGGCTCGTGCGCGAGGGACAGACCCACCTCGTGCCCCGGCTGGCGGAGCTGAGCTGTACCCTCGGACTCCCCTACGCCCGCACGACGATTCGCCTCGCCCGCAGCCGCTGGGGGAGCTGCTCCCGGACCGGGGTCATCGCGCTGAACGCGCGGCTCCTGCTCCTGGCCCCGCCTCTCATGGACTATGTCCTCGTACACGAGCTCTGCCACACCCGCGAGCCGAACCACGGCCCGCGCTTCTGGGCCCTGGTTGCGCAGCACTGTCCGGAGTATCGCCGGCACCGAGCCGAGCTTCGAGCGGAAGGAAAGCAGTTGCCCGCGTGGGCCGCGGATCCGGGGGAAACGCCCGCTTGACGCCCCGCGAGAGCCGATCGCCATCCTAATGCTGGACGTAGCATGTCATATTTCTTCCCCAGACCACCCCCCCCGGCGCGGGGGAGGGACTCGTATGGCGCGGGGGTCCAAACCCAGCGGGCCGTGCCCTCACCCTGCAGGTTCCTGCGACCGCTTTCCCTTGCCCTTGTCCCTTGCGCTTGTCATACTGCCCCCGCTGGCGCGAGACGCCGGAGATTATACAGGTAATGCTACCCCCATTACTGCCCCGACCCCTGCTGGAGTACCCAGCGGGCTGTGGGGACGGCGGCCTTTGTCGCCCGGTACACCCCACGGCGCGGCCGGCGAAGAATCGTTTGCATGCCTGAGCAAATTCAGGCACTTGGAGAGTAAAAGGTGTCCGGTACCTTTTTTATTGCTGGCGAACTGAACGCATCCCCCAGTGGGTGAGCCGTGAAAACCAGCAGATGCACTGAAGTAATGCATGGGTCCAAATGGGTTTCCCGTCTTACGGGGGTGCGTTTCTTTCTGTATGTCTTCCTCCTCGTAGCACTGACAGTCCTCGGCACCCGACTTGGCGCGATAGCTGACGAGGGCCCAGTGCGTAGCGTGGCCGTGCGCGTCGCCGCCGACGAAGCGCTGCGTGCTCTGCCGGGCTGGGAGGTGATGGTGCGCGGAACCGTGGAGGAGGTCGCGGAAATCTACTCGCGGTTGTTCCAGGTCAGGTGGATGCTCGTCGAGATCGTTCCCTGGTCTTCCGGCGATGGTTTCGCCGATGGGTCGGCCCTCCTCGATCAACTTAAGAAGGACGTGCCTGTCACAGGTGTCGAGGTCGTCGTCGGCTGGTCAGGCCGCCGGTGTGCTCCCGCGAGTTCGGGCAAGGCGCGGCCCTTCTCTACTCACCTCGTCATAATGACCCGGTGCGACCACCCTGTTGGTCGCGCGCCCGCGCCGGCAAGAATTCTATCCCACGAGTTCGCGCACTTGTTCGGTGCGTTTCATCTGGCCCCGGGCGTGCGCTCCGTCATGCAGGCTGGGGGGGCCGACGACTTCGACAGCCAGACCGCACGGGTAATCCGTCTCACGCGGTCGATGGACTTCGCCATGGGTGTTCTCGACCTCGACTTGGCTACAAAGCGTGCCTGGCTGGAAATCTATGCGGAGGGCCACGCCTCTGACAAGGACTCGCACGTGCTTGCTAATGCAATTCGTAACGTCGGCCGGAATCTTGCCGTCGATGGGAAGGTATCAGAGTCCATTCCCTACTTCGAGGAAGCGCTGCGGCTTGACCCTACTCTTTCGCTTGCCCTTGTTGATCTCGGTGTTTCCCATACAAGGCTCGGCCGCCGAGACGAGGCCGCCTCCGCCTTTCGGCGCGCGCTGGATACTGACCCTCGCAGTGTCTCGGCCACGCAGGGTCTCGCTACAATCCTCGAGCGGCAGGGAAGGGTCGCAGAAGCCCAGGCAGTCTACGAAGCTGCCATCCGCCTCGACGGATCTTCGGCGCCTACGCGACTTGAGGTCGGCGTGCTGCTCATACGCCGGGGTCAGCCGCGCGAGGCCGAGGTCCATCTCCGCGAAGCCGTTCGTCTCGACGACACCTCCTCGCGAGCGTTGGATCAGCTCGGGGTCGCACTCGGCATGCAAGGGCGCTTTGCCGAAGCCCTGCCCTTCGCGCAGCGGGCCGCTTCGCTCGCGCCTCGGTCTGTCGAGGCCCATGCGAATCTTGGCTTCACCCTCGCTCAGCTTGGTCAGCTCGATGAAGCCATCCAGACGTATCGCGCGACGCTCGCCCTTGATACCGAGTACATCCGAACCCGATTCAACCTCGTGACGGCGCTTACCCAGGCGGGCCGCCATGACGAGGCGATCGGCGAACTGCAGGAGTTAGTGCAGCGTCAGCCGACAAACGTCCAGGTGTCAACCGCTATCGTAAACTCCTTCATTCGGCGCGAACGTTACAACGAGGCGTGGCTGGAGGTCCACCGTGCACGTTCCCGAGGTCTCCCACTTCCTCCGACACTTATCGACTCACTTCGCCAGCTGATGCCCGAGCCCGACCGCTAGCCACCGCTGGCGCTGGAAATGGAGATGTAGCGCGGTTGCTACGCTGATTCCATTAGTTATTAGTTATAGGGGACGTTGCCAAGTACGACAAGCTGCCTCTGCCTCGACTCCTGCCGGAGTACCTGATTATTCTTGGCAACGCATTCGTCTCCGATTTCTGGCGGTTGGCCCGCGGCAATCGGCCTGGGCGGCGTCTCCGGCGTTCGGCTTCCAGACAGGTTGCGAGTTTGCCCTTGACTTCCGTATGCGTTCAGCATATTGAATTCAAAATCCAGAGAGATCCTTCTGGCCTGCATGATTGACACCTCTTCACGGGGAGCCACCATGCTCCAGGGCAGACGGCGAAGATTTCGGGGCGGACTCCCCTTCACGCCCCGCCACCACGTCCGAGAATAGGAGCCGCCAAGATGAGCACTGTCGCAGCGATCTTCACCGCCCAGTCCATCGTGGAATCCACCAAGCAGCTGTTCGCGGAGCTCGTGCCGGGCTGTCGGGTGATCAGCATCATCGAGGACGCGCTGATCCAGGATGTCATCCGGGCGGGGCGGGTGACGCCGGAGATCGCGCGGCGGCTGGTCCGGTATTACCTGGCCGCGCAGGATACCGGGGCCGACCTCATCTTCAATACCTGCTCCTCGATCGGGGACGTGGCGATCATGGCGCGGAGTCTCGTCGCGATCCCCCTGGTGAAGATCGACGACGCCATGGCGGCCGAGGCGGTCCGGACGGGGGCGCGGGTCGGCGTCCTGGCCACGCTCCAGACGACCCTGGCGCCCACGGTGCGGCTGGTCAAGGCGCAGGCGGCGGCGGCGGGCCGGAGCGTGTCGGTCGTCGAGGGGCTGGCCCAGGGAGCCTTCGAGGCGCTGATGGCCAAGCAACCGGAGAAGCACGACGAGCTGGTGACGGCGGCAGCCGAGCAGGTAGCCAAGCAGGCGGATGTCATCGTTCTGGCGCAGGGTTCCATGGCCCGCATGGAGGCCGCGCTGGCCGCGCGGACGGGGAAGCCGGTCCTGTCGAGCCCGCGGCGGGGTGTGCTGGAGGTCAAGGAAACCCTGGAAAGGATGGGGCGATGATGGTAACGGACCAGGATATCCGAGAGGTCGCCGAGGCGGCCCGCCAGCTCCGGCGCGACGTGGTGACCATGATCCACCTGGCGGGGGACGGCCATCCCGGGCCGGCGCTGTCCGTGGCGGACATCGTGGCGGCGCTGTACTTCAAGGTCCTGCGGGTGAATCCCGCCGAGCCCCTCTGGGAGGGGCGCGACCGCTTCATCCTCTCCAAGGGCCACGCCTGCCCGACCCTCTACGCCGCGCTGGCCCGACGCGGGTTCTTCTCGCCCGAGGTCTTGCCCTCGCTTCGCAGCCTCGGGTCGATTCTCCAGGGCCACCCTGACATGAAGAAGACCCCGGGGATCGACAGCACCTCCGGCTCGCTGGGCAACGGGATCTCGATCGGCCTGGGGACGGCGCTGGCGGCCCGCGTGACCCGGCAAGACTACTTCACATACGTCGTCGTCGGCGACGGGGAGATACAGGAAGGCATCGTCTGGGAGGCCGCCATGGCCGCCGTCCACTACCGGGTCGGACGGCTCATCGTGTTCGTGGATCACAACGGACAGCAGAGCGGCGGCCCCGTGGGCCAGATGAGCGGCCTCTGCCCGATCCTCCCGAAGTGGGAGGCGTTCGGCTGGCATTGCCAGGAGATCGACGGCCATGATCTGCGGGCCATCCTGACCGCCGTCGAGCAGGCGCAGGCCGAGGAGGCTCGCCCCTCTTGTATCGTGGCTCGGACGGTGAAAGGCAAGGGGATCCCCTTCATGGAGGGGGACAATTCCTGGCACAAACGGGTGCCCACCAAGGCCGAGCTGGACAAGGCGCTCGCCGTCCTGGCATGAAGGAGGGGCAATGAGTGGCATGCGCATGGAGAGCACGCGGGTCGCGTTCCTGGAGACGCTGACCGCGCTCATGGAGGCGGACCCGAAAACCGTCGTGGTCTTCGCCGATTCGGTCAAGGTATTCCGGGCGACGCCGGAGTTCCTGCAGAGGTTCAAGGGGCAGGTCTTCGACGTCGGCATCGCCGAGCAGAACGCGGTCGCGACGGCCGCCGGCCTGGCCGGCTGCGGCCTCACTGTCTTCGTCGCCACCTACGCCGGGTTCATCACCATGCGGGCCTGCGAGCAGGTCCGCACGTTCGTGGCGTATCCGGGTCTGAACGTGAAGTTCATCGGCGCGAATGCGGGGATCTTCGGCGGCGAGCGGGAGGGAGTGACCCACCAGTTCTTCGAGGACCTGGCCATCCTGCGGAGCATCCCGGGAATCACCGTGGTGGTGCCGGCGGACGCCGCGGAGGTGCGGCAGGCGACCAAGGCGATCGCCAAGCTGAAGGGCCCCGCGTACCTTCGAATCGGGAGCGGGCGCGACCCGGTGGTCGTGGATCCACCACGCCCGTTCGAGCTGGGGAAGATCCGGCGGCTGGAGGACCACGGGCGTGACTTCGTGATCTTCGCCAACGGGTACCTGCTCCAGCGGAGCCTGGAGGCCGCGGCGCAGCTCAAATCGCAGGGGCTCTGCGGGCGGGTGGTCGAGGTCCACACGCTGCGCCCGTTGGACGGCGAGGGCATCGCGCGGGTACTCGCGGAAAGCCCGGCGGCGGTGAGCGTCGAGGATCACCAGATCAACGGCGCCCTGGGGAGCGCCATCGCCGAGGTGATCGCGGAGCACGGCAAGGGGCGGCTGGTCCGGCTCGGCCTCCAGGACGTGTTCCCGGAGTCGGGCGACGCCTTCGGCCTCCTGGATCGGTACGGGCTGGGCGTCCGGGACATCGTGCAGGCGGTCGAGCGGGTCGTGAGCAAGGTGGCGGCAAGTGCGGGAAAACGGTGAGCCGGGAGGAGAAAAGGATCGGGAGAACGAAGAAGCCGTCGTTTTTGGGACTTGTAACTCACACGAAGGGGGTAAAGGTCATGAAGAAGCTCTTGTGTCTGATCGGTGTCGTGACCCTGGCGCTGAGCGCCTTGGCGGTGCAGGATGCCGCCGCGCAAACCGTGACGCTGCGCTACGCCCACATGAATGCGCCGAGCAGCATCGCAGGGCAGCAGGCCGCTATGCTGGCCAAGGCCATCGAGGAGAAGACCAAGGGGGCCGTCAAGGTCAACGTCTTCCCCTCCTCCCAGCTCGGGACCCTCCAGGAGCAGGCGGAGGCCGTCAGCTCCGGCACGGTGCAGCTGCATCACAACACCATGGCCGGCATCGGGTCGCTGTACGAGCCGTTCGCAGCCCTGGACACCCCCTTCATGTACAAGGACGTGGAGCACCTGATGCGGGTCGCCGATCCCAACTCGCCGGTCATGAAGAAGCTGGGCGAGGGGCTGCTGAAGGCGCGCGGCGTGCGGGTGTTCTACACATTCTACTTCGGCACGCGGCAGCTCACCGCGGATCGGCAGGTCCTGTCCCCCAAGGATCTCCAGGGGCTGAAGATCCGCGCCATCCCCTTCCCTATCTACATGGCGGCGGTGGAGGGCATGGGAGCGGTGGCCACCCCTGTCGACTTCGCCGAACTGTCGACGCAACTGGCGACGAAGGCCGTGAACGGCCAGGAGAATCCGGTCGACACGATCTTCGCCAACAAGTTCTACGAGACACAATCGCACCTGATGTTGACCGGCCACATCAAGGGTGCGGAGCTGGTAGTCTTCAATGAAGCTGCCTGGCAGAAGCTTTCACCCACGCTGCAGGGACAGATCATGGAGGCCGCCAGCGAAGTCAGCAAGAAAGCGACCCAGATGACACTGGAGAGCGATGACTCCTACACCAAGCAACTGGCCGACAAGGGGATGAAGGTCATCGGCCCCAAGGAAGGGCTGGATGTCGAGGCCTTCCGGACCCGCGTGCAGGGCGAGGTGTCAAAGCGGTTCGACGCCAAGTTCGGCGAGGTGTACAAAGAGATCCGCGCCATCCAGTAGCAGGCCGCCGAAAACGGCCCATCTGCGGCGTTGGCTTACTCGGGGCACTCGTTGCGGCGTACCTGTAGTACGCCTGGACCCACCTGCGGCGGGTGCCCCGCCCATCGCGTGCCGCCTTGCATCTGGACCGTTTTGAGCGGCCTGAGGAGATCTGAGTCTTTTTGTATCCTGGTACGAGTGCTTCGGATCGCGTAGGCGGTGGACGCGGGCCGGGTCGCAAGGACTGGCTCGCGTCTGCCGGCCTGCCCGGCGGAGGGAAAGCACCCCGCCGGATGCGACACGATGAAGGGTAGGATGCGATCATGGCCCAACCGGCGCCGCGGGTGAGCTTCATCGGCAAGACGGCCCAGGCCTGCGAGTATGTGTCCCTCGTCTGCCTGGCCGTGATTGCGACTCTAATCTTCGCCCAGATCCTCTTGCGGGATTTCGCCTCCATGGCCTTTGCCGGCATCGAGGAGCTGGCGCGCTTTGCCCACATCAGCCTGGTGTTCCTGCTGGTCCCCCTGCTGTTTCGGGAGGGGCTGCATGTCAACATCGATCTTCTGACCCATAAGGCCGGCCCGAAGCTGAAGCGGGCCTTGGACACCTTCGCTGCACTGCTGACGGCAGTCTACTGTCTCTTCTTCCTGGTGAGCGAGTACCAGTTCATGGCCAAGAATGGGAGCGTGCCGAGCCCAGGCCTTGGCATCCCCAATATCGTCTTCTTTGCCGGGGCGTACCTGGGCATGGCGCTCCTGCTGCTGACCGCTGCGGAGAAGTTCGTAAACACGGCGAAGAGACAGCCGGAAGGAGGCCGACAGTGAGCGGCTTCCACATCATAGGACTCTTCCTGCTCCTGAGCCTCCTGGGGGTCCCCCTGGCGGTCAGCATGGGCCTCTCGGCCGTCACCTACATCGTCGTGGCAGGCATCCCCCTGGCGACCATCGCCCACCGGATGGGGAACGCTCTCAATTCGTTTCCGCTCCTGGCCGTGGTCCTGTTCATCTTCGTCGGGAGCCTGCTGAACGCCACGGGGATCACCTACCGCCTCTACGAGGCGGCAAAGCTCGTGGTGGGGCGGGTGAAGGGTGGGCTGGCCTACGTCAACGTGCTGGCCAACCTGGTGATGGCGGGGATTTCCGGGGCGGCTCTCGCCGATATCGGCGCCCTCGGCAACATCCAGATCAAAGCCATGAAGGAGCAGGGATACAAGGAAGAGGTGGCGGCCAGCATCACCGCGGCTGCTGCGACGCTCGGCCCCATCTTTCCACCCAGCATCCCCATGATCATCTATGCCAGCGTGGCCGAAGTATCGGGTATCAAGCTCCTCATTGCCGGCATCGTCCCGGCGCTGGTCATCACGCTGTGCCTGTGCGTGCAGGTGTGGTACTTCGCCCGGAAGTACAACTTCCCCCGCGAGACGCACGTGCGGCCGTGGCGGGAGAAACTTCACACGGCGCTCGTGGCCCTGCCCGCCCTGGCAACTCCCGTGATCCTGGTGTGCGGCCTTCTGTTCGGCTGGTTCGGCCCGACGGAGCTGGCCGCCTTCACGGTGTTCTACTCGCTCTTCCTGGGGGCAGTCGTCTACAAGGAGCTGACCTGGGAGCGCCTCCTCCAGGGGGCGCGTGAAACGGTGCGGGCCACGGCCACCATCATGTTCATCGTCTCCTCGGCGGCGATCTTTGCCTGGGCGCTGACCGTCGAGCAGGTCCCGGCCCAGATGTCGGAGCTGCTCCTCGGCTTTTCAAAAGACCCCGTCGTCCTCCTGATGCTGACGAACGTGATCCTCCTCATCGTGGGGATGTTCATGGAGTCGATCGCCGCCATCATGGTGATGACGCCCCTGCTTGTGCCGCCTTTGTACGCGGCGGGCGTGGATCCGGTCCACCTGGGCGTGGTGGTGGTGCTGAACCTGATGATTGGCCTCCTGACGCCTCCGGTCGGAATGAGCTTGTACATGGTGAGTATCATTTCGAACGTCTCCTTCTCCCGGATGGCCCGCGCGATCTGGCCGTTCCTGGTGCCGCTCCTGGTGTCACTCGTGATCGTCACCCTGGTACCGTCGATCTCGACCTGGCTTCCCAATTTGATGTTCAAGAAGTGAGGGGAAGACAAACATGGTGAGACAGGATCGGAATACGAGCCCCCTCCTCATCGAGCACGAGAACCTCGACGACAAGATCTACTCGCGCCTGAAGCGAATGATCGCCGACGGGCAGTTGGCGCCAGGGCAGCGGATCCTGCAGGAGAAGCTGGCGCGGGACATGGGGGTGAGTCGGACCCCTCTCGTCAACGCGCTGAAGCGCCTGGCGCAGGAGCGGCTGGTCGAGTGGGTGTCGCGCCGGGGGATCTACGTCAAGCGGTTTAGCATGCGAGAGATGGCGCAACTGTTCGAGGTGCGCGAGGGCTTGGAGCCGATCGCGGCCCGCCTCGCCGCCACCCGGATCACCCCAACCGAAGTACGGGAGTTCAAGAAGCTGTTCGACGGATTCAGCAAGAAGCCATCCGCCGCGGAGGTGCGGCGGTATCTCACGTGCGATCGGCACTTTCATTGGCGCCTGGTGGAATTGACGGAAAACCCCCACCTGGCGGCGGCGATGGAGTCCGTCAACATGATGATCTCCGCGTAACAGGTAGGGGTCCCGCGCAGCCTTGCCGAATCCCTCCCCGAGCACCAGGCGATCCTCCAAGCCCTGGGGCATCGCGACCCGGACGCGAGCGAGGCCGCCATGCGGGTGCACATCCGTCGGTCGGTGGAGCGTCTCTGGCAGCGCGCCCACGCGGAAGAGGCGAGTACGCCGCCGGCCGCGATAACACTGAAGACGCGCCCCGCCGTCGGCTATCGTTCTTCCTGATCGCTGCGAAAATCCGCAGAGCGAGGGCAGGTCCCTTCCGCCCGGCGTCGTTCTGGACAATGACCGCCCTTTTGCATTACTATCCGGCCCTCCGACCGCCGAGATGGACCGGACCGGTCGCCCCGGCTGCGCTGCGTTGCCTCCGGCATGGCAAGGAGTCGTCATCATGAACCTCTTCCGTCTCTTGCAGGAACGCGTGATCGCGCGCGGCCCCATCCGGATCGGCCTCATCGGGGCCGGCAAGTTCGGCACCATGTTCCTGGCCCAGGCTCGGCTCACACCCGGGATGCAGATCCTGGGGATTGCCGACCTGAACGTGGAGCGGGCGCGCCAGGCGGGCCGCGGCACCGGATGGCCGGCCGAGCAGTTTGCCGCCCCGTCGTTCGCCGAGGCGCTCAAGAGCGGCGGCACGCACCTCACCGACGATGCCATGGCGCTGATCGCGGCGGACGGGCTGGATGTGGTGATCGAGGCGCCGGGGATCCCGTCGGCGGGCACCAGGCACGCGCTGGCTGCCATCGCCCACGGGCGGCACATCATCATGGTCTGTGTCGAGGCCGACGTCCTGACGGGCCCGCTCCTCTCCAGGCGGGCAGAGGAGGCAGGGGTGATCTACTCCCTGGCTTACGGGGACCAGCCGGCCATCATCTGCGAGCTGGTGGACTGGGCGCGGGCCTGCGGCTTCCCCGTGACCTGCGCCGGGAAGGGGACCCGGTACCATCCAAGCTTCCACGAGTCCACGCCTGAAACGGTCTGGGACAATTTCGGCTGGAGCAAGGAGACGGTGGCCAAGGCGGGGGCGAATCCGAAGATGTTCAACTCGTTCATCGACGGGACCAAGTCGGGGATAGAGATGACGGCCGTCTGCAACGCCACCGGCCTCGCGGCGCCCCCCGACGGTCTCGAATTCCCACCGGTCCCGGCCGCGGACATCGCGAAGTTCCTGAAGCCAAAGGCCGACGGCGGCACCCTGGCGTACAAGGGGACGGTCGAGGTCATCTCCAGCCTGAACCGGGACATGACCCCGGTGCCCCACCACCTCCAGCAGGGCGTCTATGTCACATTCGAGGCGCCGACCGAATACACCCAGCGCTCCTTCAAGGAATACTGGCTGCTGCCCGATGAGACAGGGAAGTACGCCGGCCTGTATCGACCGCTCCACCTCATCGGGCTGGAGCTGGGGATCAGCGTCGCCTCGATCATGTGCCGTGGTGAGGCGACGGGGAGCGCCACGTGCTGGAACGCCGACGTGGTGGCCACGGCCAAGCGAGACCTCAGGGCCGGCGAGGTCCTCGATGGCGAAGGCGGCTACATGGTCTGGGGGAAGATCATGCCCGCCGCAACCTCGCTGGCCAAGAACGGGCTTCCCCTGGGTCTCGCGCACATGAAGCTGGTCCGGCCCGTCGCGAAGGGGCGGCTCGTCAGTTGGGCGGATGTCGAGGTCGACCCCACGGATCCGACCGTGGCCTTCCGGCGCGAGATGGAAACGGTGTTTGCGCCGAAGAAGTAGCCGCGGTAGGGGGGGTAATACGGGATTTTCGAGGGAAGCTACCATTCCAGTTGATCTGGGTTCGAGGGGAAGGAGGAGATCTCGATGGAGTTCGCAGGACAGACGGCAATCGTGACCGGCGTGGCCCGAGGGTTCGGCCGGGCCATCGTGCGGCGGCTCGCTCGGGGCGGTGCCCGGGTGGTGGCCGGGGACATCAATCTGCCGGGGGCCGAAGAGACGGTGGCCCTGGTGAAGCAGGACGGCGGCGAGGCGACCGCGGTTCACCTGGACGTCTCCTCGGCGCAGAGCGTGCAGGCGATGGTCGACCTGGCGCTCCAGAAGTATGACAACCGGGTAGACATCCTGGTGAACAACGCGGGGATTCAGATCCTCAAGCCGATCGAGGAGACGACCGACGAGGAATGGGATCGAGTCATCGGGGTCAACATGAAGGGGCCCTTTCTCACCTGCCGGGCTGTGATACCCGTCATGCGGAAGCAGGGTCGGGGCCACATCGTCAACATCGCTTCCGTCGGGGCGCGAAACGGCGGGACCTACGCGGGGGTCCACTACGTGGCTTCCAAGGGGGGCGTCCTGGCCCTGACCAAGAAGCTGGGGAAGGAGCTCGGGCAGTACGGCATCGTGGTGAACGGCGTCAACCCCGGCCCGAGCCTGACCGACATGACGGCCGAATGGCCCCGATCGGTGATCGAGGGGGTCATCAAGAACACCCCGCTGGGCCGGATGGCCGAGCCCGAGGACATCGCCGACGCCGTGGCCTTCCTGGCCTCCGACGCCGCCCGCTTCATCAGCGGCGAGACGATCGAGGTGAACGGCGGGATCACGTGTGACTAACCAAGAACGGTTCGGCGGTTCGGCTGTTCGGTGGTTCTAGGTACTGCCGAACTGCCGAACAGCCGAACTGTCGAACTGTCAAACCGGGGTATCGCCATGAGCTGGGTGCTGCTTGCGGGCGGGCACGTGTTCGATCCGGAGGATCGGGGAATCGCCGATCTCCTCATCCTGGGCGATCGAATCGCGGCCGTTGGCCCCGATCTTCTTGTGCCGACGGGAATCGGAGAGGGAGAGGTCTGCAGCGTTGCCGACCGAATCGTCCTGCCCGGTCTGATCGACGGCCACATCCACGTCATGGGGGCGAGCGGTCTGGGTGGGCCGACGACGCGCAGCACGGACCTCCAGATCGAGCGCATCGCGGGCGCGGGGGTCACCACGGTGATCTCGCCCCTCGGAGCGGACAGCCTGAGCCGGGGTATTCCGTGTCTCTTGGCGCGCGCCGCCGCCTTGGAGTGCGAGGGGATCAGCGCCTACTGTTACACGGGAGGCTGGAAACAGCCCGTGCCAACACTCACGGGAGATCCGCAGGCGGACGTGGCGTTTGTCGATCGAGTGCTCGGGGTCAAGGTGGCCATCTCCGAACCGCGGGCCCCGCTCTACGGCATGGATGAGCTGTGCCGGCTGGCGCACGCCGCCTACACGGGGGGACGCCTGGCGGGAAAGCGCGCACTGCTCCACGCCCACATCGGGGATCATCCCGAGGGGCTGATGCCGCTCCGTGAGGTGCAGCGGCGGACGGGCATCCCGCACGATCGCCTGCTGGCGATTCACGTCAACCGGAACCCGGGCCTCTGGAAGCAGGCGATGGAATACGCCCGCGACGGAGGAAGCATCGATCTGACGGCGATGCAACGACCGGAAACAGGCCACCCGGAGGCGATCCGGCCCGCCGAGGCGATCCGGGAAGCTTTGGCCGCGGGTGTTCCCGCGGCACGCATCACGCTCTCGACGGACAGCGGTGTGCCCTATCCGCGACTGGATGCGGCGGGGAAAGTCGCTGGACTGTACATGGCCGGCCCCGAAGCCATCCTCGGCACTGTCCGCGAGCTGGTCGCCGGAGGAATGAACTGGGGACAAGCGGCCGCGTTCGCCACGCGCCATGTGGCCGATCTTCTCGGCCTTGCTCGGAAGGGTCGACTCGCGGTCGGTTCCGATGCCGACATCCTGATCCTCGACGCTGGCGGAGCCGTAGATCGAGTGTACGGTCGAGGCCGGTTGCTTGTGAGCCAGGGAGCGCCGATCGTGCGCGGCCCGTTTGGTGGATGAACGAGCGCGCGGACCGGCCCTGAGCCAGTCAATTCGAGTTCTCACTCTTTCATCAAGGGGATAATCATGGCGACGTATCGAATCATCGTCATCCCTGGTGATGGGATCGGCCCGGAGGTGATGGCAGAGGCGCTGAAAGTCCTGCGGGCGGCCGAGGCGAACTTTCCGGGACTCCGCTTCGAGTGCAAGGAATACCGGGCCGGCGCCCTGTGCTACAAGGAGACCGAAACCGACCTGCCTGCCGAGACGCTGGAGGCCTGCCGGACGGGAGACGCCATCCTGTTCGGATCGACCGGCGACCCGAGCATCCGGTTTCCCGACGGCACCGAGATCGCGCCGCAACTCACGCTGCGCTTCGTGCTGGATCTGTACGCCGGGATCCGGCCCATCAAGCGCTACGCGGGGGTGCCTTCCGCCCTGGCCGGCGATCCGGCTATCGACTATGTGATCATGCGGGAAAACGTCGAGGGGCTCTATGCCTCGCGCGGGGCAGGGGTGAAGGTGGGCGAGCAGGTGGCGGTGGACAACATGGTCATCACGCGCCAGGGGACCGAGCGCATCGTGCGGTACGCCTTCCGGATCGCGCAGGGGCGGCAAGGAGCGGTACGGGACAAGGTTCGGCGCGTGACCTGCGTGGACAAGGCGAACGTGCTGAAGAGTATGGCGTTCTTCCGGCAGATCTTCTACGGTGTGGCCAAGGAATTCCCCGGGATCCAGACCGAGCACGCCTACGTGGACGCCATGACTATGTACATGGTGCAGCGCCCGCTCCACTACGACGTGATGGTGGCCGAGAACATGTTCGGGGACATCATCTCGGACCTGGGGGCGGGCACCGTGGGGGGACTCGGCGTGGCACCCTCGGCAGACGTGGGGGACACTCTCGGGCTGTTCCAGCCCTCCCACGGGACGGCGCCGGACATCGCGGGAAAGGGAATCGCAAATCCCATCGCCCAGATCCTGTCGGCCCGCATGATGCTGGAGTGGCTGGCGGACCGGAAGAAGGACGCCCAGCTCGCGCAGGCGGCGCGGGCGATCGAGGCGGCGGTGGAGCAGACGCTGGCGGATCGGCGGAATCATACGGCGGATCTGGGCGGCACAGCGAAGACCCCGGCGGTGGGAGACGCGGTCGCCGCCGCTATTGGTCGAACCGATTAAGGACGACCCGCGGCTACACGTCCACTGGGCAGGGGCGCACCGGCGCTAATTCATCCCCCCTTCAGTTGAAAGAGAAATCCCCCCTGACCCCTCTTTGGCAAAGGGGAGAATCGAAGAACAGGGGTATGGAATCTAGCGCTATTACACCTTGCACGGAAGGAGTGCGATAATGGATCGACCGATTCTGGGAATCACGATGGGAGACCCGGCCAGCATCGGGCCGGAGATCGCGGCCAAGGCGCTGGCGGAAACGTCCGTCTACGAGCGGGCCCGTCCCTTTGTCATCGGCGACCGGAACGTGATGGCGGATGCGCTCCGGATCACGAAGCTGCCGCTGACGCTCCACCCCGTCGCGACGCTCGCCAAGGCGCGCTTCACGGTGGGGACGCTGGACCTCTTGGATCTCCACAACGTGGAGATGGCCAAGCACGCGTACGGCAAGGTGAGCCCGATGTGCGGCAAGGCCTCGGTGGAGTACATCGAGAAGGGGATTGCCATGGCCTTGGCGAAGGAGATCGACGCGGTGGTGACCGGGCCGATCCACAAGGAGTCCATCAACCAGGCCGGCTGCCCCCACCCGGGCCACACGGAGATCTTTGCCGTTCTGACGAACACCAAGGACTACGCGATGATGCTCATCGGCGAGGATCTGCGCGTGGTCCACGTGTCCACGCATGTCTCGCTCCGCCAGGCGATCGAGCGGACCAAGAAGCCGCGAGTCCTCGCCGTGATCCGACTGGCGCACCGGGCGCTGAAGGCGCTGGGGATCGCGGAGCCGAAGATCGCCGTGGCCGGTCTCAATCCCCACGCCGGGGAGCACGGCCTCTTCGGCGACGAGGAGATCAAGGAGATCATTCCCGCTATCGAAGAGGCGCGCGCCGAAGGGATCGCGGTGGACGGCCCGATCGCTCCGGACACGGTCTTCGGGCGGGCGCGCGGCGGTCTCTACGACATCGTGGTCTGCATGTACCACGATCAGGGGCACATCCCCCTGAAGACCCTGGGGTTCACCTTCGACAAGACCGCCCAGAAGTGGACCTCGATGAGCGGAGTGAACGTGACCCTGGGGCTGCCCATCATCCGCACGTCGGTGGATCACGGGACCGCCTTCGGGAAGGCCGGCAAGGGCACGGCGGCATACGACAGCATGCTGGACGCCATCGACGTGGCCATCAAGCTCGCCCAGGGGCGCAAGGTCGGCCTCTTCGCTTGACAGGGCGCGGTCGAGACGACGATTCTCTCCCGCCGTCAGAAGCGTCGGGCGATCCCCGATCGAGAGAGACGGGGATCGCCCGGTTATCCTGCCCAAGGCAAGGAACCCCTTGACAACTGCCGAAGGGTTTCTGTAAGTTCACATCGCAAAATTCGTTTCCGACAGGCGATAATTTCTCCTGCTCGGAACGACGGCCCGGTTGCACGACGATCTCCTTTCCGAACGGCTCGGAAACCGGGTGAAAGCCCAGGCGAGGGACGTATGGGACGGCGGCGGAACGGTGAGCGGCAGAGCGAGACCGTCCAGTCGGTGGTGCGGGCGCTCACGCTACTGGACGCCCTCGGGGACAGCCGGGGTGAGGTCGGCGTCGCCGAGCTGAGCAAGCGGGTCGGCCTCCACGTCAGCACCGCCCACCGCCTCCTTGCCACTTTGGTCGTGCATGGGTATGCCCGCCAGAATCCCGACACCGGCCGCTACGCGCTGGGGGCCAAGGCGTTTCACCTGGCAGAATCCTATCTTGCGCAGATGGATCTGCGCCGCGTCGTGCGGCCGGGCCTGGAGCGGCTGGGGCAGGAGACGGGCGAGACCGCCAACCTGGTGGTCCGAGACGGGCGCGAGGCGCTCTACCTGGACAAGGTGGAGACTCCCCAGAGCCTGCGAATCTTCTCCAGGATCGGGCGCCGGGCGCCGCTCCACTGCACCGCGGTGGGGAAGGTCATCCTGGCCGACAAGCCCAAGGCGGAGGTGGACGCGCTGCTGGGGCACGGACCGCTGGAGGCCCTGACCAAGCACACGGTCACCTCCATCCCGCAGCTCCGCCGCGAGCTGCTGAAGATCCGCGGGCAGGGGTATGCCCTGGACCGCGAGGAGTGCGAGGAGGGGGGCTGTTGCATCGCCGCCCCGCTGCGCAACGCTTCGTGTCGGGTGGAGGCGGCCCTCAGCGTGTCGGGGCCGACGCTGCGCCTGACCCCGGCGCGGCTGGAGGAGTTGATTCCCATCGTCTGCCGGATCGCTCGGGAAGTCTCGGCGCAGCTCGGGTGCGCCGCGGTGCCTTCGTAAGGCTCGGCAGGGCGTCAGTAACGGACTCATTCACAGAGACAAGGAGGTCCCCATGCCGAAGATGCCGGTGATGGACGCGGTCGTGAAGATCCTGGAGAGCGAAGGGGTGGACGTCTGCTTCGGGATCCCCGGCGCGGCGATCCTGCCCCTGTACAAGTCGCTCTCGAAATCGACCAAGATCAAGCACTTGACCATGCGGCACGAGGAGGGGGCAACCCACGCCGCGGACGGCTGGGCGCGAGCCACGGGGAAGGTCGGGGTGGCCATCGGGACCTCCGGCCCGGCCGGCACGAACATGGTGACGGGCCTCTATACCTGCCAAGGCGACTCCATCCCCATCGTGTGCATCACCGGCCAGGTGCTGAAGAGCATCATGCACAAGGAGCCCTTCCAGGGGGTCAACATCGCCGAGATCGTGAAGCCGGTGGTCAAGAAGAGCTACTGCGTCCTGGAGACGGCCCAGATCCCCAACGTCTTCCGCGAGGCGTTCCGGATCGCCCGCGAGGGGCGGCCGGGCCCGGTGCTGATCGACCTGCCACTGGACGTGCAGCGAGGCGAAGTGGAGTACGACCCGGACATCGATGCGCCGCTCGAGGTGACGAAGGCGGCGCCGGATATCCGGAAGATCCGACGGGCGATGGAGATGCTGCTCAAGGCCGAGCGGCCGATCCTGATGATGGGCGGCGGTGTGATGCGCGCCCGCGCTTGGGACACCTTCGTGCAGCTGGCCGAATACCTGCAGATCCCGGTCATCCCGACCTACATGGCCGAGGGAGGGATCGGCTTCAACCATCCGCTCTACGGCGGCCGGGTGGGATGCCAGACGAACACGCGCGCGGGCAACAAGCTGTTCCTGGAGTCGGACCTGGTCCTCTCGATCGGGAACCGCTTCGCGGACCGGCACACCGGCGACCTCACGGTCTATCGCGGCGAGCGGAAGTTCATCCACATCGACATCGAGCCGACCCAACTGGGCAAGGTCTTCCCGCCGGATCTCGGAATCGTATCTGACGCCAAGCTGGCCGTGGAGGCCCTGGTCCGTGTGGCCAAGGAGATGACGCCGAAGCGCTCCTCGAGCGACTGGTCGAAGAAAGCGGCGGACTACAAGCGGCGCTTCCTCCGCAAGATGGACTTCGACAACGTTCCCATCAAACCCATGCGGGTCTTCAAGGAGGTCAACGAGTTTTTCGACCCGGACACGGTCTTCGTGACCGCCATCAGCCTGACGCAGATCTGGTCGGGGCAGTTCCAGGAGATCCAGAAGCCCGAGACCTATTTCTGCTGCGGTCAAGCCGGGCCGCTGGGCTGGGAGGTGCCGACGTGTCTCGGCATGAAGTTGGCGAAGCCGAACGCCCAAGTCGTGGGGATCGTGGGTGACTACGGCTTCCAGTTCATGCTGGGGGACCTGGCCACGGCCGTCGAGCACAACGTGCCCTACGTGATGCTGCTCCTGAACAACGGCTACCTCGGGCTCATCCGGCAGCCCTCCAAGTACGTCTACGATATGAACTACGGCGTGAACATCGGCTACCGGGATGGGTTCGGGCCGGACTTCGTGAAGCTCATGGAGTCCTTCGGCGCCCTGGGCAAGCGGGTGGACAAGCCCGAGGACATCAAGGCGGCCCTGGCCTGGGCGGTGGAGCAGTCCAACCGGCTGAAGGTGCCCGCATTGGTGGAGGTCCGCATCGAGCGGGAGACCGACGCGGCCATGGGCGTCTCCATCGACAAGATCGTGGAGCGCGAGCCGGTGATTGACCTGCCGGCGGATGCGCCCGTGAAGGAGCCGGCGGCCGTTCGGTAGGACACGCACGTTTTCAGTGACAGCGATCGGCAACCTCTGCGGAGGGCTGATCCGTGGCCTGGACCTGTTGTCCTGTATCGGGTTCCACCTGGCCCGCCTTTGCTCATGACCGGGGGCGGAGGGGGCTCCTCCAGAGTTCTGCGGAACTCGGGCGGGGTCCTCTTCGCTCCATTCCTTCCTCATCCGGCAATCCAGCGATTCTGTCCCGCAGATCACGCGCAGGCGATTCGGCACGTTCGCCAGATCCACCTTTCCGGCTTCTCATGAAAGGAGATCCCGATGACACGGCCAACTCCGCGGGCTCGCTCCCCGGCACACTGCACGCGACACCCGCGGGCGCCAGCCGATCACTGAGGCACGGCGCCTTCCGGTTCCCCAAGATCGGAGTGCCAAGCGATCACTGATGTGTCGATCGCGTCTCCACACCGTGGTCACCGACGACCACCTGCGTAAGGAGGGTCCGAATGTATCAACAGCATTACAACCCCACGGGAAACTTCTTCCTGTCCGTGATCGTGGCGGCCATTCCTATCGCGACCCTACTGTACTTCATCGCGCTCCATCCGCACCGGGACAAGCAGGGGAACAAGCACCTCGGCATCTCCGCTCCCTACGCCGCGTTCTACGGGGTCATCGCGGCGTTCCTGGTTTCCTGCATCCCGTTCGGGATGCCGCTTCCGGCGGCCATCTCCGCCTTCGTCCTGGGGAGCCTGTCCGGATTCCTGGGGATCATCTGGATCATCATCGGGGCCATATTCCTCTACAACATGACCCTGATCGCCCAAAAGTTCGAGATCGTGAAGGAGTCCATCATCCACATCTCGTTCGACCGGCGCCTCCAGGTGCTCCTGATCGCCTTCTCCTTCGGGGCCATCATAGAGGGCACCTCCGGTTTCGGGACCCCGGTGGCCATCGCCGGCGCGGTCATGGTGGGTCTGGGGTTCTCGCCCTTCCAGTCGGCCGTCCTGAACCTGCTGGCCAACACCGCCCCCGTCGCCTGGGGCGCCATCGGCACCCCCATCGTGACGCTGGCGGCCGTGAGCGGTCTCGACCAGTTGAAGCTGTCGGCCATGGCCGGGCACCAGCTCCCCTTCTGTTCCGTCCTGGTTCCCTTCTGGCTGGTCACCACCTTCGTCCTGATGGAGGGCGGGACCTGGAAGGAGGCCTGGGAGGTCTGGCCCGGGACGCTGTGCTCGGGTCTCTCCTTCGCCGTCATGCAGTGGTTCGCCTCGTCCACGATGGCCTTCCACCTGATGACGGACGTCGTCTCGGGCGTCTTCTCGGTCATCTGCACAGCCCTCTTCCTGCGCTTCGTCTGGCATCCCAAGACGCGCTTCCTCCTGAGGTCTGAGCGCGAGGCCCTGGCGAAGAACGGCAAGAGCATCGCGACGGCCACCACGGACAGCCATGAGTGGAAGTATCCGTACAGCGTCGGCCAGACCGTCTATGCCTGGGTGCCGTGGTCGATCCTCATCGTCTGCTGCGCTATCTGGGGCATGCCTACCTGGCGGGTCTACCTGAACACCCTGTTCTCCGGCATCAAGATCAACACCACGCTGCTCGGCTCCGCCTTCAGCGGGACGCTCTCCTTGCCGGGCTGGGACATGCCGGCGTTGCATAACCTGGTGCAGCGCATGCCGCCGGTGGCCCCGGTCAACGCGAAGCCCGAGGCGGCTCGATTCGTGATCAACTACCTGTCGGCGTCCGGGACCGGTGTCTTCGTGGCCGCGCTCCTGTCCGGGCTGGCCCTCGGGCTCAGCCCCGCCCAGTGGGGCGAGGCCGTCCGCCGGACCGCCCGCCGCCTGGTGATCCCCATCCTGGTCATCGGGCAGGTTCTCGGGCTCGGCTTTCTTACGCGCTACTCCGGGACCGACGCGGTCCTCGGCTTGGCGTTCACCGGGGCGGGCCCGCTGTACCCGTTCTTCGCCGCCTACCTGGGCTGGCTCGGCGTGTTCCTGACCGGCTCCGACACGGCCTCCAACGCCCTGTTCGGGAGCCTCCAGCGGATCACCGCCCAGCAGCTCGGCCTGAACGAGATCCTGATCGTCGCCACCAACTCGACGGGGGGCGTGATGGGCAAGATGATCGACGCCCAGTCCATCATGGTGGCCTGCGCCGCCTGCTACGACGACCCGCAGGAGCGGAGCCACGCCCTGGGGCCGATCTTCCGCACGGTCTGGTGGCACTCGGTCGCCGGGGCGGCGGTGATCGGGATCATCGCCATGCTCCAGGCGTACGTGTTCACGTGGATGATCCCCCAGTAGTCTCCAGGCCGGGAGGGGCGGCGGTCGACCGCCCCTCCCTGTCGTCTCTCCATAACGGTTTCCGGCAGCCGGCGCGTGCGCTCGTGACGGCGAATGCGAAGGAAGGGTCGGTATGGCGATCAAGGCGCAGCTCTTCATCACCTGTCTAGCCGAACAGTTCTTCCCCGGCGTCCTGACGGGGATGGTGGGGCTGCTGGAGCGGCTGGGGGTCCAGGTGGCCTTCCCCGAGGCGCAGACCTGTTGCGGCCAGCCCTTCTTCAACAGCGGCTACCGGGATCAGGCGCGCGACATGGCGGTGAAGTGGCTGGAGGCGTTCGGCTCCTCCGACGGGTACATCGTCTCGCCCTCCGGCTCGTGCGTGGACATGGTGCGCCACCACTACCTGCACCTCTTTCCGGAGGGGACGCCGGAGCGGCGCCGGGTCGAGGCGGTCGGGAAACGGACCTTCGAGTTCACGGAGTTTCTGGTGCGGGTGCTCCGGGCGACCGATGTGGGAGCATCCTTCCCGCACAAGGTCACCTATCACGCCTCCTGCCACCTGTTGCGGGGCCTCGGGGTGCGGGAGGAGCCGAAGGCGCTCCTCTCCAAGGTCCGAGGGCTGGAGATGATCCCGCTCTCCAGCGAGGAGACCTGCTGCGGCTTCGGTGGGACGTTCAGCGTCATCTACCCCGAGGTGAGCAAGGCCATGATGGAGGCCAAGGTCCGCTCCATCGAGTCCAGCGGCGCCGAGGTGGTGGTGGCCTGCGACGCCGGGTGTCTGATGAACATCGCGGGCGGCCTCCGGCAAGCAAACTCGCCGGTGCGGGCCATGCACCTCATCGAGGTGCTGACGGCGGGGAGGGGGGCGTCATGAGCCAGGTGCCAGCCTCGATCGACTTTCGCGCCAACGCGCAGCAGGTCCCGCCCAAGATGCCCGCGGCGGTGCAGAAGGCCACCGCCAAGTTCCTCGGCACTCGGGCGGCGCTGGTGGAGGCCCTGGGGAACGACTTCTGGCAGGTGCTGCGCCAGGCGGGTCACGACATCCGCCTGCATTCGATCCTGCACATGGACCACTACCTGGAGCAGGCCGAGCGCGCGGTGACCGCCGCGGGCGGCCACGTCCACTGGGCGACCGACGCGGCGGCGGCCTGCGGGATCGTCCTGGACATCGCCCGCCGGCACGGTGTCCGGCTGGCGGTCAAGTCCAAGAGCATGGCCACCGAGGAGATCGGCCTGAACCACGCCCTGGAGGCGGAGGGCATCCGGGTGCTGGAGACCGATCTCGGCGAGTACATCGTCCAATTGAAGGGGATGGGGCCGGCGCACATTGTGGTCCCGGCGTTCCATCTCTCCAAGGAGGAGATCGCCGACCTCTTCCGCGAGAAGCTGGGAGTGGACGCGCAGCCGGAGGCCGAGAATCTGACCCAGATCGCGCGGGCCAAGCTCCGAGAGGAGTTCCTGGCCGCCGACCTCGGAATCTCGGGGGGCAACTTCCTGATTGCCGAGACGGGCACCGTCATCACGGTCACTAACGAGGGCAACGGGCGGATGTGTTGTACCGTGCCTCCCGTCCACGTCGCGGTGGTCGGCATCGACAAGGTGGTGCCGGACTGGGAGAGTCTCACGGTCCTCCTGAAGCTCCTGGCGCGGAGCGCCACCGGGCAGAAGCTGTCCTGCTACACCCAGTTCATCAGCGGCTTGCCGCGGGCGTCGGAAGAGACGGGACCGCAGGAGTTCCATCTGGTGCTGGTGGACAACGGGCGGTCGCGCATCCTGCGGACTCCGGAGTGCCGCGAGACGTCGCTGTGCATCCGTTGCGGGGCCTGCCTGAACATCTGCCCCGTGTACAACAGTGTGGGCGGCTACACTTACGGCTACCCGATCTCGGGGCCGACCGGGGCCATGTTCGCGCCGCAGATCCTGGGCGGCGCGGCCGCCGGGGCGCTGCCCTTCGCCTCGACGCTGTGCGGAGCCTGCAACGACATCTGTCCGGTAAAGATTCCCATCACGGATATCCTCCTGCACCTGCGCCATCGTGTGGTGGAGGGGGACGAGCAGGAGGGGCGCACGGCTCCATATCCCCTGAAGGTGGGGGCGCAGATCGGCGCCGCCGCCATGAGCACGCCGTGGCTCTATCGGGTGGGATCGCAGCTCCTCAAGCGGCTGCAGGCCCCCCTGGTCTCCGAGGGGTGGATCGCGAAGCTGCCGCCTCCGTTGAACCGGTGGACCATGAGCCGGCCGTTCCCGGCGTTCGCTGCCGACTTCCGACGGTGGTGGCGATCCCGAAAGGCAGGCTGCTGAAAAAGGCCCATCTGCG
>JAPLLC010000201.1 GCA_026387775.1 Candidatus Methylomirabilota bacterium | reverse complement strand
GAGTTCGAGGACATTCCGGAGCAGTGGCGAGCCGTCGAGGAATACGAGCATGAAGGGGACAAGATCACCCACCGGATCCTCCAGACTCTGCACCAAAGCGGGATGACGCCGGGGGACCGGGAAGATATCCATAAGCTGGCCGCGACGCTGGACGATGTCCTGGACCTGATCGAGGGAGCGGCGGCCCGCCTGGCGATGTACAAGGTGACCGAGTCGACACCCGAGGCGATCCGCCTGGCCGGCATCATCGTGCGTTGCGCCGACCAGATCGTGCAGGGGGTGTCCGCGCTCCCGGACGTCGACCGCATCCAGCCGCACTGTATCGAGATCAATCGCCTGGAGAACGAGGCGGACGAGGTCTCCCGGACGGCCATCGCGGGCCTCTTCGACGGAGACAAGCCGCCCATGTATGTGATCAAGTGGAAGGAGATCTACGAGACGATGGAGACGGCGACGGATCGGGGCGAAGACGTCGCCAACATCCTCGAGGAGATCGTTCTGAAGCGGTCCTGAGGGGCGACGGAGTGAAAGCCGGCGACAGCTTCCGCGGCCCGTCAGCGGCCCGCGAGGCGAGCCGCTGGGCCGGGCAAAATGGCGGCCAATTGCCTTGACTTTGCCATGCCCGGATTGTACCCTGACCGGTGCTCGAAACCCGATGAAGGCGAGGTGTTGCAGGGATGTTTGGGATCGGTATGCCGGAATTGATGGTGATTTTTGTGATCGCGCTCCTGGTCTTCGGACCGAAGGAACTTCCCAAGATCGGTAAGACGATCGGGAAGGCGATGGCGGAGCTCCGTCGCGCCTCGGAAGATCTCAAGGAAGGGATCCAGCGCGAGATCGAGCTGTCGGAACGGGAGAGCGAGGGGTCCGGCTCGCCGTCCCCGGAGGCCGCGGCAGTTACCGTACAAACCGACTCGCCGACCGACTCGCCCGCACCGCCCGAGCCTCAGCTTGAGCTGCCAATGACCGCAGCCTCCGAGACGACTCCGGCGGCTCCCGAGCAAGCCGAGACACCGCCAACGCTCGTTACGGAGCAGTTGCCGGAAGGCCTTGCGGCTCCGGTGACGCCGGAAACGCCGCCCGTGACGGTGACGGCAGAGGAAGCAGGGACCGCTCCATCCGCGCCGGTCTCCGCCTCCGCCCTCCCAGCCCAGCCCGCCGAGACCAAGCATGTTTGACGAAGCCAAAATGCCATTCCTGGCTCATCTGGAAGAGCTCAGGAAGCGGCTGATTGTCAGCTTCTCGGTGATCGGCGTCGGCTTTATCCTGGCCTTCAATTTCCGGGACTACATCGTCAGACTCCTGCAGTGGCCGCTCACGACCGACATCGTGATGGGGCACCGCTTCCCCTTCCTGGGGTTCCAGTGGCGGCCGGCTATCGCCAAGCTCACCGCCCTCGGTCCGGCCGAGACGCTCTGGACGCATTTCAAGGTCGCCTTCATCGTCGGCGTCATGATTGCCCTGCCGGTGATCCTCTACGAAATCTGGAGATTCATCGCTCCCGGGCTCCTGCCCAAGGAGCGGAGGTTCGCCACGCCCTTCGTGGTCCTGTCCACGCTCTTCTTTTTTACCGGGGTTGTCTTCTGCTTCGTCATCGTCCTGCCGATGGCGATGCAGTTTCTCCTCACCTTCGACCCGGCGATCCAGCAGATGCCGCGGTTCAGCGAGTACGTGGACTTCACGCTGAAGTTTCTCCTGGCCTTCGGGTTGATCTTCGAGCTGCCCCTTGCCATGGTCATGGCGGCTCGTCTGGGTCTCGTCACACCGCAGTTTCTGTCTCGGAATCGCAAGTATGCGATTCTCATGAACTTCATCGTCGCCGCCATCCTCACCCCCACGCCAGACGTCTTCAACCAGTGCCTGATGGCCCTCCCCATGTGCGTGCTGTACGAGTTCGGGATCCTGGCCTCGCGCTTCGTTGTCCGCCGTCCCAAACCAACAGAGTAACAGGCTGCTGAAAAAGGCCCATCTGCGGCGTTGGCCCGCTCGCGCGGCGCTGCGGCGTACATTAAGTACGCCTCGCGCCTGCACCCAGCCTTCGGCTGGGTACCCGGCGTGCCGCCTTGCATCTGGACCTTTTTGAGCATCCTGGACGGGACGGGTTCTTCAGCAGCCTGTGTGTGAGGCGATTTG
>JAPLLC010000114.1 GCA_026387775.1 Candidatus Methylomirabilota bacterium | reverse complement strand
GACCGGCTTCGGCAGGCAGGAACATTCCTCCGCGCGGGTTGTGGCCTTTGAGCCGGAAGGCGCGGCGGCGGAGAAGGTCTACATCAAGTACGAGTGGCGCCCGGCGCTCTGCCGACAGGAGATCATCCGCTGCGGACCGGCCAAGCCGCCGCGCAATCGCCTGTGGGGCGACGGCGACTTTGCGCCGCCGCCTCCCGGCCGGTCCTGAGGCGGGGTAAAGGGAGAGGGCGGGATGGATGCTTCAGCTTCGGCAGGCTGCTCAAAAGGGCCCAGATGCAAGGCGGCGCACCCATCCTTTGGATGGGTACCCGGGGCCGAGTGAGGCGCACTATTGGTACGCCGCAGCGAGTGCCCGAGCGGGCGGGTACCCAGCCGCTGGGTGACCGCAGATGGGCCGTTTTCAGCAGCCTGCTAATCCGCCGGCCGCGGGTTTCCGAACAGCCGCCGGATACCCGCCCCGATCTGCTTCCAGTAGGGGTTGGTGATCGAGACCAGCGCCAGGATCAGCAGGAAGAGAGAGATCGGCCGATTCAGGAAGATCATCAGGCTGCCGTCGGAGATGACCAGCGACTGGCGCATCTTCTCTTCCATGAGCCTCCCCAGCACGATGCCCAGAATGATGGGCGTGGCAGGGATGTCAAGCCGCTTCATCAGGTAGCCGATGACGCCGAACCCGACCATGAGGAGCAGGTCCTGGGCGCTGTTGTTCATGGTGTAGACGCCGAGGAACGAGAACAGGATGATGAAGTTCAAGAGCAGGTAGAGCGGGACGTCTAGGAGCTTCACCCACATGCCCACCAGGGGCAGGTTCAGGACCAGGAGCATGACGTTGCCGATGTACATGCTGGCGATCAGGCCCCAGACGAACTGAGGCTGCTGCTGGAAGAGCAGCGGACCCGGCTGCAGGCCTATCATGAGCAGGGCGCCCAGCATGATGGCGGTCGTGCCGCTCCCCGGAATGCCCAGGCAGAGCAGGTGGATCAGGGCGCCGCCCGCCGCCGCGTTGTTGGCCGATTCGGGTCCGGTCACCCCCTCGATCGCCCCCTTGCCCAGCTCGTCCCGGTGCTTGCTGGCCTTCTTCTCTATGCCGTAAGAGACGAAGCTGGCCACGGCCGCGCCGGCGCCGGCGATCCCGCCCACGAAGAAGCCCGACAGCGTTCCGCGGATGCAGGACGGAATGAACCGCTTCCAATCCTCCTTGTTCATCCATAGGCCGCCCTTGATGCTCAGCCGTTCCTGCACGGCCTCCTTCATGTCGGCTAGGTTGACAAGCACCTCGCACAGGGCGAAGAGACCGATGGCCACCGTCAGGAACTCCAGGCCGTCCATCAGTTCCGGGTTCCCGAAGGTGAAGCGGGGCACCCCGCTCTGCATGTCGATGCCGATGGTGGCGATGGCCAGGCCGAAGAAGGTCGAGAGCAGCGCCTTGACCATCGAGCGGCCCGCCAGGGACGTCACCATGGTGAGCGCAGCGACCATCAGGGAGAAGAACTCCGGCGGCCCGAAGCGCAGGGCGATCTGGGCCACCCAGGGGCCGAAGATCATCAGCATGAGGGTCGCGAAGGTTCCGGCGATGAACGAACCGATGGCGGCCGCGGCCAAGGCCGGGCCGGCGCGACCCTGCTTCGCCATCTGGTAGCCATCGATGCAGGTCACCACGCTGGCGGACTCCCCCGGTGTGTTGACCAGGATGGAGGTGGTCGAGCCGCCGTACATGGCGCCGTAGTAGATCCCCGCCATCAGGATGATGGCCGAGGTCGGAGTCAGGGTGAAGGTGAGCGGGATCAGGAGCGCAACGCCTGTCATGGGGCCGATCCCCGGCAGGACGCCGATGACCGTCCCCAGGAAGACGCCGACGAGGCACAGGAGCAAGTTCACCGGCGTGCCCGCCACGCTGAACCCCAGGGTTACGTTATGCCAGAAATCCATGGGGACCTCCTGCTCTCGGGTCAGAAGCCCAGGACGCTCAGCGGCCCGGCGGGAAGTTTCACGCGCAGGAAGACGCTAAAGACATACTGAAGGACGAAGCTGGCGATGATGGCAATGATGGCGTCGCGGACCCAGTGCCGGTGGTCGAGGTAGAGACAGCCCGCCATGAAGGCTAGAAAAGTGGAGATGGCGTAGCCGAGGTGTTCGAAGAGGAAGGCGTAGAGAACCATCACGCCCAGCATGAAGCCCATCGTCTTCAGGTCGGCGTATCCCTCGACCTTTTCCTCGGCCCCGATAATGGCCGCCCGCTTCTCGATCTCTTTCGCCTTCGCCTGGTCCAGCGCGCGTCCCTTGAACACCTGGAACGCATAGACACAGGACAGGAGCAGCAGGCCGAGGCCGATCGCCTTGGGGAAGGCGTCTGGACCAAGCTGCTGCTTCAGGCTCGGCATGGGGATGAGGAAGGCCCCGACCAAGTAGGCGACGGAGCCCGCGATCAGCACCAGGCTGGCGATGCGTTCTTCTCTGTTTTGTCTCATGCAACGACTCCGGTGTATTCCGAGGCCGGGACGCCCAGGAGCCCGGCCCCGGAATGCTGGTCAGGGACGGCAGCCTACTTCGCGAACCCGAGCGTGGTCATCAGGCTCTGGTAGGACTTCTCCTCGTCCCCCAGGAACTTGGCGAAGTCCTCGGGCCCGGCGTAGGCATCCACCCACTGGAGCTTCTCCAGCGACTCCTTCCAGGTCTTGGTGCCGACCATGGTCTTCAGGGTCTTGGACCACCAGGCCTGAGCGTCCTTGGACATGCCCGGGGCGCCGAAGACGCCGCGCCAGACCTCGTAGGTAGTGTTGATGCCGAGCTCCTTGAGGGTCGGCACGTCCTTCAGGGGGCCGCCGAGCCGCGTAGCGGAGGTGACGGCCAGAGCGCGCACGGTGCCGGCCTGGAGCTGGGGCAGCACTTCGCCGATGCCGCTGGAGACGAAGGACACGTTCCCACCCAGCAGGGTCGTCAGAGCCTCGCCGCCGCCGGAGAAGGCTACGTAGGACAGCTCCTTGGGGTTGACGCCCGCGAGTTGCGCCACCTTGCAGAACGCCAGGTGGTCCATGGAGCCGGGGGAAGAGCCGCCGGCGAACTTCACCGCACCCGGGTTCTTCTTGATGGTGTCCATCAGATCCTTGAAGGTCTTGTACGGGGAGTCGGCCTTCACGACGAAGATCTGGTAGTCGGTGATGAGCTTGGCCAGGGGGGTGAGCTCCTTGTAGTTCTGGGTGAAGGTCTTGTTGAGGGTGTTGATGATCAAGGGCGGGGAGAAAACGACCAGCTCGTAGTCGTCCGCCTTCTTCTGGAAGATGTAGGCCAGGCCGACCGCACCGCCCCCACCAGGCTTGTTGAGCACCGACATCGGCTGCGGGTAGAGCTTTTCGAGCTCAAAGGTGCGATTCAGGGTGCGGGCGAGGGCGTCCCAGCCGCCGCCGGGGTTGGCCGGGGCAACGATCTCGAGCGGGCGAGACGGATAGGTCGCGCCCTCGCTTGCTATGGCAAATGCGAGAGGCAGGAGAAAGATCAGGCAAGAGAAGACAAGACGCTTGCTGGACATGTCCGCACTCCTCTCTATTGTCTATTGTCTGGCGACATGGAACGAGCGCGCATGTAGTGAGGTACGTGGTGCGATCAGGGCAGGATCCCACCTCCTCCCGTGTTTGATGAGCGGTCGCCGCCGGGGCCGGCCCTGCACGAGCGCGAGAAGGATTCGATGTGGTGCAGGCCGAGGAGTCTCCAGTGCTGTCAGGATGGATAGCGCGGAGGGGGAGCCGGTGTCAAGCCAAAAAGCCTCACCGGAGACCTCGGCCTCGATGCGCGCGCGGGGGCCGGACCTTAGGGGGGAGAGCGGACCTGCCGTCGATGGGGTCGGAGGCGGAGTGAAGGGCGTGATCTCCCGGCCGGAGCGGCACCCGCGATGCCTGTTCCGGCCGAAAGGTGCCGCTTACCCCAGCAGGACGGTGGTCTTTTCCCGCCCGGACTTGTAGATGGCCTGGATGACTTCGGTGCTGCGCCGGCCCTCCTTGCCGTCGATCAGGGGCGCGCGCTTCTCGCGGATGGCCGCGGCGAAGTCCTGGTAGGCGGCGATGTGGGGACCCGCCGAGATGGCCATGGCGGAGCCGGCCCCGCTCGACGCCTCCCCCTGATCCACCCATTCCGACTTGGGCTCTTTGAGATACCAGCGAAGGCGGCCGGTCCCCTTCTCGAAGATGACCGAACCGTTCGTCCCCGTGAAATCGAGCTGTTCGTTGAAGCCGGGGTAGGCCAGCGTGGTCGTCTCGATGATCCCCAGCGCCCCACTCTTGAACCGGAGGAGCGCGTGAACCACGTCCTCGACCTCGATCTTGTGGTCGAGGGTCGCCATCTGGGCCGTCACGCTCTCTAGCGGGCCAGCCAACCAGAGCAGCATGTCCAGCCCGTGGCTGGCCTGGGTGGTGAGAACGCCGCCGCCCTCCGTCTTCCAGGAGCCGCGCCAGGGGGCGCTGTTGTAGTAGGTCATGTCCCGGTACCAGTTCACGTGCAGGCTGGCCAGGAGCAGCCGGCCCAGCTTCCCGGCCTGAAGATCCGCGTGGAGCTTCCGGGGCAGGGGATCGAACCTCCCCTGGTAGCAGGTGGCCAGTGTGACGCCGGCCTTCTCGCAGGCCGCGATCATCCGGTCGCACTCCGCGACCGTGATGGCCAGGGGCTTTTCCATCATAATGTGCTTGCCCGCCGCCGCCGCCCCTATACAGACCGATTCGTGCAGGTCGTGGGGAAGCGTCACGGCCACGGCGTTGATGTCCGATCGCTTCAGGATCTCCCGGTAATCGGTCGTCCAGGCCACGCCGCCGCTCTCCTTCGCGCACGCCTTGACCTTCTCCTCGTTCCGGCTGCAGACCGCCACCAGCGACGCGCCGGGGGTCGCCTTGATGGCCGTCACGTGCCGCGGCGACACCGCCCCCACACCGATCAGCCCGAATCGCAACTCCTGTGCCATGTGTGGTCTCCTTCCGACCGTCGACGGTTACCGGGGATGAAGAAAGGACTGATCCCAGTCTTTCTCCGTCCCGATCTCAGCCCTGATGGCCTCGGCCAGAGTGTCCTGCTCGGCCTCGGGAAGTTTGGAGACCTCTCTAAGAACTTCCTCAAGCGCCTTGGTTATGTCTGGCTCCTCACCGATATTCTATGCGAATCATACACCGGATTGCTCTAGGGCGCGACATGCTTGCCTGCGACTAACGGCCCAGGCATCAGCTGCGCGCGTCGTCTTGCGCGTCTGTCTGCATGCCGTAGTTAGACGCACACAGCAAGTTGTGCCGTAAGTACTTCAACCGTTCCCTTCCTCTGCAGTGTCCGGCGCTTCTTCGACGTCGAGTTGTTGCCCCTCGGGCGAAGAGAAATAGCTATTCCTCGCGAGCTCTGTAATCTCAAGAATCCGATGATCGTGCTCGTCCCGCAGGCGTTTAACGAGACCCCGTTGCTCCAGTCTGACGGCGCGCTTCCCTACAAGTTGATAGGAGCAATCAAGTTCCGCAGCTACGTACGCCGGGCGCTTCGGTTCGTCTTCACTGTGAAGTGTCTGCAGTATGCCGAGTTCGGGCTTCGGGAGCAGAAGTTCCTCCTGGATGGTCTCTAGCATCGGTGCGTACTTTCGCGACAAGTTCACCACGACGCACGTCCCCTCGTGACAACTCGGACACCGCATGCCGTACAGGCGGAGGGCTTCGAGCCTATCAAAGCTCTGGCGCACCCCACATGCGTCGCACGTGATTTCCTGATTGTGCTCCAGAAATGCATGAACGATCGGTGTGTAGTCGAACACCCTTTCGACGAAGTAGAGCCGGAACTCTCGTTCGCCGAGCGGGCGGCCAAAGGCGATTGTGTAGCGCTGGCACAAGCCATAGTTGAGCGCGAACACAGACACCTTGCGTCCGTCGCGGTCGCTCATTTCGAAGTACTTGGTTAAGAAGAAGTTGAGCTCCAAGGTCGACAGAAGCGCTTCAAATGTGGCTGGAACATGAAAGTGACTCGTGGGTGGGCGGCCACCGATCTTCTCGAAGACGCCCGACTTGTGAGTTCTGAGTTCGCGGGCGCGAGCGACGATTTGTTCTAGCAGTTCCTTCAACGAGAATATCGAGCATCGCTCTGCGAATGTTTCGTGAAGGAAGCGACCGGCCGCGAAGTAGGATGCGACTTTCTCCTCGTAGTACTTGAGAGCGGCTTCTTGAATTGCTCGTACGCCGATGCGCTTCCCATGAATGAGCTGGTTCTGGTACGCAAAGTGGAGCACGTACCCGAGAATTCGCGGATTCGCCATGCTCGCAAAGAAGAGTGTGTTCCAAATATCTTCGCCTCTTCCATCGAAGAAAACCTCAGCCTGACACTTCGCAAACCGTTTCAACCGTTCCTCAACAAGTCGCCTCGTGAAGGTAGTGGCGTGCTCTTCCATCTTCGTAACGTCGCTCGTTCCGAACAGATAGAAGAGGTCCAGATAGACCTCGTCTATCTTCGTGCGGTCGATTTCACCGTAGTAAATGCGGCCAGGGTAGGCAGCCACCTTGAACTTGATGAACTCGTCGCTCCAATTGTTCAGCGGGGCGAGAAGCGCATCGACGACAACACTCATCGCTTCCTCTGGAAGCTCCGAGAAGTCGTCGATCAAGATATAGAGGTGTCGGACTTCAATTGCGGCCAGAAGCTTCTTCAGTCTCTCCAGAAGCTCCTTGATGTTGAATGCACGAATGAGAATGTCAGTGAAGGCGGTACGCGATGACGCCTCTTGTCGTGCAGCGGCCTTCGCCGCCGCTTCGACCTTGATTGTTGGTTTGGCACTGAGAGCGACGCCGATCCCGCTCTCGTTCTCTGATGAGGCAGCCTGGGAGAACGATTCTTGCACTCGTGTGTCAACCACGCCAATCACGCTCAAGAACCGATCCTCTGAGGCTTCATCGAGGAGTGCGTCGAGGTCCTCAAACAGTTCTGCATATGTGCCGGTGAATCTCTCCTTCACACGTTCCCAGATCGACGCATCGATTCGTTTCTTGAGCTCCTCGCGAATCTGCTGGATCGTGGCCTTAAGGAATTCACGGTAGAGAGCTAGGCGTTCGATGCTCTCGCGAGGCAACGCATCGGGCCGTTCCTCCAAACGCGCAACCAGTGCTTGGTCAGGCTGCGCCGATTCAAAGAGGGTCTTGATGTCAAGGTAGGCTGATGTGCAAGCAGGTGTCTTGCGCAGCTCGTGTTGGAGTCGCTGAAAGACGGTTGATTTACCAGTCCCCTTCCGACCGATTACGAAAGTGGTGTGAGGTCGGAGGACCGTCTTGAAGACATCGTCTTGGGGGAGAGGATCGACATAAAGCTCTTCGATGAGAGATGTCCCTTGTTCAGGGTCGTTCAAATCCGCGCGGCGGTAGAGCTTCAAGGATTCGACGGCTGCGCGAAATCCCTCCAACTCCGCCGAGGACACGGATCTATCGTTCATCGTGTGTCTCCTTCGAAAATGCCTGCCAGCACAAGGCAACTCTGCGCACCGAATGACGGTGTTGTAGCCTAACGTCTGCGGGTAAGCTGCGCCGGGGCCGCCGGGGCCGCCGGGGCCAGAGCCTGGTTACCGGCCCGGGAAGGGCGCCCGCCCCCGCCGACATCCTCATCCGCCGGTTAGCTTGAGCCTCACTCATGCTGCAGGTAGAAATACTCCACCAAGTCCATAACAAGGTCAGACGGATCATCACATCGGTCCTTCATTAGGAGCATCTCCTTGAGATGGTCCGTCGTGGTGAAGAGTATCACTTTTCGCTCTTCACTGAAGACCGTGTTGCGCTTCACGTGCGCCGCCCGGCTTGGGAGTCGATTACAGCAAATAATCGCGAGCCTGCCCATCGTCTTTGTAAGGTAGTTTCGAGTTTGGTTGATTTCCTCCTTCCCGATCTCCTCTAACGCGTAGTTCTTGAATTCGAACAGCACCAGCCGCGCGTCGAGCTCCTTGTACAGGAGACTCCAGTTGTTGGTGGTGTCGAAGTTCCGATTTGGGAACACCGCGTCGCGCCTATCAACCCCGGAATACGTGCGGGGCTGAATCTTTGGTTCGGCGAGCGGCGGGACGAACAGGTAGCGGAGGGTGTCGATGCACCTATCCTCGAACTGGCGCCAGCCCGCTCTGCCGGGCGGGCACGCCTCAAGCATCTCGCAGAGCTCGGTCGCGCGGCTCACTCGATTTCACCCGCTGCGAAATAACGTTGTACGAGGGCTGGCTTCTGAAGCAGCGATTGCATCACCTCGGCGCCTTCCATCACGCGGAGGTTGACGCCGAATTTCCGCACCTGTTCAGACAGATACGCACGCGCCACCGATGTCAGCTGACCACTCACGGCCAAGAGGCAAGCAGCCTGAGGAGCGACGCGCGCCAGGGAGGCAACCACCTCGTGAAGCGCGGCGACACCGGCACGCTCACTTCGTCGGTGTTTGCACTCTACGAGAAGACGCTCAGGAAGTACCGACCGCTTCTCAGGTGAGGCCATCGCGACGAGATCGAAGCCTAACTCCTGGCCACGACTGATACGCTGGATGTCGTAACCCTCGGATCGGAGGAGATCAGCGATGAGCAATTCGAACATCCGAGGGTCAAGCCGACCGAGATCGATCGCGGATGCATCCCGAATCGATTGGAGTAAGACCGCTAAACCGGCGTCGAAGTCGGAATGCAGGTCGACGTACTTGAGGTCCATAAGCGCTTCAGGGATCTTCGAGTTGTCCAGGCGAACTAGTAGAGGCGAAATCGCTCTGGCGCGGAAGTCGTCGCGGAGCCCTGCAGCGAGTTCCCGCCGAACCCAGAGTGACAGGCTCGCTGCGTAGGAGAAGAGTAGCAGGAGCACGCTGCTGGACGTCGACCCTCGGTCAAGTCGCTTGGCGATGGGGTCCGCGGCAGCTAGCTCCCATTCATCCAGCCAGATAGGCAGCCGGGCGGCCTGAATTCTAGCTGCGATGCGGTGAGCCAGTGCCGAATCGGCGCTGGAGTAGCTGAGGAAGACGTGCTTGTTCCGGACTATCTCGATATCGCTCATATGACGTCTACTTGGCGCAAGCTAACCATTGTGTATCTGGTGTGTATCTGGATACACGTAAGAACGGAACACCGCAGTTCCTGTCAGCATGTCACACACGCTCCGCAATGCCACGTTCCGGCCGAGTGGATCGGACGTCCTGGCGGCCCAGGAGTTCCTGATGATTTGACCGGCGGCCGGGTCCACGTCCTGAATCCGCATGCGGAGACACCCTGGATGCGGGTGGGGAGCCTGGGCTGGCGATGGGATGGAGACGCAGGTGGGCGAGGAGTGGGTGGCTCGCATCGTGGTTGGTTCGATTCGGGCCCGGAGAGCGATGGCCGTCGCGGCGGAAACTTCACGAGTTTGCGCCCGCCTTTGGTCTCGTGCTCCCGGATGGTTCGGGCGAGCTTCTCGATATCGTAGTCGCACTCCCTAGCGATGGCGTCGCGGGCAGCGCGAATCTCTTCGACGATGGGATCCCGGAGCTTCATGAACCTACTCCTCGGCCAGCTCGACTGGCGTGAGGTGGTCGATAATCGTTGTTTCAAGGTAGATCCTGGGTCGCGTCATGCCGTCCTCTCACCTCAAGGGTAGCAGGTGGCGACAACCGTAGCAACCCTTCACTGCCCAACCCAAAGATCAGCGACCGGAGTCAGCCGCCGATGCCCTTCATATCCCATTTCTTCAAGCCTGCTTGCTTCAGTCCGGACCGGGTTCGAGGGATCTACCCGTCACGCTGGCGGCATCACGCGCTCTTCGACGGGGCGGATGCCGACCGCGCCGCCCATCTGCCGGTAGTCGACACCCGATCGGCCATTCCAGTCCCACACCGCGCGCCCGTCTTTCAGTGTGAGCTCGCAGACCAGGCGCTGGTCTCCCGGGAAGGTGCCGCCAAAGGAGTCCATGAACCCGAAGGATCCGCGGAGCAGGTTGAGGACGGCCACATCGGCAGCGGCGCCGACGCTGAGGTGGCCGTGCTCGGGATGGCCGATGGCCTCGCCCGCCGCGATCGTCGACGCACGGATCACGTCGTGCAGCGGCATGCCCATCACCAAGAACTTGGACATGGTCGTGGTCATATCCAGCATGCCGAGGTTCATGCTGAGACAGTGAAGGTCGGTGGAGATGGTGTCCGGGTAGAAGCCCTGCCGGATGCAGGGCAGGACGTTGCCGAAGACGAAGCTGCCGCCGCCGTGGCCGACGTCGAAGAGGACGCCGCGCTTCCGGGCTTCGTAAAGATACGGCAGGACGTGACCGTCGGCATCGACGCAGGGGACCGGCCCCCGGAAGCAGTGCGTGCTGATGTCGCCCGCCCGCAACTTCCGCCCGACGAGCTCGTAGTATGGCCGCTCGCGGCGGAAGTAGCCGAAGTCGACCATAGCCGGGAGGTCGGCCAACACCCCGGCCTCGATGGTACGCTCCACCGACACCCAGTCCGGCAGCTCGTAATGGGCGGTCTTGATCCCCACAATCTTGTCGGTGTGCTCGCGGGCCAGGTCGGCTGTCCGCCGTGGATCCATGTCGTAGATGTTCTGCTCGGCCTCGATATTGGCCATGCCGAAGCCGGCAATGTTGACGAAGGCGTAGGTCCGGGTGGCGCAGCGGTCGAGGACGCGAAACCGGAAGTCCTCGAAGTTGCGCCGGCCGGCGCTGCCGGTGTCGACCATGGTGGTCACGCCGGTGCGGAAGCTGAAGCCGTCGGGCAGGATGCTGTAGTCGCCAGCCCAGGCGTCGCGGTTGCCGGCCGTGGCGTAGAGATGGACGTGGATGTCGACGAGACCCGGAACCACGAACAGGCCGGACACGTCCACGACCTTGGCCGCCTGGCCGGGAGGAATGGCGTCATCAACGGCGGCGATCTTGCCGGCGGCCACGGCCACGTCCTTCGGCCCGTCGATGCCGTTCTTGGGGTCGATGACGTGGCCCCCGTGGAGGAGAAGATCAAAGCGCATGGCGTTCTCCCGGTGTGGGTGTCAGCGGCGGCCGCCTGGGCTGTGGAGCCCGACGGATCGCCTGCATGCAATCTTCAGCTCACGCCCTGAACGACGCGTGCTCGACCGTCCACTGCTTGAGCAGATCAGGGTCGGGCGCCTGCGGGATGCCCGGCACCTGCGAGGTGGTCACCTCGCCCGGACCGCTGAGGACGATCTCGGGCTTGCCGATGTCGTTCTTGTAGAAGTATGTCGAGGGGAAGATATCGCCCGGATAGGTGAAGTTGGGCAGCGTGGCCAACTCGGCGCAGATGGCACCCCCGATGGCGCTCTCCAGCATGCCCCCGATCCAGCAGGGGATGCCATGCTCGCCGCACAGAGCCTGGATCTCGCGCGACGCCGTCAGGCCGCCCACACGGGCCATCTTGATGTTGACTACCTTACAGCTTCTCAGACGTATCGCCGCCTGGACGACGCTCAGACTCTGCACGCTCTCGTCCAGGCAGACGGGCGTCTCGATCATCTTCTGTAGATCGGCGTGATTGATCAGACTCATGCCGTCGTCCGCCAGCGGCTGTTCGATCATGGCCAGGTGATACCGATCCAGCTTGCGGAAAAGGTCGGCATCCGCCAGTGTGTAAGCGGCGTTGCAGTCCACGTGGAAGGTAAGGTTCGGGAACGTGGACCGAACGGCGGCCACCATGTCCAGGTCCCAGCCCGGCCGGAACTTCAGCTTGATGCGGGGGAAGCCCTGGTCGATGGCCCCCTGGATCTTCTGCAAGAGGATATCCAGGGAATCCTGGACCCCGAAATCGGCTCCGACCGGGACACGGTCTCGCTTGCCGCCGCCGAGTGCCACATGCAGCGGCATCCCACGCCGCTTGGCGTCCAGCACCCACCAGGCGATATCCAGGGCGGCCCGGGCGAACTGGTTGCCTTTGATGAAGGAGATGCGGTCTAGAAGATCCTGGGCCGACTCGATCTCCTGGCCGATGATGCGCGGGGCCATGTGCTCGCGCACGGTGTGGAAGGTGGCGATGGTGTGCTCCGCCGAGTAGGCGGGGATGAAGACGGGGCAGCTCTCGCCCCAGGCGGAATGCCCGCCTCCCTCCATCCGCACCAGGAGGGTATCGGTGAAGTGCTGGTCGGCATAGGACGTCTTCCAGACGAACGCCAGAGGCAGCTTCACCCAGTAGATGTCAATGCCCTCGATCTTCATGTGTGCTCCTTTCACAGAATCGACTGAATGAAGGTGCGGAGATTCTCGTTTCGCGGGTCGGTGAAGATCTGCTCCGGAGGACCTTGTTCGGCGATCTGCCCTTCGTGAAAGAAGAGCACGCGGCTCCCCACCCGCCGGGCGAACCCCATCTCATGGGTGACCACGATCATGGTCATTCCCCCCTCGGCGAGATCCTGCATCACTTTCAGCACCTCTTCCACCAGCTCGGGATCGAGGGCGGAGGTCACCTCGTCGAACAGCATCAAGTCCGGGCTCATGGCCAGGGCGCGGGCGATGGCCACCCGCTGCTGCTGACCGCCAGAGAGCTTGTCCGGATACGCCGCCAGCTTGTCCGAGAGCCCGACGCGCGCCAGCATCTGCTCGGCGATGGCTCGCGCCTCGGCTGGGGGCAGCCCCTTGACGATCTTCGGGGCCAGGCTCACGTTTTCGAGCGCGGTGTAGTACGGGAAGAGGTTGAACGACTGAAAGACGAAGCCGACCTTCTCGCGAATCTTGTGGACATGGCGGGAGTGCGCGTCCACCAACTCGCCCTCCACGCTGATGCGGCCTTCCTTGATGGGCTCCAGCCCGTTGATGCACCGAAGGATCGTGGACTTCCCGGAGCCGCTCCGGCCGATGATCACCGTGACCTGACCGCGGGAGACATCGAAGGAAACCCCTTTCAGCACGTGCAGGCTTCCGAACCACTTGTGGACGTTTTCCAGTTTAAGCATGGCGTTGCAGGCGGACCTCCATCCGCTGGGAGGCGAGGGACAAGGGGTAATTGATGCCGAAGTAGATCGCGCCCACCAGCGTAAACACCAGCATCGTGGCGTAAGTGGACTGAGAGACGATGTAGCCGGCCCTGGTCAACTCCACATAGCCGACCACGTATGCCAGAGAGGTCCCCTTGACGAGTTGGACCAGGAACCCTACCGACGGCGGGATCATGACGCGCACAGCCACCGGCGCCACCACATAGCGCATGAGCTGGTGGTACCTCATCCCCAGCGACCTTCCTGCCTCCCACTGGCCGCGGGGGACGGCCTCGACACCTGCTCGCACGATCTCTCCCATGTAGGCGCCCGTGTACAGGATCAGGGGAATGCTCACGGCCGCGAAGGGGGGCAAGTTGAGTCCCAGGATCGAGAGGCCGAAATAGGCAATGAAGATCTGCATGAGGAGCGGTGTCCCCCGGAAGATCTCGACATAGGCCCCGCCGATCCACCGGAGTGCCGGAAACCGCCGCGCCGTCCTGATCAGCCCGATGACCAGCGCCACGACCAGTCCACAGGAAAACGCCGTGGCGCACATGGCGATAGTCACCAGGGCGCCCTGTAGCAGGAACAGGATGTCCTTGTACGAGAACGCGATGAAGATCTCCGGCATCAGAGCTGCCCCCAGGCTTCGCGGAATACCTTCTTCCCGGTCAGGGAGAACAGGAGCGAGAATATCTGGGCCATCAGAAAATAGACAATCGTAATGAAAAGGAATATCTCGAAGGTTCGGAAGGTGCGGGACTCCAGCATCATGCCGGCATAGGTGAGTTCCTCGGCCGAGATTGCCGACACGACGCTGCTTCCCAGCATGGTGGCGATGAACTGGCTGGCCAGGGGGGGCCAGACCACGCGCAGCGTGGGCATGAGAATCACGTACCGGAAGACTTGCCAGGGCCTCATCCCCAGGGAGAGACCCGCTTCCGTCTGGCCGCGATGGATGGATTGAATGCCGGCCCGGATGATCTCCGTGCAGTAGGCGCCGCAGTTGAGGGTCAGCGTGATGATGGCCACGCTGAAGGCCTCCAGGTTGATTCCAACGGTCACCAGGCCGAAGTACACATAGAAGAGCTGGACAATGAACGGGGTGTTCCGGATGATTTCGACATAGGCCGTGGCGGCACGCCGGAGATAGTTGTTCTTAGAGAGGCGGGCCAGAGCGCCACCAACCGCCACCAGCGACCCGAGCAGACAGGCGACCCCGGACATCTCAAGCGTCGCCAGGGCACCCCAGAGGAATTGCGGCAGGTTCTGGAGAGGAACCTCCCAGTGGAACGTGTAGGTCATGGTGTTCCGGCTCCCCGTGCTCCCGTGGTGAAGATGGTCAGCACGACCTCATCCCTCCGCCTCCGTCCTGGGCGGGCGGGTGCGGCGAGGGTCACATCGGCCTTGCGGTATGACCCTCGCGCCGCGTTCTGTCCTGGAAGGAAGAGGGGTAAAAGCTCCTAGTAGGTCGGGAGGGCCGGAGGCATCTCGAGGCCGGTCCATTTCTCGAACATCTCGGCGAACTTCCCCTGGCCGCCGTGCCAGTCCATGAACGTGTTGAGCCACTGCACCCAATCCGGATCGCCGCGGCGAACGCCGATGGCGGCCCAGGAGCGACTGACATGGCCCTTGATTTCCATATCCTTGTTCTCTTTCAGCTTCTTCAACGCCAGGAACTCGGCGGTTACCATCACGTCCGCCTTCTTCTGGTCGAAAGCCAGCATGGTCACCGGATCGTCCTCGTAGCGCACGATCTTGGCTTCGGGCGCCAGCTTGGTGATGGCGATGTCCTGGGTGGTTCCACGGGTCACCGCCAGGGTCTTGCCTTTGAGGTCCTTGTAGGATTTGATGCCCTGGTCCTTCTTCCAGCCGAGCAGGACCATGTTGAAAGCCAGGTAGGGTTTGGTGAACGCGACCTGTTTCGCCCGCTCCGGCGTACACCCGAAGGTTGCAATGACGAGGTCCGCCTTGTTGGTGAGGAGATACGGGATCCGGTTGGTCGCGCTCGTATCGACCCACTCGATTTCTACCTTCAACTCCTGGGCAATGAGCTTGGCCAGGTCCACGTCGAATCCTGTGGGTTGCTTGTTGGCATCGTACATCCCATAGGGGGGCGCCCCCAGACCGATCGCCACGATCAGTTTCCCGCGCTTCAATACCTGATCCAGCGTGCTATCGGCTGCGGACGCCGAGGCCGCCCAGGCCAGCGCCATGAACCCGAGGCAGACGACTACCAGCAGAACGGAGTTTCGTGACAGACGTCGCATCGCCTTTCTCCTTGGCGGGACCCGGCGGGTCCCTGCCCGTCAAGAGGTGCAGAGCAGTGGTCGCCCCCGGATTGTCCACGCATGACAGGCGCCCTGTCGGATGAAGCCTATCTCGACCCGGAGACGAAACGCCTGAAACTATCTGAAGGTCTCTTGGGCTGTCAAGAGGATTCCCTGGAATCTCTCGATCGGCGCCGGCAGGCATCTACACCGGCAGGACTCAACCTTGACACGGTGTGCGGGCGCTGGTAGGGTCCGACCGCGCCGGAGAGGGCGGTGTTTCTGCCCACGACTCTCGGTCCCATCCTGACTGAATTGAGCCCACCCCGCCGGAGGCATAGCCATGTCTGGAGCGCCCGCACAATTCACACTGCTAACCGCGGCCCGGCTGTTGGACGGAAGCGGCAATCCTCCCCTCGAGTCCGCGGCCTTACTGATCGAGGGGGGACGGATCGCGGGATTCGGTCGCCAGGGCGACATGCGTTCGCCGGATGGGGCGCAGGTTGAGCGGGTAGATTACGGGGATGCCACCATCCTGCCCGGCCTCGTGGATGCTCATACGCATTTGATCTCGCCCGGCGACGGGACGCCGGGGGATGACACGGCACGGGAAGCCGACGAGATCTTGCTCCTGCGGGCGGCCAGGAACGTGCGGACGATTCTGCACTCCGGGGTGACGACCGTCCGCGACAACGGCGCAAAGAATCACGTTGCCTTCTCTTTGCGGGAGGGGCTTCAGCGAGGGCTCGCCGTCGGCCCGCGGGTGGTCGTCTGCGGCAGGCCGATCACGATGACCGGCGGCCACATGTGGTACTTTGGCTCGGAGGCCGATGGGGAAGACGAGACACGCGCCGAAGTGCGGAAGCTCCTCAAGGAAGGGGCCGACTACATCAAGATCGTTGCCAGCGGGGGAAGCACCCGGAGTTCCGACTCGAGGCGGGCCTCTTACACCGTGGCAGAGCTCCAGGCTATTACCGATGAATCGCATCGGCGCGGCAAGCTCACTGCAGCCCACTGCGCCTGCGCCCAATCCGTCAAGAACTGCCTGGATGCCGGCGTGGACATGATCGTTCATTGCGTCTTCACGGAAGCCGATGGTTCGTATCGTTCTCGGCAGGAGCTGGTAGACCGACTGGCGAAAGCCGGGGCATGGGTCAACCCGACCCTCTACATCCTGCGGGCGACGATCAAGCATCTCACGAAGACTCGTGAGCGTCAGGGCAAGCTGCAGAGTCACCAGGAACGGCTGCTTGGGCGGACCAAGCGGGACCTGGAGGTGCGGTTGGAGGCTGTCGGCAGAATGATTCGGGCCGGCGTCAGGATCGTGGCCGGCTCGGACTCACCCTGGAATGCATATGCGCCGGGTGGATTCTCATACGAGATCGAGACCATGGCGCAGGCCGGGCTCTCGAATGGGGACGCCATCGTCTCCGGCACGGCTGCCGCCGCCGAGTCGATCGGGGTTGGAGATGTGGCCGGGCGGCTTGCCCCGGGCCGCGAGGCGGATGTGCTGGTAGTGACGGGCGACCCGACGCGCGATCTCGCCGCGCTCCATCAGGTGCTGGACATCTATCAGGGCGGCCGACGTGTCGCGCGAGAGGAGTCCCAAGTCCCGATCACGGAATCGACTGAATGAAGGTGCGGGTGGTCACACTGTTGCGCCAGTCGTCTCTTCCCGAAGGGGTTTGGGCTTGACACCCTTTGTTCGCTCACGCTAGGCTCGCCTCGTTTCGGCGTGTTAACCATGGTTCCGGCGGCTCATGCGGCCCCGGCCCAAGATGAATTCTTATCACCCCACTTGAAGGAGGAGGACACGCATGGCCACAATCTTCGACGACTACGCCGCGAAGTTCGCGGGGTCGCACGCGCTCTGGGAACGCGCCCGCAAGATCATCCCCAGCGGCGTCAACCACGATGTCCGCTACATCAACCCCTTCCCGCTCTACATGGATCGGGCACAGGGCTGCCGGAAGTGGGACATCGAGAACCACGAATTCATCGATCTCTGTACCGGCCACGGCTCGCTCATCCTGGGCCACGGACATCCCGCCATCCTCAAGGCCCTGCACGCGGCGGCGGACAAGTACACCCATCCGTCGGCCCCGACCCCGTACGAGGTGCGCTGGGCCGAGCTGGTGACGACCATCGTCCCCTGCGCCGAGATGGTCCGCTTTCAACTGAGCGGCACCGAGGCCACCATGCTGGCCATGCGCATCGCGCGGGCGCACACCGGACGGAACATCATCGTGAAGCTCCGCGACCACTTCCACGGCTGGCACGACTACGCCATGATCGAGTATGTGCCGCCCTACGAGATACCCGGCTCGGCCGGCGTGCCCCCCTGCGTGGCGGGCGCCGTCCGGACCGTGCCCATCCGCGATCTGGCGGCCATGGAGGCGGCGCTGGCGCCGCGCGACGTCGCCGCGGTCATCCTCGAGGCCGACGGCCCGGCGGGCGGTGCAGTCCCCACGCGCCCCGGGTACTTGCAAGGACTCCGGGAGCTGACCAAGATGTACGGTACGATTCTCATCTTCGACGAGGTGATCACCGGTTTCCGGATGGCCCCCGGCGGGGCTCAGGAGTACTTCGGCGTGACCCCGGACATGGCCACGTACGCCAAGGCGATCTGTGGAGGCGTCCCGGGCAGCGCCGTCGCGGGCAAGGCCGAGATCATGGGTGACATGACCCTCCGTCCCGATGATCCAGAACACAATCGAAAGAAGCGGGTCCGCCACCAGGGAACGTTCAGCGCCAACCCGGTCACCGCGGCGGTCGGTGCGGCGGCACTGGAGCTCCTGAAGGACGGACGGATGCAGGACCAGGCGGCGAAGATGGCGGACCACATGCGGGTGGGGGTCAATGCCGCCATCCGTGAGGCCGGCGTCGCCGGCTGTCTGTATGGCACCCGATCTACGCTGTGTCTCGCCCTCGGGGACGACCTGCCGCAGATCTCCGATCCGGCCGAGTTCGCGCAGACCGTGGAGCCGCATCGCCTCCTCCAGCGGGTCAAGCAGCCTCTCCTGAAGGCTCTCCAGTGCGCACAGTTGCTGGAAGGGGTCGACCTCCTCGCCGGGACGCACGCGTGGACGTCCGGGGTGATGACCGAGGCCGACATGGATGAGGCCGTCCACCGGTGGGCGCGCGCCCTGCACCGCGTGATCGCCGAGGGGTATCTCGCCGGTAAGGCGAGGACTGTCAAGACCGCTTAAGACCCAGCCGCTATCGCCAGCATCCGGGATCCGCACGGCGCGGCGCCATGGCACTTGCCTCGGCGCCGCGCCGTCTCGCATTTTTCACCACCAGGTCCGCGTGTCAACCGGAAATCTCCCCCCTACGGGGTCCACGGCTCGGGCGCCGGGCAGTTCACGTCGGTCATCACCTCCACCACCGCGGGCCGGTCGGCCGCGAGTGCCCGGCGGATCGCTGGCGCGATCTCGTCCGGCCGCTCGACGCGGATTCCCAGGCAGCCCATCTCCTCGGCGATGCGGGAGAAGCTCACCGAACTGAAGCTCCACAGATCCTCCGACCTGCCGGGGCGATTCGTGTACATTTTGCGGAGTGCACCGGAGCACTGGCCGAGCGCCTCGTTGTTGTTGACCAGGGTGACGGTGTGGATCCCACAGCGCCGCGCGGTCTCCAGCTCGCTCAGGTGGTACCAGAAGCCCCCGTCGCCGGTGAGACACACGACCGGGCGATCCGGGCAGGCGCACTTGGCCCCCAGGGATCCCGGGAAGCCCCAACCCAGCGAGCCGGCGCAGCGGAGGTATCGCTGGTCCGGATGGGTCAGGGAGATCATCGTGCTGGACCAGATGGCGGAGTAGCCGGTGTCCGCCACCAGGATGGCGTTGGATGGGAGGCAGTCGGTGACCTCCTTGCAGAGCCGCTCGGGCCGGATGGGGATGGCGTCCGAGGTCCTGAAGGGTTCGAGCTCCATGCGCCAGTCGGCCACGTACTGCTGCGCCCGGGCCGTCCAGGCCGAGGCGGATCGGGCCGGCAGCTCCCGAAGCAGCATCTGCAGCGCTGTCTTGGCGTCCCCGCCCAGGCCCACGGCGGCCGGGTAGCTCCGCCCCAGCTCGGTGGGGTCGATGTTGATCTGGATCGTCGGCGTCCCCGGGCAGGGAACGGTCCAGGCGTTGGTCACCATCTCGCCGGTGCTGCTTCCGATGTAGCAGACCAGGTCGGCCTCCGAGACCACCCGATTCGCACACCAGCGGGAGTAGCGTCCGACGAGGCCCACGTTCAGCGGGTGGGTCTCGAGCAGGCTTTCCTTGCCGTTCAGCGAGGTGGCGACCGGGATCTGGAGACGCTCGGCCAGGGCGACCACCTCGGCCCCGGCCGACGAGGTTGTCACCCCTCCGCCCGCGACGATGACGGGCCGCTCCGCCCTGGCGAGCGCCGCGGCCGCCTGGCGGACGGCTTCGAGCTCCGGCGCGGGCCGATAGGCCGGGATGCGTGCATGGGCCGGCTCCACCAGCAGCTCAAGCTCGGCCTCGGGATTCTCGATGGCCTGGGCCTGGTGGCCCAGGAGGTCGAGATGAGCGGGGCCGGGCATCCCGCTGGTCGCGTCGCGGAAGGCCTGCCGGAGGAGGCGGGGCAGTTGCTCCAGCGCGGTCACCTCCACGCTGGACTTGGTGACGGCGGTGAAGAGCGGGGCGTGGGGGACTTCCTGGTAGGCGTGGCGATGCTGGGCCTGGAGGGCCGCGCGTCCCGTGAGGGCGATGACGGGCGAGCGGCCCAGGAGCGGCTCCTGGAGGCCGGATGCCAGGTTGGCGGCCCCCACCGCCTGGGCCATGCAGACGCCCGGCTTGCGGCCGGCCCGGGCGTAGCCGTCCGCCATGTAAGCGGCCGCCTTCTCCGAGTGGGTCAGGACCCGGCGGACGCCCAGGCTCTCCAACTCCATCAGGGTCCGGCGCAGGATGGCCTCGACGAAGAAGACGTGAGTGACACCGTAGCCATGGAAGGTCTCCGCCAGGAAGCGGGCTCCGCTCATCTTGTGAGGCATGGTGAGGTTACCTCGCTGTGATGTGTTCGAATCTAGGCGGCCATGCGCGGGGCGGTCCGGGCGCGCAGCGCCGAGACCACTGGGGGCACGACCATGACTGCGGCGCCCGCGATCAGGAGCGCGGCAGAGATCGGCCGGGTCACGAAGACGGTAAGATCGCCCTTGCTGATCATCATGGCCTCGCGGAAGCTCCGCTCCATCATGGGACCGAGGACCAGGGCCAGTACCAGCGGGGCCGAGTCGTATTTCAGCTTTCGCATGACGTAGCCCAGCAGGCCGAAGCCGATCATCAGCCAGACGTCCAGGATCGCGTTGTTGATGGAGTAGACGCCCACCAGGCAGAGCAGCAGCACGAGGGGCATCAGGATGAAGAGCGGAGTCTTGATGATGTTGGCGAAGACGCCCACCAGGGGCAGGTTGAAGATGAGGAGCATGAAATTGCCGATGTACATGCTGGCGATCACGCCCCAGAAGAGGTCGGGATGTTCGCTGATCAGGGTGGGGCCGGGGCTGATCCCGTGGATCAGGAGGACGGCCATGACCACGGCCATGGCGGGGGTGAACGGGATGCCCAACGCCATCAGGGGCACGTAGGCGCCGCCCACGGCCGCGTTGTTGGCGGCCTCGGGACCGGCCACGCCTTCGATGGCCCCCTTGCCGAACTCCCCGTGCTTGTCCAGCTTCCGCTCCACCGAATAGGAGACCATGGTGGCGATGACCGGCGAGGGGCCGGGGACCAGGCCGGTGAAGAAGCCGATGAACGAGCCCCGGATCATGGGCCAGAAGGAGCGCCGCCACTCCTCTCTGGTCGGCCAGAGATCCCGAAACTTCACCGTCAGCAGCGAGACGTTCTCCTCCGGCTCCTCGGCCGTTGCGAACACCTCCGAGATGCCGAAGAGCCCCATGGCCGCCGGGAGGAAGTCGATGCCCTGGGCTAGTGCCTGCTGGCCGAAGGTGAAGCGCATGTACCCGGCGACCGTCTCCATCCCCACCGTTCCCAGCGTCAGGCCGACGGCGATCATCATGAGCGATTTGAGGAAGTTCCCGCCCTGCAGCCGGGACATGATCATGAGGCCGACCAGCGCCACCGTGAAGTACTCGGAGGGGCCGAACTTCAGGGCGGCATCGGCCAGCGTGGGGGCCATGAAGCTGAGGAACAGGATGCTGATGGTGCCGGCGATGAAGGAGCCGACGGCCGCGACGGCCAGGGCCGCGCCTGCCCGCCCCTTCTTGGCCATCTTGTAGCCTTCGAGCACGGTGACGACGGAGGCGGCCTCGCCGGGGATGTTCAACAGGATGGAGGTGGTCGAGCCGCCGTACATGGCCCCGAAGTAGATCCCGGCGAACAGGATCATGCCGGCGGTCGGTTCGAAGCCGTAGGTGAGGGAGAGAAGCAGCGCCATCGTTCCCAACGGCCCGAGGCCAGGGAGAATGCCGATGATCGTCCCGATCACGGCTCCCAGGAAACCGAAGAGCAGATTGATCGGGGAGAGGGCCACCGAGAAGCCGTGAAGCAGCCCGCTGAATGCATCCATGCCGCTCGCTCCTCTAGCAGGCTGCTGAAAAAGGCCCATCTGCGGCGTTGGCTTGCTCGGGCACTCGCTGCGGCGTACCTGTAGTACGCCTCACTCGGCCCTGCGCGCGCCGCCTGGCATCTGGACCTTTTTGAGCAGCCTGGGCGAAAACGGGGTTTTCGAGCATTCTGTCAGTCCAAGAGATCGCTGAGAATGCCGAGGGGAAGCGGCACCTTCAGCCACACGACGAAGGTCAGATAGGAGATGACCGTCAGGGCGACGGCGATTCCCGCGACCGGCAGCCATTTCCGGTAGCCGAAGACCCAGATGGAGGCTACCAGGAACACGGTCAAGGCGATCGGGAAGCCCACGGGCTGCAAGGCGAGGACGTAGAGCACGAGGAAGATCAGGAGGAGCCAGGTCTTGCCGGTCTGGCGCGCGCTCTGGGCGGGGGCCGCATCCTCGGCGGCCTCTTCGGTCGGGCTGCCGCGTCGCCCGACCGCCAAGGCCTGGATCAGGCAGGCGGCCGCGGTGAGGACAAGGAAGGCGCCCACGATCGTGGGGAAGTAGCCCGGCCCGGGCTGGCCGATCCTGCCCAGGGGCATCCGGAAGGCCATCACTTCGTACACGATGCCGGCCGCCAGGAAGAGCCCGGCGAACAGGGTGTCATAGGTTTTCACGGAAACACCTCGACACGCGCAGGGTGGGGCCCGGCGATGCCCGGGTCCCGCCCCACAGGCGCGGCTATTGGATGACGGCCGTCTTTCCGTACTTCTCCCAGAGCGGCCGGTAGATCGTGTCCAGCTTTTTGATGTAGGCGGCGTAGTCTTCGGGGCTCTGGTAGTCGGACGGGAAGGCCGTCTTCTCCGCGTTGGTCTTGAATTCCGGCGAATCCATCACCTGCTTCACGGCATTGGCGAATGTCGTGACGATGGGCTTCGGGGTGTCCTTGGGGAACGCGAAGCCGCGCGATGAGCCGCTGGTGAAGTTGAAGCCCAGTTCCTTGAAGGTGGGGACGTCCGGCAGGAAGGGGGAGCGCTTGTCCGTCATCATGGCCAGGGCGCGGAGCTTGCCCCCCTTGACCTGGGAGTAAACGATGCTCAGGTTGTTGAAGGAGCCCTCGGTGTGCCCCGCCAGGGCCGCCTGCCAGGACGGGCCGTCGCCCGAGAAGGTGACGATATTCACTTCGACCTTGGCGGCCTCCTGGAACATATGGATGGCAAACCAGTCATCCCCGGGGGCCGAGGAGACGCCCAGGGAGAGCTTGCCCGGCTGTTCCTTGGCCGCCTTGGCGAAGTCGGCCACGGTCTTGTAGGGGCTCTCGGCGCGGACGACGAAGATCCCGGGATCGGTGACCACGTTGGCCCCCAGGACGATGTCGCCGATCTTGTACTGGGTCTGGCGCACCACGGGATTGATCGGCACTTGCGGCGTGCAGGAGATCACGGCGGTGTAGCCGTCCCCCTTGGAGCTCGCCAGCTCGGTGAGCGCGATGTCGCTGCCGGCGCCGGGCTTGTAGACGGGCACCAGCGTGGTCTTCAGGTTTCTCTCCAGGAGCGGCCGGACCATCGACAGCATGACGTCGCTGCCGCCGCCGGGAGCGAAGCCGATGAGGACGTTGATCGGCTTCCGGGGGTATTCGGCGGCCTGGGCGAGGCCGGCCAAGGCCACGGAGAATGTGAGCGCCAGAACCAAGATCCGTGTGTGCCTGCGCATGCCTGTTTCCTCCTTCTTGTGGAAAATTGCAGCTCCCTCCGACAACGTGAGGCAACTCGCCTTCAGGGCCGCAGCGCAACCCGGATGCAGTCCGGCCGGCCCTCCATGAAGAACCGCATACCCTCCTCCCCCCGCCCCAGCGGGAGGACGTGGGTGATCATCTTCTCGATGGCGACCTGACGGGCGTTGAGGATCTGGGTGGCGTCCTCGCAGTTCCAGGCCTGGCCGAGACCGCCTCGGACGGTGAGTTCCTTCAGGGTCCACCGGTCGGTGGCCATCGCCGCCGTCTTACCGCCCCCCATGGAGCCCACCAGGACGCAGCGCCCCAGCGGGCGCAGGAGCTCGGGGGCGAGGGCGATGGAGGACGAGGCGCCCGTGCATTCCACGACCAGGTCCGCCATCTCGCCGTCAGTGGCAGCGCGGACGGCCTCGATCTGCGGGGTCTCCTCGACCGTGAAGGTATGCGTCGCGCCGAACTCCCGGGCAAGGTCCAGCTTCAACCGGTCGCGGTCGAGGCCGAGGACGATGATGCGGCGGGCACCCGCCTGCCGCGCGGCGATGACCGTGGCCAACCCCTGGGCGCCGGGTCCGAGGATGACCACCGTCTCGCCGAACGACAGCTCCCCCCGTGTCTTGATCCAGCGGATGCCGTTCCCGATGACCGACAACAGGCAGGCGGCTTCCGCCGGGACGGCCGGGTCGATCGTGTGCACCTTGGACCCTTCGGCCACGAACAGGTACTCGGCGTTCCCACCCCAGAGGTGCGGCGGCTCTGCGCAGGACCTGCTGAAGCCATAGGTGTGGCGGGTCGTGCAGAGCTGATCATTTCCGCTGCCGCAGTAGCGGCACCGGCCGCAGGCGATGTACGGCTCGACCACGACCCGGTCACCGGGGCGGACACCGTGGAGCCTGCCCGCCTCCTCGCCGACTTCCTCCAGGTGGCCGACCATCTCATGGCCGAGGATGAACGGAAACGGCATGCCGCCCCATTCCACCGCCCACATGGCCGTCCCCTGATACTTCTTCGGGTCGCTGCCGCAGATGCTGACCATTTCGACCTTGAGCAGCATCTCGCGGGGGCCGATGGCGGGGATCGGGTACTCGCGCATCTCCATCCGTTCGGGTCCGGTCACGACGAGGCATCGGGACATTCGCATTTCGGGGCAGCCTCCTGTGCGGGATGGGTTCAGACTCTACTCGGGGGGAAGCGGCAGCGCAACGCAGAATGCACGGATGCTTTCAAGGGCTGACAAAGCCGTCGGGGCGGACGCGCGACCCTGTGCGGCCTTTCGGCTATCCAAGGAGATACCCGCCGCTCACATCTATGGTCACGCCGGTCACGTATGCGGACAGGGACGACGCCAGGAACAGGATGGCGCCGGCTTGATCCTCGGGCGTGGCCAGTCGCTGCAGGGGAATTCGCTCGATCAGCGCCCGG
>JAPLLC010000122.1 GCA_026387775.1 Candidatus Methylomirabilota bacterium | reverse complement strand
CGGTCTTCCTGCTGATCCTCGTCCTGCCGTTCGGGCTGGGGTGCGCCTTGCGCCGCCTGCGGCCGCTGGCCGGGGGATTCCTGGCGCTCGGGCTCCTGCTGGGTATCTTCGCCGCCGGGCAGGCCCTGTTCGTGGCCGGGGGCGTCTGGCTTCCCGTCCTCTATCCCATGCTGGCCGTGGCCTTGACCCATGTTCCCATCACCGTCCACCGGGCGCTGAGCGAAGAGCGGCAACGGCTCTTCGTGAAGCGGGCGTTTCAGCAATACGTACCCGAGGGCGTGGTGAAGAACATCATCGCCAATCCGGCGTTGCTCCGGTTCGGCGGGGATCGGAAAGAGCTGACCATCCTGTTCTCCGACGTCCGGGCATTCACCACCTACTCCGAGCGGCACGACGCCGAGAAGGTGGTGGAGATCCTGGGGGAGTATCTCACCCGCATGGTGGACGTCGTCTTCAAGAACGAAGGCACCCTGGACAAGTTCGTCGGAGACGCCGTGATGGCCATCTTCGGCGCGCCGGTTCCCCAGACGGATCACGCCCTGCGTGCGTGCAAGACGGCGGTGGGGATGATGGCCGAGCTCAAGGCCCTCCGACAGAAGTGGGCGCAGGAGGGACGGGACCCCTTCGCCATCGGGATCGGGATCAACACCGGCGAGGTCATCGTCGGGAACCTGGGATCGGTGCAGCGTTTCGACTACACGGTCATCGGGGACCCCGTGAACCTGGCGGCCCGGCTGGAGAGCCTGAACAAGGAGTTCCCCCAGGCCAGCGGGATCATCATCAGCGATTTCACGTATGCCCTGGTGAAAGACCAGGTGGACGCCCGACCCCTGGGCGAGGTCAAGGTGAAGGGTAAAGACCGTCCGGTCATCGCGTACGAGCTCTTGGGCGTGAAGAACCCTTGAAGTGCTATCCGTGGCTGTTTTGTGCAGAAGTTGCGCAGACCGTACGCTTGCGCGGTCGCTCGGCAACGTGCTATAGGTACACACACAACGTTCAGCGGTGTAACAGGAATCTTGCAGCATGAAAGGAGGTCCGGCGTGGCCTCGGTGCCTCAAGGCGAGAGAGGGCCTGCGGACAAGTGCCTTTCTCTGTGAGTGAAAGGGCGGAAGCTTCTCCAGATGGCAGTGACGTTCAACGTTCAACGCGTCACGTTCAACGTTCAACGCCGCATGGTATTGCGGAAAAATAATTTGACTTGATGCGAGGTCGCGTATAGCATGCAAAACCGCTGCGGCCGTTGCTTTTGCCGGTGGGGTGATGGTGAGTGAATTTTCGCTTCGGCTGCGCGGTTTGGGAGATACAGTGATTCCCTTGACTCGTTTTTTATGCGTGTTTAACGGTCGATCAGACAACAGGAAAGAGACAGCGGAGGACGCCATGTATTCCTGGAAAAGACCCAAGATGGGCGGAATCGCCCTCGCACTTCTTGCGGTGGTGATCGGGATCGGCATTCTCGTGGTCCCGGCGGTGGAGGCGCAGCAGCAGGCGTCCGCGCTCTTCTCGGTGGTCACCGGAAACGTGCGCTTCATGAACAAGGGCGACGCCTCCTGGCAAAAGGCCCAGGTGGGGATGCGGGTGACGGAAGGGGCCGATGTCGTGGCCGAGCCGGGCTCGAACGCCGAGCTGCGCCTGCCCGACGGCAGCACGGTCCTGGTGGCCGAGAACACGCGGTTCATCGTGAACAAGCTGGACTTTGACAGCCAGAACCGGATGAAAGAGTCCTTCTTCCATCTGGCGACCGGGAAGCTGCGGGCCATCGTCAGCAAGGCGGCGGCGTCCCTGGTGGCGGCCCGGCAGAATAACTTCGCCATCACCACCCCGACGGCCGTGGCGGCCGTGCGAGGCACCACGCTCTATGCCATCTTCGATTCCGCCACCGGCTCGACCTCGTTCATGTGCACGGAAGGCACGGCGGTCATCCAGGTCATGGTGAACGGGCGCCCCCAGACCGTGACCATCTCGGCCGGCCAGGTGACGACCGTGGCGTCGGGCCAGGCTCCCTCGGCGCCGGCCCCGCCGACGCCGGCCCAGCAGGCCGCGATCACCTCGCCGAACGTCGCGACGACCGGGGCGGGGACGTCCGTCCTCAACGCGCCGGTGACGCAGATCAGCGTGCCGTCGGCGGCGTCGGTCACGGTCACGGTCCAGCAGGCGATCGCCGCAGCTCCGCCCGGGACCCCACCTTCGACCGCGCCGGCGTTGGCCGGGCCGCCTATCGTAACTGTTCAGCCGACCCCGCTAACCGCAACAGATTTGAGCCCGAAGAAGTAGCCATAGGGAATCAGGGGCCGGTTTCGACCGGCGTGGGGATCAGAGGCAGAAGCACGAATTCAATTGACATGGAAGTCGCCGGCGGCGCTTCGCAGGAAGGGCGCCGCAGGAAGAGCGGAAAGGGTGGTATGATGAGCCAGAGACTCCTGAGTGGGCTGTTGACCGCTGCGGCCCTGGGTCTAGCGGGAATCCTGTGTGTCGCTCCTGCCGCGGCGATCGATCTGGACGGGGTCAAGATCACCCCGTCCGTCGGCTACCAGGGCGAGTACGACGACAACATCTTCCGCGCAAAGAACAACAAGCAGAGCGACTACGTCAACCATATCCTCCCGGCGCTCAAGATCGAGGCGACTCCAGGAAGCAGCGAGCTGGAAGCGCACGCCAGCGCCGATGCGATGTTCTATTCCCGGCACACCAACTTCAACTTCGTGGACTACACCCTCGGGGGCTCTGGCAAGCTGAATCTCAATCGCCTCACCCTGCGCGCGCAAGAGGAATGGCGTCACACCAACGACTTTCCCACCTCGAATTTCACCGACCGGACCCCCCGGGACGAGAACACACTGGGTGGCGGGTTCGATTTCGACATGGCCAAGCTGTGGGGCGTCGGGTTCGATTACACCTGGGACTACTTCCATTACATCGACGGGGGCTATCATTTCCTGTCGAACAACCGCCAGACCTTCGCTCCGACCGTGTTTTACCGCCTGACCGGCAAGACAAAGCTGTTTGCCGAGTTCGACTATGTGAGCAACATCTACTGGGACGACCACACCCGGTCCAACAACCAGTACAAGGGGTTTCTGGGGCTCAAGGGCGATGTGACCGACTACTTCAAGGTCACGGCCAAGGCCGGCTGGGGCGGGCTGCACCTGACCAATTCCTCAACGGCGGACCAGAATGCCCCCATGGCCGCCATCGAGGCGATCTACAAGCCGATCGACCGGCTCGAGGTCGTCTGGTTGCTCGTCAACGACTTCACCTTCTCGACCGATGCCTTCAACCCCATGATCCAGAATCTCAACACGTCGCTCGGGCTGCGGTACGCCATCACGCCCAAGATCTCGCTGATCCCGAACGGCAGCTTCGGCACCAGCTCCTATCCGAATCTATCCGCGGGGCAGACCGAGAAGCGGCTTGACTATCTCTTCGGCGGCGGCCTCGGCCTCCGGTACGACATCATGAAGTATGTGAAGTTCGAGGCGGCGTACGCCTTCCAGGCGCGCCAGTCGAACTACGATCTCAACAATTACAACGATAACCGCGTCTTCTTTACGGTGACGCTGTCGATGTAGCTGGAGTAGCGGCGGGTCCCGACAGAACAACGAAGCGCCATCGAGCGAGAGGGCTGGGCAGCCTCTCCATCGGAATGCTGGTGTGACCACCTTCCGGTTCTCTTCTGCTCCTGGAAGACAAATCTAATCTATGAAGAATCTTCAATCGACCTTCCGGGGGGGTGTCCCTCTTTTCACCTTGCTGCTTCTCCTGGTCGCCTGGGCCCACGCGGCGACGGCCGGGGACTATGTCATCGGCCCGCGGGATGCCCTCAAGATCACCGTCTGGGGGCAGCAGGATCTCTCCCAGAAGTACAACGTGTCGGTCGAGGGGACGATCGTCTTTCCCCTGATCGGCGAGGTGCGGGCCGCCGGCCTCACCGAGGCGCAGTTGGGCCAGAAACTGGTCACCCTTCTGGAGAAGGACTACCTCGTCAATCCCCAGGTGATGGTGAGCGTCGAGGAGTACAAGAGCAAGAAGGTGCTGGTCCTGGGTGAGGCGGAAAAACCAGGGGCGTACCCGCTGACCGGGAACACCACGGTCCTGGAGATCGTCTCTCAGGCCGGAGGCTTCGGCAAGTCTGCCGGGAAGCAGCTCGTCCTGCTCCGTCCCGTCCAGCGCCTGGCCAGTGCGGGGAGTACGGTCCCCGTCGGCAACACCATCCGCCGTCTCAACATCGAGAAGATCCAGGCCGGGGATACCTCCGAGAACGTCGAGGTCGAGGACGGGGACACGCTCTTCATCCCCAAGGCGAACGCCTTCTTCGTCCTGGGCGAGGTGTCGAGGCCCGGCAGTTTCACCCTGGAGAAAGAGACCACGGTGCTGGAGGCGGTCACCTTCGCCGGCGGGTTCACCAACAAGGCGTCCCCGTCCGGGGCCAAGATCATCCGGAAGCGCCCCGAGGGGGGCCAGGAAACCGTCGCGGTGGACCTCTCGGGGGCCGTGCCGGCGAACAAGGACTTCGTGATCCAGGATGGGGACACGGTCCTGGTGCCCCGGGGGAACACCTTCTTTGTCTTCGGCGAGGTGAAGAAGCCCGGCGACTTCCAACTGGAGAAGAACACCACGATCCTGGAGGCGATCAGCGTGGTCGGGGGATTCACGGACAAGGCGGCCCCGGGTCGAACGAAGATCATCCGGAATACCCCCACGGGGCAGCAGACGATCGAAGTGGACATGAACGACATCATCAAGCGCGGTCGCCGCGACAAGGCGATTCCCCTCAAAGAGAATGATGTCATCGTGGTCCCTGAAGCCTACTTCTAATCTTGAATTGCGAATTTCGAATTGGCCTAAGATGGACCCCGCTCGGCGCTTGCAACTCGCGCAATCCGCAATTCGAAATTCGCAATTCACAATTCGAAATTCATAAGGGTGTGCCATGGCGCTTCCGCTGAAGGGTGAAGAAACCCATCTTCGAGATTACTTGCGCGTCCTGCACAAGCGTCGCTGGCTGGCCCTGGGCACCTTTTCCGCCGTCGTGGTGGGGACGGTCATCTGGACCTTCGCCCAGACCCCCGTCTACGAGGGCGCCGTCAAGGTATTGATCGATCGCGAGCCGCCCCGCGTCGTGAACATCCAGGAAGTCCAGCCCAACGACTCCTCGAGCCTGGACTACTACCAGACCCAGTACGAGATCATCAAGAGCCGTCCGGTCATCGCTCGCGCCATCGAGAGCCAGGGGCTGGTGCGCCGCATGCCCCGCCTGGCCAAGGCCAACGACCCGGTGGCGTCCCTCCTCCGGGTGGTGAAGGTTGAGCCGAAGCGGAACACGCGCCTGGTGGACATCAAAGTGCAGGATCCGGATCCTCAGTTGGCCGCCGACGTGGCCAACGGCATCGCCAAGGCCTACGCCCGCTACAACCTGGAGAGCAAGCTGCTCAGCACGCGCGAGGCGCTGGTCTGGCTCTCCGAGAACATGAACGAGCTGAAGGCCAAGGTCCAGGATTCCGAGGTCGCCCTCCAGAAGTATCGGGAGAAGGCCGGCATCGTCGGGATGGAGCAGCAGCGGAACATCACCGGCCAGAAGATGATGGACCTGAACAGGGCTTTCCTGGAGGCGCAGGCGCAGCGCCTGGCGGTGGAATCCCGCCTGAAGGAGCTCGCGCCGCTGGTGAAGGGCAACGTGCAGTCCGGTCTCCTGCTCACCTCGAAGGACAACCCGCTCCTGCAAAAGCTGATTGCCGACTACTCCAACCTGGAAGTCGATCTGTCCAAGGCGCTCAGGACCTACAAGGAGAAGCATCCCGAGGTCCTGAAGATCCAATCGCAGATGGACCAGGTCCAGGAGCGGATGCGGGCCGAGATCCAGGCCGCCCTGAAGTCGGTCGAGGCCGAATACCGTGTGGCCAAGGGGCGCGAGGATTCCCTGGCCGGCCGGATCGAGCAGGTGAAGAGGGAGGCGCTGGATCTCAACGACAAGGAGATCCAGTACTCGGCCCTCTCGCGCGAGACCAGCTCCAACCAGCAACTCTATGACGTCGTCCTGAAGCGGGTGAAGGAGACCGGTCTCTCCGGCGGTCTGGAGACCAACAACATCCGGATCGTGGAGGACGCCCTCGTCCCCAACGTTCCGGTGCGGCCCCGCCCGCTGCTGAACATCGCCCTGGCCCTGGTGGTGGGGGTGATGCTGGGCGCCGGCCTGGCCTTCTTCTTGGAATACTTCGACAACACCATCAAGACGCCGGAAGAGGTGGAGCGCTATCTGGGACTCACAACCCTGGGTGTCGTGCCACTCTTCGTGCCGCGCAAGGCGTAAGCCGTTGTCAAAGAAGAACTTGACCGGAGAAATTCCGAAAACGGCATAAGGAGCCGTAACGAAATTCCAATGAATGGACAAGTTATTTCGTAACGGCTCCTAAGGACAGTTTTCATTGTTCTCGTCCAACTTTTCACGCTAGGTAAGGGAGAGACGTGGCACTCTTCAATTTCAAGAAGAAACTGGCTCCACCCAAGAGATCGGCTGCCGTCACGGGGAAGCCGGGCGAGATGGTCTTGTCGCTGACCGACCCGAAGTCCGCCGTCGCCGAGGCCTACCGGACCATCCGGACCAACCTCCAGTTCACCAATCTCGACCAGTCGAAGAAGACGTTCATGGTGACCAGCGCCGGTCCCGGGGAGGGCAAGACCACCACCGTCGCCAACCTGGGCGCCACCATGGCCATGGCGGGGACTCGGACTCTGATGGTGGATACCGACCTGCGCCGCCCCGCCCTCCACAAGGCATTCGGGGTTTCGAATGCGGTGGGCATCACCTCCATCTTGTCCGGGCAGGCCAAGATCGAGGACTGCATCCAGACGGGCCGCGCCCAGAATCTGCATCTGGTGACCAGCGGCCCGCTTCCTCCGAATCCCGCCGAGGTCCTGATGTCCCGCCCCATGGCCGACTTCATGCAGTCGGTCAAGGCCAGATACGACCTGGTGATCTACGATTCGCCGCCGGTCATCTCTGTCTCGGACACCCTGGTCCTGGGGACGCTGGTGGACGGCGTGGTGCTGGTGGTGCGCAGCGGCGGCTACCCCCAAGAGGTCATCCGTCAGGCCAAGTCCCAGTTGGAGGGAGTGAAGGCCAACGTGGTGGGCGTGCTCCTGAACAGCGTGGACTTCAAGCGCGACGGCTACTACTACCAGTACTACTACTATTACTACTACGGCTACACCTACGGAACCGACGGGAAAAAGTAGCGGGATTTCGAATTGCGAATTGCGAATTTCGGGATTCAGTGTAAGTCGAGCTTGCGGCCAGTTGTCCGTGGCCGATCCGCAAGGTGTGTTTGCCCTATCAGGATGGCATGGATCGTTTTGAGCTCGAACGACGAACCAAGGCGTTCGCCCTGAAAGTGGTCGGGTTCGTAGCTTCTCTGCCAAAGGGCAGGGTGGCCGATGTTCTTGGCGGTCAGTTCTTGAATGCAGGAACATCGATTGGTGCAAACTATCGCGAAGCCAACCGCGCCGAGTCCCGAAGAGATTTCATCCACAAGATTGCCCTGGTTACAAAGGAAGCTGCGGAGACGCAGTATTGGTGTGAGTCATTCGAGGGGGCCGATCTTGGGGATTCCGAGGTTCGCCGAGAACTTCTCAAGGAATCTTCCGAGCTGCTTGCGATCTTCACGACTATCGGCAAGACGACCAAGTCACGCGGATAACCCGCAGCTATTTCAATTCCCCATTCCCCATTTCCCAATTCGAAATTCGCAATTCAAAATTCCCATTCCCCATTTCCCAATTCAAAATTCGCAATTCAAAATTCTCAATTCCCAATTCTAGATGATCGACCTCCATTGCCATATCTTGCCTGGGATCGATGACGGGTCGCGCTCCTGGGACGAGAGCGTCGAGATGGCCAGAATCGCCGCGGCCGACGGGATCACCGACATCGTGGCGACGCCTCACATCACGCCCGGTCTCTATGACAACACCACGGCGAGCATCTCGGCGCTCGTTTCCGAATTGGCGAATCGCCTGGCCACCGCGGACATTCGCATCCGCCTCCATGTCGGGGCGGACGTCCGCGTGGAGCCGAATGTGGTGAGCGGCGTGGAGGCCGCCACCATTCCCGTTCTGGGGAAGCGGGTCCGGTATCTGGTGGCGGAGCTTCCCTCGCAGATGATGCCGCCCAACATCCGCGAGCTGGTCTACGCGCTGCAGCTTCGGCAGATCATCCCGATAATCACCCACCCCGAGCGCCACGCGTCCATGCAGCAGGATCCCGACCTCCTGCGCCAACTGGTGGCGGCCGGCGCGCTCGCGCAGGTCACGGCGGGAAGCCTCACCGGCGAGTTCGGTCCGGTGGCGCGCCGCGCGGCCAACAAGATGCTGGAGCGGAACCTGATCCACCTCATCGCCACGGACGCCCACGGGACGCAGAAGCGCCGGCCGGTTCTCACGCCGGGTCTGGCCGCCGCCGCCGCCATCGTGGGTGAAGAGGCCGCCCGAGCCATGGTGCTGGACGCCCCCCGGGCCATCCTGGCCGGCGTTCCCGTCGTGATTCCTGAACCGGTCGACCCTTCTCTCGCGCGTGGTTTCCTTTCCCGTTTGTTTTCTTGAGGGTGGTGTGGCTGCAAGCGGGGCAGGGGGGCTGAGGGGTGGAGGAGCCAGGGGGATGCGGAGAGGAGGCTTCGATGAGTCCGACTAAGTGTCTGATTCGGAGTCATGAAGAACTCGACGTGTATCGATTGGCCTTTGACGCGGCAATGAGAGTGTTCGAGATTTCGAAGCGCTTTCCGCGCGAAGAGATCTATGCCTTGACGGACCAGATCCGGCGTTCTTCACGTTCAGTGTGCAGCAATACCTCGGAAGCATGGCGCAAGAGGCGGTACGAGGCGGCTTTCGTCAGCAAGTTTAATGACGCAGAGGCAGAAGCGGCGGAAACCCAAACCTGGATTCGCTTTGCAGTCGCATGTGGATATGTGTGCGCAGAAGAAGGCCAGGGGCTTTGTGAAACGTACGATCGGATTATCGGAAAACTTGTCAACATGATTAGCGATCCTCGCCCGTGGCTTCTCCTGCGGCCGAATCGGCAAGAATCTGTCGTAGGGATGAGAGGGAAAGTGAGCCCAGCGAGATGATGGCGCCCATGCAGACCATCCCCTCCGCCCCTCCGCCCCCACGCCCCTCCGCCCCCGTGCCCCTCCGCCCCTCTGCTCCCCAACTCCTCCGCCCCTCTGCTCCCCTGAGCGAGAGAACAAAGGAGACAAGTTGAGTCCTGAGAACGCACGGGTAATGGATCGAGTCATCGAAGGCGGCCTCCTTCTCCTGCTCGGCGTCTCCACCCTCGTCTTCGGCGGCGTCGCCGGTTGGGGCCTGGCGGTGACCGTCCTCATCACTTGCGGCCTGCTTCTGTGCTGGGCCTGGCGAGCAGCCTCCGAGGGCGAGATCCGCTGGCACAAGACGCCGCTGGACTTTCCGCTCTTGGCCTTTCTCCTCCTGTTCCTGATCCAGATGGTCGTCGGGTTTCCCTGGGGATGGAGCGGGAGCGGGGCGCTGGAGCGGATGACGGCCATGGCGGTGGAGAAGCCCGGCTGGCTGCCCTTCCTTTCCGGGACACTGGACTATCATGGGACCCGGGAGGCGTTCGTCCTGTTTTGCGTCTATGCGGGCGTGTTCTATCTGGTCGTCTCCAGCCTGAGGTCCCGCCTCCAGATGAACCGGTTTCTGACCGGCGTCTGCGCCTTCGCCGCGTTCGTTGCCTTCTATGGCCTTCTGGAGTTCCTGAGCGGCAACCAGAGCATCTTCGGCTACAAGGCGCACGCCTCGGGCCGGCTGCGGGGAACCTTTGTCAATCCGGACCACTTCGCGGCCTACCTGGCAATGGCGATCCCCATGATGACGGCTCTCCTCGTCGGTGTCGGGGCGCGTCGCCGTCGCCGGAGACACCATCACGGCGGAGAGGCGAGCGGAGGAGACGCGCCCCAGGCCGTGTCCGGTTCCTCGGGCGCAGACGACGAGCGCACGTCGCTCTTCGACCGAGAGCGGCGGATGCGGCCTACCGACAACGAATCCCGCCGGATGCTCCTCGGAATCTCCTCGACCGTCTCCATCACCGCCCTCGCGTTCACGATGTCGCGGGGCGGCATCATCGGGTTCCTGGTGGGAGCCCTGGTCTTCGTCAGCCTCCTCTGGATCCGCGAGCCGGGGCACAGGAAGCGCTTGGCGGGGGTCGGGATCGCGCTGGCGACGGTGACCCTGATCATGTGGATCGGGGCCGAGCCGATCCTTCAGCGCTTCGGACTGTTGGAGGTGGACTCGATCTCCCGCGCCATGCTGTATCGCGACGTCTCGCAGATGATTCAGACCTTCCCCATCCTTGGCGCCGGTCTGGGGACGTTCGTGCGGGTCTTCCCTCGGTTCGCCGCGCCGGAGTTCACCTTCGAGAAGTTCGCCAGCCACGCGCACAACGAGTGGCTGGAGCTGACCGCCGATGGAGGCCTGATCGCGCTCTGCCTGCTCCTGGTCGCCCTGGCCTGGTTCCTCCGCGACATCCTCCTCCGCCCCATCTTCGGCCTTGGAGCCGTCCCACGTGCAATGTTGAACGTTGAACGCGAAACGTTGAACGTTGAACCTGGAACGTTGAACGTTGAACCTGGAACGTTGAACGTTGAACGTGGAACGTTGAACGTGGAACGCGATCCTCAAATCACGCAATCCGCAATTTCCAATTCGCAATTCCCAACAATCCGCCACGACCCGTACAACATCGCCATCGTTTTTGGGTGCATGAGCGCTCTCGCCGCCATCGCCGTGCACAGCCTCTTCGACTTCCCTCTTCGGCTTCCAGCCAACGGGATCCTGCTGGCGACAATCCTCGGCGTGGGCGTGGTGGCGGCGGGGACGCGCCTCCACGGCGAGTACGCGGAACCCATCGTTCCCGTCCGGCGGCTCGCGCTTTCCCGCCGGGGTCGCCTGGGTCTGCTCGTCGGGAGCGGCTGTCTGGCGCTCTTCCTGGGATGGACGGCGGTCGCCGGCATCCTGGCGGAGGGGTTCCGGGAGCGCGGCGAGGAGCTGATCGCGCCGCCGTCCGGTCCCGGAGCCCGCGCCGACCGTCCCTGGGTGATCGAGACGGCGAAGAACAAGGAGGCGCTCTCGCTTCTCGGCCGGGCCGTCGCCCTCGATCCCATGAGTCCGGAGGCCCAGTACGCGCTCGGGCGGCTGGAAGAGCAGTTGGCGGCCCGGGCCTGGAACGCGGGCCTCTCCGAGGAGGGAAGATTCGTGTCCGACCTCGGCGCGCGCTCTCGCTCCGCCCGCCTCCTGCTGGATCGTTCCATGCAGCGGTATGCGGCCGCTGTGGCGCTGGCCCCATCCTACGCCGACGCCTGGGATCGTCTGGGGTGGGCCTATACAACGCGCCCGTGGATGGCCCCCCGCGATCCGAAGGCTGCGTCGAACCCGTCGGGGGACGTGGAGACTGGACTGGCCGTGATGCGGCAGGCCATCGCGATGAATCCCAACAACCGCTATCGCCATGAGGTGCTGGCGGCGTACGGGTTCAGCCGGCTGGAGATCGAGCGGCCGGTCGCCGGCCTCGCCGATCCGATCGTGCGCGAGGCCATCCTGGCCCAGCAAGAGGCGGTGGATCTGGATCCGCGCTATCTCCCCGAGGCGCTCTCACGGCTGCTGCGGCACACCAACGCCCCCGAGGAGCTCATGCTCACCGTCCCGGCGCACGCGCCGGATGCCCTCTACGCGGCGCGGCTCCTGGAAGAGCAGGAGCGTTGGCCCCAGGCCAAGGTCTTCTTCCGGCGGGCGATCGAGCTGGCCGAGGACGACGCCAAGCCGATCTACTACCGGGAGTACGCCGAGGCGCTCACGCGCCGGAGCGAAGACGCCGAGGCCCGCGAGATCCTGGACATCGTCCTGCAGTTCGATCCGCACAATCTGGATCTCCGGCTGGCCCTCGCCAGAGCGCTCCAGCGTCTGAATCAGACCGCCGAGGCGTTCAAGGTGTACGAGAATGCCCTGGAGCTGGCCAACGCGGCCGCGCGGGAGATCCGCTCGTCGACGCCCCTACCGCTCGTCTCGCTGCGCGCGCCGATTCACCAGACGCGAGAGGAGAAGGTCTTCGCCGAGATCAGGGTTCGCTTTCCCGCTTCCCAGAAGACCGGGGATGCCTTGACGCAGGCCCTCATGGCCCTGGGGACGTTCTATCACGAGCAGGGGCGGGACGAGGTGGCCGTGCCCTTGTGGGAGAAGGCTATCGAGCGGAGCCCCGACGACGCCCAGGCCGCCTTCGGCCTGGCACAAACCTACGACGGGGTGGGGGCCTGGG
>JAPLLC010000062.1 GCA_026387775.1 Candidatus Methylomirabilota bacterium | reverse complement strand
CGAATCCTCGGGGATGCGCGACCTGCTGCGCCAGCTCCGGCCGACCTGCATCGAGGATATCGTCGCCCTGGTGGCCATGTACCGGCCGGGGCCGATGGAGCAGATCCCCAAGTTCATCGAGCGCAAGCACGGCCGGGCCAAGGTCGAGTACGAGCACCCGCTGATGGAGACGGTGCTCAAAGAGACCTACGGGATCATGGTCTACCAGGAGCAGGTCATGCGGATCGCCTCCGACCTGGCCGGCTTCAGCCTGGGCGAGGCGGACATCCTGCGGCGCGCCATGGGGAAGAAGAGCGCCGAGCTGATGGCCGAGCAGCGCAAGAAGTTTGTGGACGGCGCACTCAAGCGGGGGATCGCCGAAAAGAAGGCGGACAAGATTTTCAGCCTGATGGAGCAGTTCGCGGGCTACGGCTTCAACAAGTCCCACGCTGCGGCCTACGCCATCATCGCCTACCAGACGGCCTATCTCAAGGCGAACTACCCGGTCGAGTTCATGGCCGCGCTCCTCACCTCGGAAACCAACGACACAGACAAGATCGTGAAGTACATCGAGGAGTGCCGGGTCATGGGGCTCGAGGTTCTCCCCCCCGATGTCAACGAGTCGAGCAGCGACTTTACGGTGGTGGAGGACAAGATTCGTTTCGGCCTGGTGGCGGTGAAAAACGTGGGCGAGACGGCGATCCAATCCATCCTGACCGCGCGGCGCAACGAGGGGAGGTTCGGCACTCTCTACGATTTCTGCGAGCGGGTGGATCTGCGTCTGGTCAACAAGCGCGTGGTCGAGAGCCTGGTCAAGTGTGGGGCGTTCGATTCGCTGGGGGCGCGGCGGGCCCAACTCGCGGCCGTGGTGGACAAGGCGATGGAGGCGGCGGCGTCTGCGCAGCGGGACCGGGCCCACGGGCAGGGGTCGCTCCTGGACGTGCTGTCGGCGAGCGGCACCTCCCGGCGCGAGGCCCCGCCCCTGCCGAACCTTCCCGAGTGGGATGGGTCGCAGCTTCTCACGGCGGAGAAGGAGACGCTGGGGTTCTACATCAAGGGACACCCGCTGGATGCGTATCGCGCCACGCTGGACCGGTACGCGACCGCCACGACGGAGAGCCTATCGTCCCTGCCCGACAAGTCCACGGCGCGGCTGGGGGCCATCGTCACGGCGGTGAAGGAGATCAGCACCAAGAGCGGGGACCGGATGGCCTTCGTCACGCTGGAAGACTTGAACGGCACGGTGGAGTCGGTGGTCTTCCCCGACGTGTACCGCGCCAGCATGCTGCATCTCGCCAAGGACTCGGCGGTCCTGGTGAAGGGGCAGGTGGACATCGGCGAGGACGGCGGCGCCAAGCTCTTGGTGAGCGAGGTCCGGCCCCTCGCCCTGCCTGCGAACGGGGGGGCACCCCTGGCCGAGGTGACGTTGCCTGCGGCCAACGCCACGCCGGAAGGGCTGCGGCAGCTCGAGGCGATCCTCAAGGCGCATCCGGGGAGCTCGCCGCTGCGGCTGACCCTCCAGCTTCCGGAGGGCGGCCAGGTGACGATCGCGCCGGCCGCGTCCCTCACCGTGACGGCGGACGAGACGCTCCGGCAGGCGCTGGAGGCGGAGTTTGGGGCAGGGTGTTTTACCACAAAATGACCAATGACCAATGAAGGGAAATGACCAATGGCCGATCGCGGAATGACCAATGGCCGATCGCGGAATGGCCGATGGCAGATGTCTGATTGGTCATTGAGAATTGGTCATTGGTCATTGCTTGACTAAGGTGGGAGATGGCGGGTTATACGCTGGAGTTTGAGCGACCGATCCTGGAGCTCCAGGTCAAGATTCAGGAGCTGAAAGAGCTGGCCCAGGAGGAGCGGGCGGACTTCGGCACCGAGATTGCCCGCCTGGAGCGGAAGGTAGTGCGGCTGCAGGAGGAGGTCTTCGCCAATCTGACCCCCTGGCAGCGGGCGCAGATCGCCCGTCATCCGGGCCGCCCCTACAGCCTGGACTACATCCGGCTGATGCTGACCGACTTCCTGGAGCTGCACGGGGACCGGGGCTACGCGGACGACCGGGCCATCGTGGGAGGCCTGGCGCGCCTCGACGGCCTGCCGCTGGTCGTCATCGGCCAGCAGAAGGGGCGAGACACCAAAGAGAAGCTGCTGCGCAACTTCGCCATGGCCCATCCCGAGGGGTACCGGAAGGCTCTGCGGCTGATGAAGCTGGCGGAGAAGTTCCGGCGGCCGGTCCTCACGCTGGTGGACACTCCAGGCGCCTTCCCGGGCGTCGGGGCGGAGGAGCGGGGCCAAGCCGAGGCCATCGCGCGCAATCTCCGCGAGATGGCGGGGCTTTCGGTGCCGATCGTGGTGGCCATCGTGGGCGAGGGCGGGTCGGGCGGCGCGCTCGGGCTGGCGGTGGGCGACACGATCCTGATGCTGGAGTACGCGATCTACTCGGTCATCTCTCCGGAAGGGTGCGCCTCCATTCTCTGGCGGGACCCCGGCAAGGCCCCCGAGGCGGCCGCGGCCATGCGCATCACCGCCCTGGACTTGCAGCGGCTCAAGCTGATCGACGGGATCGTGCCCGAGCCGGTCGGCGGCGCACACCGCAACCATCAGGAGGTGGCCGCCACCCTGAAGGGAGCGGTGACGGAAGCCTTCCGGGGCCTCCGGGAGATGCCGGTCGACGCGCTGCTGGAGCAGCGCTACCAGAAGTTCCGCGCGATGGGAGTCTTCGAGAACGGATGAGCCAGGAATGACCAATGTCCAATTGGGGAATGACCAATGGCGGATGTGGGTCCATCCCTGGTCTTGAGAGCGCGCCGAACGCGCACACCACCATTGGCCATTAGGAATTGGTCATTGAGCCGCGTACCGCCCTTGGCCATTGGAAATTGGTCATTGGCCATTTGATTTGAACGTCTTGAAGGAGTGAGAGACCGATGCCGACATTCAATTGTGAACCGCTCGAGACGCTGGCCCGTGACATCTTCTGTGCGATCCACGTTCCACCCGCCGGCGCGGCCTGGATGGCCAAGCTGCTGGTCCGCGCCAACCTGCGGGGTCATGACTCCCACGGGATGATCCGCGTCCCGCAATACGTGACCTCCTGGAAAAAGGGGGAGGCGGATCCGAAGGCCGAGCCTGTGGTGGTGCAGGAGGGGCCGGCCACCGCGCTGGTGGACGGGAAGCGCGGCTTTGGTCAGATCGTCGCCAGGCGGGGGATGGAGGTCGCCATGACGAAGGCGGCGGCGATCGGCGTGGCCGCCGTGGGGGTCCACAACAGCAACCACATCGGCCGGCTGGCCGACTACACGGAGATGGCCCTGGAGCGGGACATGCTGGCCATCCTGGCGGTGAACGCGGCGGGGGCGGGACAGCGGATGGCGCCCTGGGGCGGCCGGGCGGCGCGACTCAGCACCAATCCGTTCGCCTTCGCCTGCCCGACCGGGAGCGGCGCCCCCATCAGCTTCGACGTCGCCACCACGGTGGCCGCCGAGGGAAAGGTGCGGCTCAAGCGCAATCGGAAAGAGCAGACGCCCCCCGGCTGGCTGCTGGATTCCGAGGGGAAGCCGACGACCGACCCGAACGACCTGTACAACAAGCCGGAGGGGAGCATCCTGCCGGTGGGAGGGCACAAGGGATACTCTCTCGCGCTCATGATCGAGGTCCTGGGCGGCATCGTGGCGCGGGCGGGCTACTCGCGGGAGAACCCGGGTCCCGTCCTGAACGGGATCTTCATGGTAGTGGTGGACATCGCCCGGTTCGTCTCGCCGCAGAACTTCCGGAGCGAGGTGGACGACCTGATCCGATACATCAAGACCTCTCCCCCGATCCAGCCCGGCGGCGAGATCCTCTACCCCGGCGAGCCCGAGGCCAAGATGGAAGCCGAGCGCCGACGGAAGGGCATCTACATCGAGGACGAGACCTGGGGGCAGATCGTTCAAGCGGCGAAGGAACTGAAGGTAGCCGTGCCGACGACGTGAGCGGCCGCAGGCCGCAATGACCAAATCCCAATGCCCAATGACCAACTGAGGGTACGCCGCATCGAGTGATCGCTTACACGATGCATTCCTTTGCCTCCGTCATTGGGATTTGAGAATTGGTCATTGGTCATTGGTCATTCGTCCTCCCACGCTTGTCTTGACAGTCCTACGGCGTCAAGAGTAGGCTCCACCTCATTGCACCTCTCCGTCAGCATCACGGAGGAGGCTTCATGGGGTCGGCCAGGGATAGCGCTCCAGACCCGAATCACACCAGCAGCAAGGCCCGCTCGTTGGTGCCTGTGCGTCTACGGTCCCGTCCCCCTTCGACCCCTGCCTCCGCATCTGCGCAGCAATCCTCACGAGCCATCTTGACGGCCGTAGATCGAATCACGCCACGCGCGACAGTCTCCGGCAACGGTCGCCCGCCCGGCCAGCAGCCCAAGCCCCTCGACCGCCTCCGCGAGGCCCTCCGCGCGTTTGAGTACAGCCTGCGGACCGAGCAGAGCCACTGGCGTACGATGCTGCCCGAGGCAGTAAAGGGTCCGCTGCGAGAGCGCCGTGTTCGCTTGTGCCAGATCCATCAGCGGGACCTGACCGAGAGATATGGCAACGGCTCCCCGGCTGAAGACGCCAGGAGACGGAAGATGCAACCCCCAATTACTCAACAACTCAACTCGGAGGATTTATGTCAATCAAGAGTATCGTTGCTTCGTCAGTTCTAGCAGTTTTCGTTGCCTTGACAGGATTTGGTCTTGCCTTGGCCGCCGACAAGCCCCCACAAACAGAAGTCAAACTCATCAAGCAAGTTGACCGCACGGAAGTTCAGCTTTCACAGCAAGCAGAGCGACTGGAAGCGCGCAATCGGATAGCTGTCAAATTGAATGTTGAGGCAAGAGGCAACAATGCGCGACAGATTCAACTCGAGATCAATAAGCGCATGACTGCCGCAATCGCTAAAGCGCAGAGCATTCCCTCCATAACCGTCGAAACCGGCAGTTATTCAGTCTCGCGGCCTTATAACTCGCAAAATGAAAAGGAAACGGATCGTTGGCGCGGCATGCAAACCTTGTCGCTGACATCCGACGATTTCGAAGCCGTTCTCAAGCTTGCCGGGGAATTGCAGGGTGATGGATTAGTCATGAACGACATGCGCTTTTTCGTTGCCCCAGAAACGCTAAAGGCGGCACAAGACGAGTTAACAACGGCAGCACTGAAGATGCTTAAAGACCGCACGAACCATATCGCGGGCGATCTTGGTCTAAAGATTGAACGCTACAAGACCATCACTATTGGAAACGCCTCAGAAGAGTTTGGCGACGCGAGCCGGAAGGTCGGAAAGGCTGTCGCTACGGTTGCTGGCAAAAGCGCTCCTCCAGCAGTTGCGGCGGGTTATGCTTTGGTAACTCTGCAAGTGAGTGCTGTGGCGATCATGATGCAGTAGCAGTACAATTTGTCCGAGTTCGGCCAGGGTGCAAAGATGCCCAACCCTGCAATGCACACGGGCCTCGCGCGAAAAGCCGTGCGAGGCCGGTGATTTTGAACGTTGGGCCAGAGAGACCAGAATGGGAACACACCAGAAGGAACCAGGACTCGGCGCGATAGCACTGCTCAAGACGTTGGGCCAGGTACTTGGGTACTACCCGACCACCGAAGAACCCATGTTTCCAGGTGATCCGAACTCCCCGGATCTGGACGTGACATGGCGACGTACAGAGCACGCAAGGTACCCGTTGTTCGGAGGTGGCGGGGGGTGGCCAGCGGACGGCCGTCACCCGGGCGCGCGAAGGGATCGCCCATCTGTGGGTCGGCGCCCTCGGGCAGTCCGGCCGGCGACTGGCACCACTCTTGGGAGTGGCCCCCCAATCGGTCTATCGTGCCGCAGCACGCGGGGCCGCGCAGGCGGCCGACTGGGCGCCCCTTCTTAGAAGGTGACACATGTGGAGCGTCCCCTATTCCGTGGGCCGCAGTCTCGAGGCCTCATCCTGGATCCGCGGATTCGTATGGAGCTGGATTATACAGATAATGCTGCGCCCCCCATTACTAAGATCGAGTTCCTGTACTATGCGGACTGATGCGACCAACTATTGCTACCAGCCAGCCGGCTTCGCCGGCGGCTGAAGCACCCGTTATGTGGTGAATTGAAGGAGGAAATGATGCCTCATGTTATCGTAAAGCTCTACCCGGGAAGATCAGAAGAGCAGAAGGCTCGACTTGCCGAAGAAATAGTGAAAGACGTTGTCGCCATCGCGAAGTGCGAAGAAAAATCAGTCTCAGTAGCTATCGAGGAAATCAAACCAGAGGTTTGGGCAGAAGAAGTCTATAGACCGGATATCCTTGATAACCAGGAAAGGCTATACAAGAAACCAGGATATAACCCATTTGAATAACAAGGGCAGGGGATACGTGAATCTTGAGCGTGAGGAAGGGCAAAACAGATAAAAGCAAAAAGATCACATAATCAGGCGTCCCACCGGATCGCCCAAACAGCGGGCTCCCGGTGAACTATTCGTTCGGCGCTTTGTGACAATGGCAGCGGGGGTTAATGTCCACTCGATGAGCACGGAGCCCAGAGTACGCGAGGCGCATAGCGACGAGGCCGGTCTGCTGCACGACATCCTCGTGCGCGCCTTCAGCGAGTACGAAGGACGCCTCGACCCACCCTCAGGGGTCCACTCGGAAACCATCGCTTCGGTCCGGAACAAGGTGAACGAGGGCGGGGCGCTGATTTGCGAGGCCGGCGGGGATGTCGCCGGGTGTGTGTTCTACGCGCCGAAGGCAGGTTACGTGTACGTGGGCCGACTCGCCGTCGTTCCCGAGTATCGGCGCCGTGGGATCGGAGATCTGCTGCTGCGAGCGGCGGAACGCCGTGCTGCCGAGCTCGGCTTGTCGCACGTCCGGCTCGGAGTGCGGCTCGCGCTCGGGGAACTGCGCGCGTACTATGAGGCACGTGGCTATGTCCCGATCGCGTCCCGTAGCCACGCCGGGTACACGGAAGCCACCTACGTCGAGATGGAAAAGGCCTTGGGCCACCAGGCGCCGAACTAGTGGTAAGAAAAGGTACCGGACACCTTTGGAGATGGAACTCTTTGAGTTTTCAGGAGAGGGGTTTCAATTCCTCGGCCACGAGGGATGAGTGGGACGACCAGTTAGTATCATCGCGCGCAGGTCACGAGCAAGGAGACGAAGACCTCGTCCTGGAGCAAATGAAATGATGTCCAAATGGATTGTGGTGGGCGTTGTTGTGCTGCTGCTTCTCCTCCTGGTTGCAATCGTGCGGGTCCCTGGATGGCTTCGTCCCCAGACGCCAGAGCTTGCTATTGTCCATCAGTCCAGGCGCTATGTTCCCGTCGAGGATTTCCCGCGTGGCGCCGAGTCGCCAGATCTCGTGGGTCTGCACGAATACGCCATCCTTGCCGCTGAGGTCTACGGGGTCGATCCGGACCTGACTGGGCGGGCCCAGGCTCTCGGATGGAAACGTTGCGCGACCTGCGAACCGCTTGAGACGGCTGCCCACGGTGGCTTGGCTTTCAGCACCTGGGTCAAGACGCGTCCCGATCAGCCCACCCTCGCGGTCATCGCGTTTCGAGGCACCGTGGCCAAAGAGGTGGACGATTGGATGTCCAACTTCCGCTGGGTCACGCGATTCATCCCGGGGCGGGACGACCAATACGATCAAGTCCGGCATATGATTCCGGACCTGCTGTCGCGAATCGACCGCGAAGTCGGCGGCCCAACCGAACTGGTCACGACCGGCCATTCTCTCGGCGGAGGGCTGGCCCAGCAAGCCGGCTACGGTTCCGTCCGCATCGCCCGGGTCTACGGCTTCGATCCATCGCCTGTCACTGGCTACTACGATCTGCCGGCCGAACAACGCAAGCAGAACTCGGTCGGCAAGCGCATCTATCGCATCTACGAACACGGCGAAGTGCTCGCCTATGTGCGCCTCCTTCTCAAGGCGTTCTATCCCCTTGCCGACCGCGACCCCGAGATCGTCGAAATCCGCTTCAATCTCACGAAGGGGAACTTCATCTCGCAACACTCGATGGCGGATCTGGCCAGGGCCCTCGATCAACTCGCGCAGAACTCTCGCCCTCGGCCGCATCGCTGAACATAATGGGGGCTGCATTATGTGTCGTATCTGACTCTTCCCCCACGCACCCACTGGCACAGAGGAGCGCGCAAGTCGCAGTCTCGAGGCCTCATCCTAGATTCGCAGATTCGTATAGAGCTGGATTATACAGATAATGATGCGTCCCCCAGTAGTGCGGAGAACTGAGAGCTGAGAGGCGAGACGGGCAGGGGGAGGAGCAGAATCAAACAGTCAAACCCCGAAGGGTGTCCGGTAACTTTTCACGAACGAAACCGGAGGCACTGTGAAGACCATTGGCCTGATCGGCGGAATGAGCTGGGAATCCACTGTCCCCTACTACCGTCGCATCAATGAGCTCGTGAAGCTGCGCCTCGGCGGCCTCCACTCGGCTCGCATTGTTCTATTCAGCGTCGATTTCCATGACATCGAAAGGCTGCAGCACGCCGGCAGGTGGGACGAAGCGGGCGGGTGCCTTGCCACTGCCGCCCGGGCGCTTGAGGCGGCTGGCGCGGATTTCCTGGTGCTGTGCACCAACACGATGCACAAGGTCGCTGCCGCGATCGAGGGCGCGGTGGCGATCCCCTTGCTCCACATCGCGGATCCGACCGCGGCCGCGGTCAAGCAGGCCCGTAGGCGCACGGTCGGCCTCCTGGGTACGCGCTTCACGATGGAACAGGAGTTCTATCGCGGCCGGCTGGAGACGCAGCACGGAATCCGGGTGCTGGTGCCAGTGGAAGCCGACCGGGAGCTCGTTCACCGAGTGATCTACACCGAACTCTGCCTCGGTGTTGTCTTAGAGCAGTCGCGGGCGGCGTATCGCGAGGTGATCGCTCGGCTCGTGGAGCGTGGCGCAGAGGGCGTCATCTTGGGTTGCACCGAGATCGGCATGCTCGTGTCGCCGCCGGATTCGCCGGTGCCGCTCTTCGATACGACCGACATCCATGCGGCGAGTGCCGTGGAGTATGCGCTGGGCACGTAGTAGCGCCCAGCCCGCGCGCGGAGCCGGCCGGTGTGAGCCCAGGCGTCTGTCGATGGTGGTCATCGCCCCGATGGCGGCTAACGCGCATAGCGTTGCGCGGCCTTCATCGCGCGGCTGGCCTCCCTCGTGGAGGCCGGGAGCCTCACCGTCTACGCCTGGGCTCTCCTGCCCAACCATCCCCATCTCCCGGTCCGGACCGGCGCGCGCCCGCTGGCCCGGAGTATGCGCTCCCTCCTGATAGGCGATGGCCGATGTTCTTGGCGATGTGAATGGGTCACGCGGCGTGACCGCGCAGGCGTGCGGGATGGAGCGGGGGGCGAGCGATTAGACCGCGGCGCGCCGCATGGTGTTCGCGGTGGGGCGGTCGGTGTTGTAGAGACGGATCTTGCGGTAGAGAGTCCGTTCCGCCAGGCCGAGGATCTTGGCCGCCGCGGCGCGGTTGCCGTTGCAGTGGGTCAGCGTGCGCAGGATCGCCTCGCGCTCCAGGGCCTCCAGGGTGAGGCCGACAGGCAGCCGGAGCCCTTCCTGCTGCTGGAGGGCGCGCACCGAGGGCGGGAGCTCCACCGCGGTGATGCTGATCCCCTTGGCCAGGACCACGGCACGCTCGATGCAGTTTTCGAGCTCGCGGACGTTGCCGGGCCAGGAGTAGTCCATCAGAAGCCCCATGGCATCCTCGCCGATGCGCTCCACCGGCTTTCGCAGCTTCTTGGCGAACCGCTCCAAGAAGTGGTTCGCGAGGAGCGGGATGTCGTCGGTCCGCTCGGCCAGGTCGGGGAGCGCGATCGTGATCACGTTCACCCGGTAGTAGAGATCCTCCCGGAAGACCCCATCGTCGACCGCGTGCAGGAGATCCCGATTGGTCGCCGCGATGAACCGGACGTCCACCCTGACGGTCTGGTTCGAACCCACCGGCTTGATTTCGCCCTCCTGGATCGTGCGCAGGAGCTTCACCTGCATCGAGAGGGGCATGTTCGCGATCTCGTCCAGGAACAGGGTGCCGCCGTCCGCCTCCTGAAACACGCCCGGTTTGCTGCTGATGGCGCCGGTGAAGGACCCTTTGATGTGGCCGAAGAGCTCGCTCTCCAGGAGCGTCTCGGTCAACCCCCCGCAGTTCAGCGCGACGAAAGGGCGGTCGCTTCGCGGGCTCTGGGCGTGGATGGCGCGGGCCACCAACTCCTTCCCGGTTCCGCTCTTTCCCTGGACGAGGATGTTGCTCTCGGTGTCCGTGAGGTTCTCGAGGAGCTGGAAGACCTCCTGCATGCGGGAGCTCTTTCCGATGAGGTCCTTGTAGGTGTAGCGACGCTCCAGCTCGCGGCGCAAGGTCTCATTTTCCCGGCGGAGCCGGATCTCCTCCATCGCCTTCCGAGTGAGGTGGAGCAACCGGTCGGGGGTGAGGGGCTTGGTGATGTAGCAGAGCGCCCCCCGCTTGACGGCCTTCACGGCGGAGTCGATGGTCTCGTAGGTGGTGACGAAGATCACCTCGGGAGGGTCGGGGAGGGCGCGGATGTCCTCCAGGAGGTTCAGGCCGGTCATGTCCGGGAGGTCGTGCGCCGTGAAGACCAGATCCGCCGGGCTCCGCTTGAGCGCGGCCAGGGTCGCCTCCCCGGTCTCGGCCGTCTGGACGTTGAAGCCTTCAGCCTTCAGCGTCTGGCAGAGCAGAGCGCGCGAATCGGGATCACTTTCCACCACGAAGGTGCGTCGGTCGAGAGTCATGGACGGATCCAGATTGCGAAAAACTGCGCTCGCCCAAAGGCGGGTCGCGGGAGTCCTCCGAGAGGAGCTATTCCGACTTCGCCAGGATCTTCGAGACCCTGGGGGCGCGAAGGCGCTGGGCGGACTGCGGCCCGGAGCCCAGGAGCGGCCGGCAGTAGTACCGGAACGCGTGCGAGACGTTGTTGCCTTCCGCGTTCATGAACTCGT
>JAPLLC010000036.1 GCA_026387775.1 Candidatus Methylomirabilota bacterium | reverse complement strand
GGTGCGGGACGTCCATGTCGCCTATGGGGCGGTCACGGCTCTGCGTGGAATCTCCCTCGAGGTTCGGGAGAAAGAGATCGTCTGCCTGCTGGGAGCCAATGGCGCCGGAAAGTCCACGACCTTGCGCACCGTTTCCGGCCTCTTGCATCCGCTCAAGGGCGAGGTCCTGCTCGACGGCAAACCCATCCATGGCCTGTCCCCCGTGGCCATTGCCAGGCGCGGCATCTCCGACGTGCCGGAAGGGCGGCGCGTCTTTCCGGGCTTGACCGTCCGAGAGAATCTGGTCCTGGGAACCTCGAACCGACCCAACGTCCGGCGGGAAGAGATGGAAGCGGACATGGCCCGGATGTTCAAGCTCTTCCCGGACCTGGAGCGGCTCAAGAGCGCCCCCGGCTGGACCCTCTCCGGCGGGCAACAGCAGATGCTGGCCATCGCGCGCGGCCTCATGGCCCGACCGCAGATCCTCCTGATGGACGAGCCGTCCCTCGGCCTGGCTCCCATCCTGGTCCAGGAAGTGTTCCGCGTGATCAAGGAGATCAACACCAGCGGCACCACCATCCTGCTGGTGGAGCAGAACGCCTCCATGGCGCTCGCCATCTCGCACCGGGGCTACGTGATGGAGACGGGGCGCATCGTCCTTGAGGGGACGGCCCAGGATCTCCTCCAGAACCCCCAAGTCCGAGACGCCTACCTCGGCGGCGGCAAAGGCGCGTAGCGAGAGCCCGCCCGGCGTTCCTTGGGGCGCAGGCATCGGAATCCCCCCCCATCTCAACCGTATTTCGGAATCATCCAGCCCGAACCATCGATATCTTGGAGACAGGTTTCCGGCTTGAAACCCGGGGGACCTGCACGTATATTCGAAAGCGACACATGGGAAGATGATACCGAGTATCACGGCTCGCACCTCTTGGCGAGCCCCGGTGGAAGCGAAATGAAGAAGTGCCCTTTTGACGCTTCCCATTTCTCCCGTCTGGCGGCGCTGGAGGCGGGACACTTCTGGTTCGAAGCGCGGAACCAGTTAATTGCCTGGGCGATGCGTCGCTATTTTCCCAACACCGGGCGCTTTCTGGAGGTCGGGTGTGGGACCGGGTTCGTTCTTCGCCGGCTACAGCGCGAGTTTCCAACGTGTGAGTTCTGGGGAAGTGAGATTCAGGCAGAGGGGTTGAGGTTCGCTGCTGAACGGGTGGCACGCTCGCGACTGATCCAAATGGACGCGCACCGCATGCCCTTCAGGGAGGGGTTCGACGCCATCGGGGCTTTCGACGTGCTGGAGCATATCGAGGACGATGGCTGGGTCTTGAAGGAGATCTCCCGTGCGATCAGGCCGGCCGGCGGCCTGCTCTTGACCGTCCCGCAGCATCCATATCTGTTCAGCCGGGCCGACGAGACCGCCGGTCACGTGCGCCGCTATCGAGCCTCCGAGCTGTGCTCTCGAGTGGAGGAGGCGGGCTTCAGGGTGAGGCGGATGACCTCTTTCGTGAGCCTGCCGTTTCCCCTGATGCTCATGAGGCGTATGCGCGGGAGGACCGATCCGACGTATGATCTGTATGACGAGATGCGGCTCGGGTGGCTGGCGAACAGCGTCTTACGGGCGGCGTTTCGCCCGGAGATGGCCTTGATCCGGGCGGGTCTTTCGTTTCCATTCGGTGGGTCCCTGCTTCTGGTTGCGGACAAACGCGGGAGCGTGTGATGATGCCTTCAGTTTCGATCGTTGTGCCGGTCTACAATAGCGAAGCGATCTTGCCGGCACTCATTCAACGGTTGCTGTCCGTATCGGCCGGGCACGCGGCCCACTCAGAGATCATCCTGGTCAACGATGGGAGCCGGGACGGCAGTTGGCACGTGATCTGCGAACAGGCGCGGCAGCATCCGGGGATTCGCGGGATCAACCTGATGCGCAATTTCGGTCAACACAACGCCCTGTTGTGCGGCATCCGGGAGGCGAAGCACGAGGTGATCGTCACGCTGGACGACGACTTGCAGCATCCCCCGGAAGAGATCCCCAAGCTGCTGGAGAAGCTGGGCGAGGGCCACGACGTGGTCTATGGCACCCCCGAGAAGGAGCAGCATGGGCACTGGAGGGATATGGCGTCTTGCATCACGAAGCTGGGGCTGCAATACACCATGGGAGCCGCGACCGCGCGTCACGTCAGCGCGTTTCGAGTATTCCGCACCCAGCTCCGCGACGCCTTCGCGCGCTACCAGGGCTCCTTCGTCTCCATCGACGTGCTGCTGACATGGGCCACGACCCGATTTGCCTTCGTCCCGGTCGCACACCACCCGCGGCTGGCGGGCAGATCCAATTACACCTTTCGCCGGCTCGCCATTCATGCCCTGAACATGATCACGGGATTCACCACCCTGCCGCTGGAGTTGGCAAGTCTGCTGGGGCTGGCGTGCACGGGGTTCGGTCTGGTCGTCCTTGTCTACGTCCTCGGACGGTATCTTCTCCAGGGGAGCTCCGTCCCCGGATTTCCCTTTCTGGCCTCGATCATCGCCATCTTCTCCGGCGTTCAGTTGTTTGCCCTGGGGATCATCGGCGAGTACCTCGCTCGGATTCATTTCCGCACCATGGATCATCCGGCCTATGCGGTACGATCGACCCACCCCGCGCAGGCCGGAGCCGTGAGCGATACGGAGGATCACCGTGGCCCAGTTCAGCCCTGAAGACATCGTGCGCTACTGGAAAGCTCAGGCGCTTCAATTCGGGCAGCTCCCCGCGGCCTCATGGACGGATCGGTACGCTATCGAGATGGAGATTCGCGAGATAGGCCGGCACCTCGCCGCGGGCGACCGCGTGCTCGATATCGGATGCGCCAACGGCTACTCCACCCTCCGGTATGCGGCTGACACTCCGGTGCAGATCAAGGGACTGGACGCCATCCCCGAGATGATTGCCGAGGCCCGCAAGCGCCTGCAGGCCCTCCCGGCCGAGCTGCGAGCATGCATGGAATTCGAGGTCGGCGACGCGACCGCCCTCCCAGAGGCCAGCGAGACCTATGACAAGGTCGTCATTGTCCGCGTGCTGATCAATCTCGGCACGTGGGAGCGGCAGCAGATCGGGCTTCGAGAAGCCTGCCGAGTCCTCAAGAGAGGGGGGGTTCTCCTGCTCTCCGAGGCGACCCTCCAGGGGTGGCAGACGCTGAATCGGTTTCGCCGGGAGTGGGGATTGCCGGATATCCCCGTCCCTCCGTTCAACACCTATCTGGATGAGCCGCGCGTGATCGAGTCGGTCGGCGGAATGATGGAGCTGATTGAGATCAAGAACTTCGCCAGCACGTACTACGTCGGCACTCGCGTACTCAAGCCGCTGCTTGACCGGGCACTCGGCAATGCGATCAACGTCGCCGATCCCGAAATGGAGTGGAACCGCTGGTTCTCCTTGCTGCCCGCGGCCGGGGACTATGGAACGCAAAAACTCTTCGTTCTCAGGAAGCGCGCATGACCCCCCGCATCCCTTTCAACCATCCAACCCTGATTGGTAACGAAGCCGCCTACGTGGCCCAAGCCCTGGCGAGCGGCCACATCTCGGGCGATGGGGCCTTCACGAAGCGCTGCCACGCCCTGCTCGAGCGCACGCTCGGGGCTTCCAGGGTGCTGCTGACTTCCTCGTGCACCCATGCCCTGGAAATGGCCGCCCTCCTCCTCGATCTCCAGCCCGGCGACGAAGTGATCGTCCCCTCCTTCACCTTTGTCTCGACGGTCAACGCCTTCGTTCTGCGCGGGGCTCGCCCGGTGTTTGTCGATATCCGCTCCGATACCCTCAATCTTGACGAGCGGCAGCTGGAGCGCGCGCTCTCGTCCCGCACGCGGGCAATTGTCGTTGTCCACTACGCAGGCATCGCCTGCGAGATGGACACCATCTCCGCCCTCGCTGCCAGACACGGCATCCCCATCGTCGAGGACAACGCGCACGGGCTCTTTGGCCGGTATCGCGGCAGATGGCTCGGGACCCTCGGGTCGCTCGCGACATTGAGCTTCCACGAGACGAAGAACTACACCTGCGGAGAAGGCGGCGCGCTGGTCGTCAACGATCCACACCTCGTCGCCCGGGCTGAAGTCCTCCGCGAGAAAGGGACCAACAGAAGCCGCTTCTTTCGAGGGGAGGTCGACAAGTACACCTGGGTGGATCTCGGGTCGAGCTATCTTCCCTCGGATCTGTCTGCCGCGATGCTGTTGGGCCAGCTGGAGGAGCAGGACCACGTGCAGGCCCGCCGAAAGGAACTCTTCGATCGCTACATGGAAGGCCTCTGGGACTGGGCGCACACGAGCGGGGTGGGGCTGCCCCAGATTCCGCCAGAGTGCACGCCTGCGTACCACCTCTTCTACGTGCGGCTCCCGGACGAGGCCATGCGCAGTCGCTTTATCAGGTGGCTGGATAGCCAGGGGGTGCACAGCGTATTCCACTATGTTCCGCTCCATACCTCCCCGATGGGACGGCGATACGGGTATGCCGCAGGCGATCTTCCAATGACCGAGGCGGTCAGCGATCAGCTGGCCCGGCTCCCGTTCTTCTTCGGTCTGAGCCGCGCTCAACAGGATCGAGTCATCCGGGCCGCCGTATCCTTCCCTATGAATGCGGCGTGAAGAGAGCGGATCGGCGATCCGTTTCCAAAGCCTGCTAAGTACATGCGGACACAAATTCGATGACGTATACGTTGGTCGGATAAATCCAGGTCCCCCGGGCCGACCCGAGACGCCGCGCCACACCCATCCCGGGGATGGGTACCCGGTGAGCCCGTCCCCGGCACGGAGGTCCGCTCCC
>JAPLLC010000235.1 GCA_026387775.1 Candidatus Methylomirabilota bacterium | reverse complement strand
GTCTTCTGGAGATCGATGATGTAGATCCCGTTCCGTTCCCCAAACAGGTACTTCTTCATCTTCGGGTTCCAGCGCTTCGTCTGATGCCCGAAATGGACCCCCGCTTCCAGCAGCTCCTTGATCGTCACACTGCTCATGAAACACCCTCCTGTCCTCGGTTGATCCGCCGCGCGCTTCGCCTCCCCGCGGTATCCCGCCTTCGGCGGGACACCCCCGCGAGGATCCGCGCGCGTGTGAATTGGCCCGCCACGACAGCGAACCGTCGATCTTTATATCACAGAATCTAGAACAGCGGCAAGGACTTTCCCCGACACCATCTGGTATCTGACCCGCAGATTGACCGACTCAGACGCAGAAACCGAAGGAATCAGGACCGGTAGCCGGCGTTGATCCGGACGTACTCCTCGGAGAGGTCCGTCGTCCACATCCGGGCGCTCGCTCTCCCGGCGTGAAGTCCGGCGATCAGTGTGAACTCCCGTCGGCGCAGCCTGCGGTTCGCCGCCGCCTCGGCCTCTTCCCCCAGGCTTTCGCCCCGGCGTACAACCGGCACCTCGTCCACGAAGAGATCGACCCGGGTCGGATCGAAGTGCGCGCCGGACCGACCCAGCGCCGCCATGATTCGCCCCCAGTTGATGTCTTGGCCGAATAGAGTCGTCTTGACGAGGGGCGATGTCGCCACCGCCTCCGCCGCCAGGCGAGCCTCCCGCGCGGATCGCCCTCCTTGGATCCGGACCTCTGCCAGCTTGGTCGCGCCCTCACCGTCCCGCGCGATCATCTTGGCCAGGGCCAGACACACCGCGTCGAGCGCAGCCTGAAGGACGCCCAAGACGGGTGTCCCGGAGCGAATGGCCGGCGCCCCCGCCGCGCCCGTGGCAAAGCAGAGGACCATGTCATTGGTGCTGGTGTCGCCATCCACGGTGATGCAGTTGAAGCTCTGCGCCACCGCCCGGCCGAGCGCACGCTGCAGCGTTCGCGCCGACACCGCGGCGTCCGTCGCGATCACGGCCAGCATGGTGGCCATCCGGGGGGCGATCATGCCCGCCCCCTTGGCCCTCCCCGCCACCGTGACCGATCGCCTCCCGATGGGGAAGGCGACGGCGGCCTCCTTGCGGCCGGTGTCCGTGGTGAGAATCGCCTGCGCGGCCTTTCCCCCGCCCGTCGCCGAGAGCCGACGCACCGCTTCGCCGATCCCGGCGCGCACGGCCCCCATCTCGAGCCGCCGCCCGATCACCCCCGTCGAGGCCACGAAGACCTCTCCCATGGGCCGCCCGAGCAGCCGGGCCACCTCCCGCGCCATCTCTTCCGCATCGCGTAGTCCCTGCCGCCCGGTGCAGGCGTTGGCGTTTCCGCTGTTCAGGACCAGCGCCGAGAACCGCCTGCCCCGTAGGTGACGCTTCGAGATCAGGACCGGAGCCGCCTGGACGAGGTTCTGCGTGAAGGTGGCGGCCACCGTGGCCGGTTCGTCCGCCACCACCAGGGCCAGATCGGGTCGGCCATTCTTCTTGAGACCGCAGGCCACACCCGCCGCTCGCACGCCCGCCACCGCCGACAGTCCGCCGCGCTTCGCCACCACGCCGTTTCCCGCTGTCCGCATCCTCGCCTCCTATCCCCCGTCACGCCCGCACCCATCCGGCGCCGACGCGATGCGCCGGCATCAGTCTCACGGAAACAGACCCGGGATCCACAGGCCCGCCCGCTCGTCCAGGCCGGCCATGAGATTGAAGCACTGCACGGCCTGGCCCGAGGCCCCCTTGACGAGGTTGTCGATCGCCGAGACGACGATCACCCGCCCCGTCCGGGCATCCGAGACCAGCCCGACGTCGCACAGATTGGAATGCAGCACGTGCTTGGTCTCGGGCAGGCGGCCTTCCTCCAGCACGCGCACGAACGACCGCCCACGGTAGAACTCGCGATAGACACCCAGGAGCTCTGCGGTCGACCGAGGCCCCGCCAGTCTGGCGGTGATCGTGGTCAGGATCCCACGGGTCAGCGGGGCCAGATGGGGCGTGAAGGTGACAGTCACCGGGCGACCGGCGACGCCCGAGAGCTCCTGCTCGATCTCCGGCGTGTGGCGGTGCTTGCCCACTCCGTAGGCTTTCAGGCTCTCGTTGGCCTCCGAGAAGTGGGTGGGTAGCTCCGGTTTGCGCCCCGCCCCGGAGACGCCGGAGATCGAATCGATCACGATCGTCTCTGGGTCCGCCAGCCCACGCGCGAGCAGCGGGGAGAAGCCCAGAATGGCGCTGGTGGGATAGCAGCCCGGCACGGCGATCAAGCGAGCCGCCGCGATCTCTTCGCGGTGCAGCTCGGGCAGACCGTAAACCGCCTCCCCCAGGAGCGAAGGGGCCAGATGCTCGAAGCCGTACCAGGTCCGGTACGCCGCCGGATCCTTGAGCCGGAAATCCGCGCTGAGGTCGAGGACCCGCACCCCTCGCTTCACCAGATCGGCTCCCACCGCCATCGAGGCCTTGTGCGGCAGCGCCAGGAACACGAACTCCGCCTCGGCGGCCAGCGCCGCCGGATCCAGCGGTCGGCAGATCAGATCGACAAACCCGGCGAGGCTGGGAAAGAGCTGGCTGATAGGCTGGTTGGCATGGGTCTCGGCGGTGAGCGCCACCACCTCGACCCCGGGGTGCTGCACCAGGAGCCGGAGCAACTCTGCCCCGGTGTATCCGCTGGCGCCGGCGATGGCCACACGGCGGGGCCGCGGCGTTTCCTCGGTCGTCATGATCAGACCTCCCTTATCGAATGCACTCGGTCCGCCCCGCCCCCGCGGCAGCCCGGGAGACCGCCCGCGATGCGGGGCACAAAAAAAGGGAAGGGCCCGAAGGCCCTTCCCCTGTTCGTGTCGGCAACCGAAATTACCGCTTGGAGAACTGGAAGCGAGCCCGCGCCCCCTTCTGCCCGTACTTCTTTCGCTCCTTGACTCGCGGGTCTCGGGTGAGCAGCCCCGCCTTCTTCAGCCCGGATCGCAGCGCCGTGTCCAGGTGGAGCAAGGCCCGGGCAATTCCGAGGCGCACGGCCCCGGCTTGGCCGCTCATCCCGCCGCCGCCCACCGTCGCCATCACGTCGAATTTCCCCTCCAACCCGACAACCTTCAACGGCTGCATCAGGATCATCTTCAGCGTCGGCCGGGGAAAGAACTCGTCCACCGGGCGCTGATTCACCTGGATCTTGCCGTCGCCGGACTGCAACCACACCCGCGCGATGGAGCCCTTCCGGCGCCCCGTCCCGTAATACCTCATCGTCGCTTCCATTCCTGCCTGTCTCCTCGACTTATTGCGCCGTCGTCAACGCGACGGGCTGCTGTGCGGCATGGGGGTGAACGGAACCAGCGTAGACCTTCAACTTCGAGAACAGCGCATCTCCCAGCTTGGTCTTGGGCAGCATCCCGCGCACCGCCTTCTCCAACACCCGCTCGGGCGCCTCCTCCAAGAGCTTCTCCAGGGTCACGGCCTTGAGACCGCCCGGATGTTGCGAGTGGTGATAGTAGGTCTTTTGGTTGAGTTTCTTCCCGGTGACCGTCACCTTCTCCGCGTTGATCACCACGACAAAGTCGCCGACGTCCAGGTGCGGCACAAACGAGGGCTTCCCTTTGCCGTGAAGAAGATCGGCCACCACAGTGGCCAGTCGCCCGAGGTTTTTCCCCGCGGCATCCACCAGGATCCAGCGACGGTCGATTTCGCCCGCCTTTGGCTGATACGTTTTCATAACGCTCGTCATCCCCTCTGCAAACCGCGCTGTTCCCGATCTCCCCTCTCGAACCGGTGCACAATAAGGAGAACGCGGAGTTTTGTCAAGTAAAAACCTACCCTTCCACCGATCCGGCGTATCGCACCAGGACAACGGGTACCCCCTTCATATCATCAAGTACCTGCTAAGAAGTCTCTGATCGTTTGCGAGATCGGACATTCGCCCCTCATGCTGGATTCTTCCTTTCTCCAGCAAATAGGCCCGGTCACATACGCCCCGCGTGAAGAGGAGATTCTGCTCTGACAGCAGAATCGCCACGCCTTCCTCCTTGAGCCGAAGGATGTGCTCCGCCAACGTCCTCACGACGATGGGCGCCAGACCCTCCGACGGCTCGTCCAGCAGGAGGAGTCTCGGATTTCCCATCAGGGTCCTGGCGACGGCGAGCATTTGCTGTTCCCCGCCGCTCAGAGTGCCTCCCCGACGGATCGAAAGCTCCCGCAGGGCAGGGAACATCCCGAATATCCGTTCCGGCGTCCACTCCGTCTTCCCGCCCGCCCGGCGCCCCACTTCCAGATTCTCACGCACCGTGAGGTCGGCGAAGATCCGCCGATCCTGCGGGACATACCCGATCCCCTCCCGCGCAATCACGTAGCTCGCCTTGCCGGAAATCTCTCTCCCGTTGAACAGCACGCGTCCTGCCGTCGGAGGCGTGAGTCCCGCAATGGTCTTGAGCGTCGTCGACTTTCCTGCGCCGTTCCGTCCGAGCAGGGCCACCACCTCCCCCTCGTAGACACGCAGGTCCACCCGAAACAGGATGCGGCTCAAGCCGTACCCGGCATCCACTCCCGCCATTTCCAGCAGCACCGCCGGCTGGCGCGCTACCGCGCACTGATTCCCGGAGATCCGGCTCTCGGCCATCACGCCCCGCCGCCGAGATAGACGCGCTGAACCTCCGGATCCTCGCGAACTGTTGCCGGCGGCCCGTCGATCAGGATGCGCCCCTGATGCATCACCAGAATCCCGCTTGCGATACTGAACACGACATCCATGTCGTGCTCCGTAAAGAGTACCGTGAGTTCACGCTCCCGCACGATCCTGCCGACCAGATCGATCAGTGCGGCACGCTCTTCGCCCGACATGCCCGCCGTGGGCTCGTCCAGGAGCAAGAGCGTCGGCTCGCCCGCCAGCGCGAGCGCCAGCTCCAGCCGCTTCAGATCGCCGAGGGAGAGAGTCCCACAGACCGCGTCTGCCTGCGCGGCCAATCCCACGCGATCCAGCAGCGCCATCGCCGGTTCCCGCAGCAGCCCCGCCGCCGCCGGAAACATCGCCCGACTCTTTCCCCGTCTGGACAGCAGGGCGGTCTGGAGGTTCTCGCGCAGCGTGAGAGAGGCAAAGGTCGCGGGAACCTGGAAGGTGCGACTGATCCCCTTGCGCCAGATTCGCGGGGGGGGCAGGCCGTCGATGCGTTCGCCGTCGAACCGGATGCTCCCCCCGTCGCAGGAAAGCTGTCCGCTGAGCAGGTTGAAGAGCGTGGTCTTCCCGGCCCCATTCGGGCCGATCACCGCGCGGATGTCCCCCCGGGTGAGTGCAAAGCGAATCCCCGCAACCGCATGGACCCCCCCAAACGCCTTGCGCAGTCCCTCGACTTCCAGCAGCGGCCGCTCAGCCACGGCTCTCCCCCTCGCGAGCCCCGCAGGAGCGAAGGAATCCCATCAACCCGCTGGGAAACACCAGCACCACGAGGAGCAACACACCGCCCAAGACCGCCTGCCAGTAGTCCGTGTAGAGGGTGATCAACGTGTCCAGACCCGTGAAGAGCGCCGCGCCGGCCGGCGCACCGGCCAAGGCGTGAACGCCCCCCAGGAGCACCATGACCAGGGACTGGACCGACATCGACACCGAGAGATAGTCCGGAAAGGCGCTCCCCTTCAGGAATACAAAGAGGGCGCCGCCCAGCCCGGCGAAGCCTCCGGCCACCACGAAGGCCAGCAGATGCTGGGTCCGCACGGTGATCCCCAGCCCCTCGCAGCGGGGCGCATGGTCGCGCGTCGCCTCCAGCGTCAGGCCGAACGGGGACACCCCAATCCGGGAAAGCAGCCACAGTCCGCCCGCGCTGACGAGCAGGGCCAGATAGTAATACCGCACCGGGGTCGCCAGGTACGGGGCGGGCCAGATTCCCAGAATGCCGTTGTCGCCCCCCGTGACGTCATACCACTGCTGGACCGTCGCATACGCGATCTGGGCGCACGCCAGCGTGAGCATGGCGAAGGAGATCCCGGTCAGCCGCACGCAGAAGAAGCCGAAGAGGAGCGCGGCGGCGGCGGCGCAGAGCGGCGCGAGCGCCAAGGCGACCGGCATCGCGAGCCCCGCCTGCTTCAAGAGGAGCGCCGCCCCGTAAGCCCCCAAGCCGAAATAGGCCGCGTGGCCGAAGCAGAGCAGCCCGCCCGAACCGACCAGGAGCTGGAGGCTGCCGGCGAAGAGCGCGAAGGCCGATATCTCCACCAGCAGAAGGAGGACGAACGGCGGCACCGCCAGCGGGACGAGGAGCAGGAGAAGGGCAACACAGGCCGTGGCCCCCTGCGGCAGGTGGACGCCTCGCGCGAGCACGCCCGGTCCGCCTCCCGGTGCAGGCAGCGCCGTCGGGGGGCGTCCCACCAGCCCCCACGGCCGGATGATGAGGACCGCCGCCATCAGGAGGAAAACCAGGACCAGGTGTAGCTCCCGCGGCAGCCAGAGGATCCCCAGGGACTGGAGCACGCCGATGAGCACGGCGCCCAAGAGCGCCCCGAACACGTTCCCCATCCCGCCGATCACCACCACCACAAAGGCCTCGACGATGATCCCGGCGTCCATCACGGTGGTGAGAGGCTGCCGTGGAACCTGGAGCGCACCCGCCAGGCCGGCCAGCCAGGAGCCCACGACGAAAGCGCCGGTGAACAGCCACGTCTGGTTCACACCCAGCGCCCCGACCATCTCCCGATCCGAGGCGGCGGCGCGGACCAGGATCCCCCATCTGGTGCGGTGGAGCGCGACCCAGAGGCCTCCCGCGACGATCGGACCCAGCGCCAGGACGGCCAGATCGTATGTGGGAAACGGCTGGCCAAGGATGGAGACAGAGCCCGCCAGGCCGGCCGGCCGGATCCCGATCCGGTTTTCCGGGCCCCACCAGAAGCGCACCGCATCGCCGATGATCAGGACGAGCGCAAAGGTGAGCAGAAGCTGATAGAGCTCCGGCGCGCGATAGACCCGCCGCAGGAAGCACACCTCGACCACACCGCCGAGGATCGCGACCGCGATCGAGGCGAGCAGCGCCCCGACATAGAAGCTCCCGTCTCCCAGGGGAAGCGTCGCGCCCAGAGTGGTCGTGAGATAGGCCGCCAGCATGAAGAAGGAGCCATGGGCGAAGTTGATCGTGCGCGTCACGCCGAAGATGAGCGAGAGTCCCGACGCGATCAGGAAGAGGACCATCGCGTGGGACAGGCCACTCAGGAATTGAAGAAGGAGCGCATTCATGGGCAGAAGGCGATCACTGGGCCGCCTCCCGCATCCGACGCACCTCGGCATCGGATGGAAGGACCTTCTCGGCAGGAACGTATTCCCACCCCGTCATGATCCCGCCCCCGCGGACGGGGTCCAGCTTCGTGGTGCCCACCCATGGGCCCATCGTGGATTGATGGTCGAAGGGCCGGAAGAGAATCGGTCCAATAGGGGTTGCGACCCGAAGCGACTCCATGGCCGAGACCACCCGCTCCGTGTCGATGTCCTGGGCCTTGCGAATGGCCTCGAAGGCGGAGAGAAACGTGACGTACCCGACCAGCGCTCCCATCACCGGATGCCGACCGGTCCGCTGCGTGAACTTGGTCACGAAGGCCTGGTGGGCCGGGGTCTGGATGTCGTACCAGGGATAGCCCGTCACCAGCATCCCCTCGGGCGCCTCGAGCTTCAAGGGGTCCATGTATTCCGGCTCGCCGAGCAGGATCCCCACGACAAACATCTTCTGGAACAGACCCCGCTTGCCCGCTTCGCGCGCGAAGGCCAGCCAGTCGCTGCCGAAGAGCGACACATAGACGGCCTCGGGCTGCTGGCTGAGCAGGGCGGTCACGTACCCTCCCGGCTCCAGCTTGGCCAGTTGCGGCCAGTGCTCACCGACCACCTGCACCTCCGGCTTGAGCTCCCGGAGCCGCGCCCAGAAGGTTTCCCACGCCCGGCGCCCATACTCGTAGTTCGGCCCGATGACCGCCCACTTTCGATACGGCAAGCGGGCGGCCCGCTCCGCCAGGACCCGTCCCTGGGTGTACGTGTTGGGGCGGACCCGAAAGACATACCGATGCCCCTGGGACCAGGTGAGCGCCTCGGAGAGCGGCTCCGCCGCGACGAACAGGACCTTCTGCTGCTTGGCGAAATCGGAGACCGCCAGCCCCACGTTGCTGAGGTACGTCCCGGCCAGCAGGTTCACCCGCTCACCCGTCACCAGCTCCTGGGCATGCTTGATTGCCTCCGCCGGATTGCCCTTGTCGTCCCGAAACCGGACCTCCACCTTCCGACCCAGCAGTCCCCCGCCGGCGTTGACCTCGTCCACCGCCATCTCGACCGCCTGTCGATACGGCTGCGTGAAGCCCGCCGCGATGCCGCTGTACGAGTTGATCTCGCCGATCAGGATCGGCCCCTGAGCCGCCCCGCCCGCCGGGGACATCAGGAGAGAACCCGCCAGAGCCAGGGCCAGGAATGCGGTACGCATACGCTTCGGGTCCTTTCTGCCGTGAAGTCCAGCAGGAGTATTAACTCGTACGGCACTCAGAGAGAGTGTGTCAAGGGAAATGGCTGTCGCCGGGATCTCGTCAGGCGCCTCCTTCGATCGCGCAAGAGGAGCGCCGGCCCCGCCCAGGACCGCTTCGCACGGTTTCGGCGTACCGGGACGCTGCGGCATTTCCTCCCCCGTCGCCGGAAGAGCGCGTTGTCCGGCGATGACCTCTCTCGTATCCGCTTGAGGACATTGGACTATTTGCCATCACCCACCGGACCGAATATTTTCACAAAATGGCACTTGACACGCCGTAGGGCCTGCGCTACAAGGGTGTCCCGATTCCATACAGATTCATTAAACCTTTTATTTTCAATATGTTCCACACAATCAGCTCGGACATGGATCGGCTCGATTCTGGGGAAAATCCCCCGAGGGCAAGGAAATTCGGGCATTACGGTTATCAACATTTGTGGAGAAACCTGTGGATAACTACTCGAGCGCTCTGGGGGCGGTTTTCAGGCTCCGCGCTCTCTTTTGAACCCATTATTCCAATACATTAGCCATTGGATGGATTGTGGATAAGTCGCTTGGAGGTCAGCACATGAACGGAACGACGTCGTTGAACGTGCAGGAAGTCTGGGAAGAAGCGCTCGCGGTCATCCGCGGCCGGATCAGCCGCCAGAGCTTCGAGGCCTGGTTCCGCCCGTTGACGTTGGGAAAGCTTGAAGAAAATCGCCTGCAGATCCTTCTTCCAAATCGTTTCTTCAAGGAATGGTTCGAAGAGCACTACCTGGGCCTGTTGCGCTCGGCACTGGAGGACCTGCTCTTCAACAAGGTCGAAATCAAGCTGCTCTTGCCGGACAAAGACGCCGCCGCCGCCAACCAGACCTCCGAGGAACCCCACGAGCGTCGGGCGCCGCGCCGGCCCCGGGAATCCGGCGCCCAGCTCAACCCGAGATACACCTTCGACTCCTTCGTGGTCGGGACCAGCAACCAGTTTGCGCACGCCGCGTGCATGGCAGTCGGCGAACAGTTGGCCAAGACGTACAATCCGCTGTTCATCTACGGAGGGGTGGGCCTGGGCAAGACCCATCTGCTCCACGCCATCGGCCATCACGCTCGGCAGCGGGATCCCCGGATCCGAGTCTCCTACGTCTCCTCCGAGAAGTTCACCAACGACCTCATCAACTCCATCCGGTTCGACGCCACCGTCGAGTTTCGCAACCGCTACCGGAGCCTCGACCTCCTGCTGATCGACGACATCCAGTTCATCGCCGGCAAGGAGCGGACCCAGGAGGAATTCTTTCACACCTTTAACGACCTCTACGACGCGTCCAAACAGATCGTCATCAGCTCGGATCGGGTCCCCCGCGAGATCCCCACGCTGGAGGAGCGCCTCCGGTCCCGTTTCGAATGGGGCCTGATCGCGGACATCCAGGCCCCCGACCTGGAGACCAAGGCCGCGATCCTCCGGAAGAAGGCGCAGGCGCAAGGCGTGCGGCTGCCGGACGAGGTCTCGCTGTTCATCGCCAAGCACGTGAAGTCGAGCATCCGCGAGCTCGAAGGCTCGCTCGTCCGCCTCGCCGCCCAGGCCTCTTTTACGCATCAGGAGATCACCCTGGAGCTGGCCCAGGAAGTCTTGAGGGAGCTCACCGCCGAGCAGCAGCGGGTCCCCACGATCTCCTCTATCCAGAAGGCCGTGGCGGAGTTTTACGGTGTCCGGGTGGACGACATGCGGTCCCGCGGCCGGAACAAGTCCATCGTCCTCCCTCGCCAGGTGGCCATGTATCTGTGCCGCCAGATCGTGAAGGCCTCGCTGCCGGATATCGGCGAAGGGTTCGGCGGCAAGGACCACTCAACCGTGATCCACTCCTGCGAGAAGGTGAAGAGGATGATCGCCGGTGAAGACGCGTTTCGCCGACAGGTGGACGAGCTCTCGGTTCGCGTCTCGGCCTAGGGGTCTCGGCAGGCGCGCAGGGCTCGAAAAAGACCAACGGCGGCTTCCCCGCGGGGAAGCCGCCGTTGCTGTCTCTTCGAACCGGGGAGTCTAGCGGCAGCGGAGGTTCTTATCCCTCGCCAGACGGGCCTCCCGCGTCTTCCCATATTTGTTGATCAGCTCGCACAGGACGGTGGTCGCCTGCTTGGTATCGCCTGCTTGCAGATACGCATCGCCCTGCTTGAACAGCGCACTGGGGACCTTGGGGCTGTCCGGATACTCCTGGATGACCACGTCGAACTCCTCGATGGCCTGCGGATAGTTCTTCTGGCCGTAGTAACACTCCGCCAGCCAGTATTGCGCGTTGGGCGCCATGCTGGTCTTGGGATAGCCCTTCAGGTAGCTCCTGAACCCCGTGATCGCCAGGTCGTACTCCCCCTTGGTGTAATCACTGAGGGCGGCCTTGTAAATCTCTTCCGGCGGCAGCAGAGTCTGGGGAGCCGGTCGCGGCGACGGTGGAGCGGCTGGGACCGGGGACGGCTGGGCGGCCGGCGGCTGCGCCGGCCCGGGCTGGGCGGCGGCGGGCGGGGCGGCGGCTCCAGGCTGCCCGGGGACCGGGGCGGCCCCGTTCGGCTGAGTCAATGTGCGCACCTGTTGTCCGAGGGCCTTCACCTGCTGATCCAGTCCCTCGACCCGCTGGCCACTCTGCCGCGACCGCCGATCCGCTTCGTCGACCCGCCCCTGGAGATCCCGCAGGACCGACGCGTTCTCCTCGATCTTCCCCTGCACAAATCGGGTCTCGGTGGTCAGCTCCTCCAGCCGCTGGTTCAGCGCAACCCGCGACCCCTCGCTCTCCTTCACCGACGACTCCACCCGGGTCCGGACGTCCGTCTCCACCTTCCGGAGCCGATCGTCGGTGAGTTGCTTGCCGCTCTCGTTGGCCTTGGCCTGGGCCGCCAGATCGTTCCGCAGCGCCACGATATCCCGCTGCACCGCCATCATGTTCTCGTCGGTCACGCAACCCGCCAGAAGCGTCGAAGCGCCCACGAAAAGCCAGATCCCTCGCCACCAGGTCCATGCCCTTCCGTTCATACATGACAACACTGTCTTTCCCCCCATGGCTCTCCCGCCGGCCCCAGACCGCGAGCCTCGGTGAACCCATCCTCAATCGAACCCGCCGTGTCTCTCCATTCGAGAAACCACGCGCTTCGGGTCGCCCGGCGTTACGGCGACCAGTCCGGCAAGTAGTTCTCGCGCCCGTTGTTCGTCAGCCGACGCTGTTCGGTCCCATCCGCATGCATCACAAAGATATCCCGCTGACCGTTCCGCGTCGAGGAAAAGGCGATGTGCCGCCCGTCGGGAGACCACGCCGGGTCCTCGTTTCTCCCCGCCGAGGTCAACTGCTGCAACCCCGAGCCGTCAGGATTGATCAGACAGATCTGGTTGCCCGCCAGCGAACACATAAAGGCGATCTTCTCCCCTCTCGACGACCAGCGAGGGGAGGCATTGTAGTTTCCCTGGAAGGTCAGCCGGTGGAGATTGGAGCCGTCCACGTCCATGATGTAGACCTGGGGCGTGCCGCCCCGGTCGGAATTGAAGACGATCTGGCGCCCGTTGGGGGAAAAGGACGGCGAGACCGAAATGGTGGGCCCCGCAGTGAGCGGCCGGGGCGTCCCCCCGGCCTTCGGCATGATGAACAGGTTCGTCCCCCCGCTGGCGCTCATGGCGAGGGCCAACCACTGGCCATCCGGCGACCAGGCGGGAGTGATGTTCAATCCCCGCTGCGCCGACAGGACATCCCGCCGCCCGCTGTCAAAGTTCAGAACGAAGAGATCAGGGTTGTTGTTGCGGTACGACGTGTACGCGATCAACCGCCCGTCCGGCGACCAGCGCGGCGACAGATTGATGGTCTGGTTTCCCGTGAGCGGCAAGAGACTGGCCCCGTCGTAATCCATGACGAAGAGCTCTTTGGCCGTCTTGCTGACGGCGGAGACGAAGGCGATCCGGGTCTGGGCGACTCCCTTCTCGCCGGTCAGATTGAACATGATGTCGTCGGCGAAGCGATGGACGATGAGCCGGAAAAACTTCGCGTCTCCGACGTAGCGCTTCGCGAACACCTGGTTGCCGGTGTTGACGTCGAAGAGGCGCCCCTCCAGCACGGCCTCGCGCCCCCGGCTGGAGACCTGCCCGACCGCAAGGTGCTGGACCTTGAGGGCGGCCAGCCCGGGCATGACGGCTCGCTCCTGGTCGAGCTGGACCGTGCCGGGATCGAAGGGCAGGATGGCCGCTTCCATCACGTCGAACACCGTGGTGAACTTCAAATCGTTGGCCAGCACGGCGGCCCCGAGCTTCCCCAGGTCCTCACCGTTCAGGGTGAATCCCGCAAACCCGCCGATCGCGATCGTGATCTTCTGGACTACACCTCCATAAATCGTTCGGACATCCTGAGCGTAGCTGAAGTCCGCGACGGTCCAGAGAATCGCCAAAGACAAGATCGCACAAAGCGCGATCCGAGAGAAACTTCGCATCATCCTCGCCTCACTAGGACAACCCATTCTTCACCAAGACAAAGCGATAACGCAGATCTATAGACGGATCGGTGAGTAAGTTTGGAAACGGCGGCAACGGCAGACTCTGCCGGATGGCGCGCAGGGCCGAGGTGTCTAGACTGGCGTCCCCCGAGGACGTCTCCGGCTCGATGTCGCGCACCTGCCCCGATCGCAAGACACGGAACTTGACGACCACCACGTCTTCCGGACGCCCCCCGACCGCCACCCAGTTGCTGCGAATCTTGTTATCCACCAGGGTGAGGTAGTAGTCGCGGGTCGTCCCCCCCGCTCCGCTTCCCTCGGGCCCGGCCACCTCCACCCCCGTTCCCTTCGCCGAGCCGGCACCCGTGCTCGCGGTGGCCGCCGAGCTGGCCGTGGGAGCCTGCGGCGTCATCGGGACCGGGCTTGCCGGTGCGGGGCGCGACGGCTCGCGATCGGTGACGGCCGGGGGCCGTAACGATGGCTCGACGGTCGCGGGAGCCTTCCGGGCCGGCTGCCTGCCGGGAAGCGTCAACTCTTCGCTGGGGCGACTGACCGCCCGAGGAGGAGCCGCCGATCGAGCCACCGGAGCCGGCGGCGATGCAGCGGCCGGCGTGGGGGCCGACCCGCCGCCGCTCTTGCTGCCGGGCGTGGCCGAGATCAGGTCCACCTGGTAGCTCACGGGAATGGTGATGTAGGTGCCGACCTGAAAGCGGGGCGTGAAGAGAATCAGCGTCACAAGCAGGCCGTGTACCAGGATGGACAGGGCGACGTCGAGCCAAAGCTCCTTGCGGCGCGGACCGCCGGTCATCAACAGATCGGCTGACGCGGCCATGGCTTGCTCAACTCCCGCTTGGACCCACCGGCTCGGTCACCATGCCCACCCGATCGATTCCGGCCTTCTTGATCACGTCCATGACCTTCATCACCGTCCCGTAGGCGACCGCCTCGTCCGCCTTGAGGAAGACCGCCGCCTGGGGATTGCGCTTCACCATCCCGCTCAGGGTCTTGGACAATCGGTCCAAGGTAATGGGCTGACTCTCCAGGAAGACTCCCCGCTCGCGCGTGATGGTGAGCACCAGCCGCTCCTCGGGACGCGAGGTGCGGGTTTCGGTCTTGGGGACCTTGACGTCGATCCCGCCCAGCATCATGGGGGCCGTGATCAGGAAGATCACCAGCAACACCAGCATCACGTCGACGAAGGGCGTGATGTTGATCTCCGCCAGGGCGGGACCCAGGCGATTCTCGCTGCCGAAATCGAGGGATTTCCCTGCCATGCCTCGTCCCTTGCCCCAGGCCGCCCAGACCGCGGGCGGCGCCTTAGGAGCCGTTACGAAATAACTTGTCCATCTATTGGAATTTCGTTACGGCTCCTTATGCCGTTCCCGGAATGTCTCCGGTCAAGCTATTCTTTGACAACGGCTTACCCTCGCCCCGCCCGGAGGATGATCCGCTCGGCGGTTCCCAAAAACTCCAGGCCGAACAGATCCATCCGCGTGGCGACTCCCTTGATTCGATTGAGGAAGTAGTTGTAGGCAATCACGCCCGGGATGGCCACGGCCAAGCCCGCGGCCGTGGTGATGAGCGCCTCGGCGATGCCGGGAGCCACCGCCCCCAGGTTGGCGGAGCCCGTCATCCCGATCCCGTGGAAAGCGTCCATGATTCCCCAGACCGTGCCGAAGAGCCCGATGAACGGGGTGATGTTCCCCGTCGTGGCCAGGAACATCAAGGCGCGCTCCAGAAAAGAGATCTCCCGCAGGCTGGCATGACGGAGCGAGCGCGACAGGCGCGCGAGGAGGGTATCCGGCGGCAGATCCAATCCCTTCACGGCCGACTCCGTCCCCGGCGGGGATCCAGCCGGGACGGGGGTCCCCTTCAGCCCCTGGCTGAGTTCCCGATACCCCTCCCGAAACAGGGCGGCTAGCGGGCTTTGCGACAATCTCCGGCACTCCTCATAGGTCGCCGCCAGATTCTTGCTGTCCCGAAAGAGCTTCAGGAAGCGCTGGTCCTGACGATCAACTCCTCCGAGTGACCTCAGCTTGAGGAAGATGATCGTCCAGGAAGCCAGGGAAAAGAGCAGCAGGATCGCGAGGACAACCTTGGCGACGATCCCGGCCTGGAGAATGAGGCTGTATGCGTTCATATATGAGGACCCATTGGGTGTTTATAGCAAATAGACGCGAGGAACGTCAAGCAAAAGCCTCGACAGATCTCATCGTTGTTGCGGTTGCGCCAAAACACGCACCCGCCGGATGTAGGGGCAAGAACGGCCTGGGGGGTCTGGCTTCTCCCCTCGCACCCCTCACCCGCCGCCCACAAAGTGTCCGCCCTGATATCTGAGACAACGATCGGCCGGTTTTGTTCCCCGGAAGACGCCTTGCCGTTCCGGGGTTGCTCTGATACGCTTATTCGGCTTCTTGACCGATCCAGAACCGATCCAGAAAGGACGCACATGCTCCGGCTGAATGTCCGGGACGTTCCGGGATTTTCCCCCCTGGTCCGGGATTACGTCCACACGTTTTCGCGCCTCGCCCCGTTCTACGCCCACGATCCCCACGCTCCCGGCAGCTACAAAATCCAGGCGGACCGTTGCGACGCCCGCGCCTATCCGCGGGAGGCGCTACGCGGCGCGCTCCTCGCGCAGCAGGCGGCCTGGAATCCCCCGGAGGTTGCGTACCGGCGCATCGAGGAGCTCTGCGCTCCACAGGGTCTCGCCGTGTTCACCGGGCAACAGACGGGACTCTTCGGCGGGCCGCTCTTCACCCTCTACAAGGCGCTGACGACCGTCAGCCTGGCCGCCCGCCTCCAGGAGGAACTGCGCCGCCCGGTCGTTCCCCTGTTCTGGATGGCCTCCGAGGACCACGATGTTGCCGAGGCGGATCACGTGCACCTCGCAGACCGCAGTGGAGGCCTGGTCCAGCTCCGGCATGCCGCCTGGGGCTCGCCGACCGGGTTCATCCCGGCGAATCTCCGGCTCGGACCCGCCATCCAGGGGACGCTGGGGCGGCTGAAGGATCTCCTCCCCGCGACGGAGTTCACCGTCCCCCTCTGCGACGCGTTGACCCAGGCCTACGCGCCGGAGCGGACGCTGGCGGAGGCCTGCGCTTGCTGGATGGTCCACCTGCTCGGCGAGACATGCTTGGTTCTCGTGGATGGGGCGGATCCCCGCATGAAGCGGCTCGCCGCCGACCTCTTCCGACGCGAGTTGGACGAGACCCCGCGCACGTCCCGCGCGATCCTGGAGGCGAGCCAGTCGCTGCGCGCCCTCGGATACCCCGCCCAGATCGATGCACGGCCCGACGGCGTGAACTGCTTCCTGCTGCAGGACGGACGGCGGGCCCTGATTCGGGATCAGACAGGCATCCGG
>JAPLLC010000308.1 GCA_026387775.1 Candidatus Methylomirabilota bacterium | reverse complement strand
CGATCCTGGGGGCGGCAATCCGGGCCACTGGCGGCATTGACCTGCGCGCCCTGATGGCGCAGGCCGTCCGGATGGGGGACGATATGCATCAGCGGAACCTGGCCGCCTCCTCGCTCCTGGCGCGAAGCGTGATGGGCCCGCTTGTCCGGTCCGGCACCGACGCTTCGGCCCTCGCCCGCGTGGCTGACTTCATCGGCGCTAACGACCAGTTCTTTCTGAACATCGCCATGGCCGCGGGGCAGGCCGCGACCGACCCGTGTCTGTCGGTTGCGGATTCGACGCTCGTGGTGACGATGGCGCGCAACGGCACCGACTTCGGGATTCGCGTGGCCGGCCTGGGCGACCGCTGGTTCACCGCGCCGGTGGAGATGCCCAAGGGCCTCTACTTCCCCGGGTTCGGTCCCGAGGACGCCACCCCCGACATGGGCGATTCCGCCATCGTGGAGACGATCGGGCTGGGCGCCTTCGCCATGGCCGCCTCCCCGTCAGTCGTTCGATTCGTGGGGGCAGGCGGCGTTCAGGAGGCGATCGCCGCCACGGAGGAGATGGCGGAGATTTGCCTGGGGGAGCATCCCCACTTCAAGATTCCCACCATGGACGAGCGGGGCACGCCGGTCGGGATCGACATCCGCAAGGTGGTGGAGACGGGGATCACCCCCCTGATCAACACCGGCATCGCCGGCAAGATCCCTGGCACCGGCCAGATCGGGGCGGGCATCGCGCGGGCTCCCCTCGCCTGCTTCGAGCAGGCCCTGGAAGCCTTCGGCGCTAAGCCCGAACGTTGTAGTTGAACCGCCGGTACCAACGGCCGTTGGTGCGCAAAGAGCGCAAAGAAAGACCCGCTATTCCCAGAGGGGTCCGGAATCACCCGGTCTGAGCGAGCCGTATGATTTCCATCCCTGGTCCGAGGCCCGATCCACAGATCCTGGCTCGCTTTGCGGTCTTTGCGAGCTTTGCGGTGAAATGTTTCGGCTAAGTAGGGCAAGATCCTCTGAGCGAGGACGCCATGCGTGAAGACTTCGATCTGATCCTGCAGGGTTGTCGATTGCCGGACGGCACCGTGACGCACCTGGGGTGTCGGGACGGGCGCATCGCCGAGATCGGGGCGATCTCGGATCGCTCCGCGGCCCGCGTGGTCGTGTGCGGCGGAGCGGTGGCGACCCCCGGGCTTGTCGAGGCCCACATCCATCTGGACAAGGCCCTCCTCTCCGAGCGGACGCCGAGCGTCGAGGGGACCCTGGCCGAGGCCATCCGGGTGACCGGCGAGGCGAAGAAACGCTTCACGGTGGAGGACATCCGGGCGCGCGCCCGCGCCGTGCTGGATATGGCGGTGCGGCACGGCACCACGGCGATGCGCAGTCACGTGGAGGTGGACCCCATCGTCGGTCTGAAGGGGCTGGAGGCGATCCTGCCGCTCAAGACGGAGTACGCCCCCGCGCTCGACCTCCAGCTCTGCGCCTTCGCCCAGGAGGGGATCCTGCAGGCGCCGGGGACCGAGGCCCTCCTGACCGAGGCCCTCCGGCAGGGGGCCGATCTGGTGGGCGGCTGCCCCTACAACGACACCGACCCCCACGCGCAGATCGACATCCTTTTCCGGCTGGCGAGGCAGTTCGGCGTGGACGTCGACTTCCACGCGGATTTCTTCGACGAACCCACGCATCTGCACGTGCGCCACATCGCGAAGCAGACGGTGCGCCACGGCTGGCAGGGCCGCGTGGCCGTCGGCCACGCGACGGAGCTGGCCGCGCTCGCGCCGGAGGAATTGGACCCGATCATCGGCAGCCTCCGCGATGCGGGAATCGGCGTGATCATGCTGCCGGCCACGGACCTCTACCTGATGGGACGCAATGACGCACGGAACGTGCGGCGCGGCCTGGCGCCGGCGAAGAAGCTTCTCGCCGCTGGGGTGGCCGTGGCGGCCTCCTGCAACAACGTCCGGAACGCCTTCACGCCGGTGGGAAACGCCAACCTCGCCCTGATGGGGTACCTCCTGGCGGTCGGCGCGCACATGGGGACGGCGCGGGAGATCCGCGAGGTCCTGGCCATGCTCACGGAGTATCCGGCCCGCATCCTGCGGCTGCCATCCTACGGCCTCCGCGTCGGCGCGCAGGCCGACTTGGTGCT
>JAPLLC010000196.1 GCA_026387775.1 Candidatus Methylomirabilota bacterium | reverse complement strand
GCGAGTGGTGAGCGAGAACAAGCTGGCCAAGGTGGAACTGCTCGATCTGAAGGGCCAGCCCATCGCTCTGCAGCAGACCGAGGCGCCCGGTCCGGGCCCAAGGGGCGGCGGCCGGGGACTCGGCGGTCCGACGCGACGCGACGCAGCCTTTCGAGCAGGCGAGGAGTCTGCCGGGGAATCCCGACCCGACCAACCGCCGATGATGCGCGGGATGATGCGCCCGCTCGAAGGATGGGGGCCTCCCGCCGCCGAAGGCCGACGCCCCTCCGGCACGCCGTTCATGTGGGGCCAGCGCTGGGGAGGCCTTCGCGGCGATCCGGCCCAGCTCTTCCCGTCGCTCCCCAAGAACGCAAAGATCCGCCGGTTCTGGGAGGGCAGCGACTTCGGCATCGCCGTGCCGGCGCACAGCTTCGCCGGTGTCATCGCCGTTCATGCCGACGCCGAGTACCTGTTGAATTTCCGTCGCGAGAGCGGCCTCCAGCGGCTGATCGAAGACCTGGGCAAGCAACCGGGCGTCGTGGAGGTTTCGCTTCTGGACCGCGACTTCACCGTGCTGGAGAGCAGCGACGCCTCTGCGGTGGGGCGGCGGGAGGCCGGCACGCTTCTCCGCGAGGCGCTCGAGTCGGGAACAGTGAAGGCCCAGCGCCAGAACTGTGCCGGCTGCGAGGTGTATCAGGTCGTGAAGCCCCTCGCGCTGGGGGACAAGCGGGTCGGTCTCATCCGTCTCGGTCTGAGCACCGCGGCCCTGTCCAGCGTGACGCGGCAGGCCCAGCGCGGCATCCTCTGGTACAGTCTCGGCCTTCTGGCCGTCGGCGTCGTCGGGGCCGCGGCGATCTTCTGGATGCAGGCCCGCCACCTTGCGGAGCGGCAGCGGCTGGAGGCGGCCGTGGCGCACGAGCAGCGACTGTCGGCCCTGGGCAATCTTGCGGCGGGGGTGGCCCACGAGATCCGGAATCCCCTGAACGCCATCTCCATCGGGCTGCAGCGGCTGCGGATGGAGTTCGCGCCGGCGGCGCCCGAAGCGGGTAAGGAATATACCAAGCTGGCCCGGATCATCGAGGCCGAAGTCACGCGCCTCAACGCCATCGTCGAGCAGTTCCTCACCCTGGCCCGCCCCTTGCGCCTGACGCTTGCCGAGGAGCCGCTCGCGCCGGTCCTCACCGAGGTCCTGACGCTCCTCTCCTCGCAGGCCGCGGCCCAGGGAGTGCGCTTCGCGGAAGACGGTCGGCTGGCGGACGCGCGGGTCAGGCTGGATCGCCGGCAGCTCATTCATGCGCTCATGAACATCCTCCTGAACGCGCTCCAGGCCATGCCGAAGGGGGGCACGCTTAGGGTACGGGCCGAGGTCGCGGCGATCTCCGGCGACGGGGCGGATGGCGGGACGATCGCCCGCATCACCATCACGGACAGCGGGCCCGGCATCGCCCCGGAGCACCTGGACCGGATCTTCGAGCCCTACTTCACCACCAAGGAGAACGGCACGGGACTGGGTCTCGCCCTGACCCGCCGGATCATCCTCGAGCATGACGGCAGCATCCGGGCGGAGACCGTCCCCGACGGCGGCGCGCGCTTCATCATCGATCTGCCGATCGTTTCGGCCGTCTAGCCGTCGCCCGCGCAACGCAAAAGGAACACCGCATGGAATCTCTTCGGATCGTGGTCGTGGACGACGAGCCCGCCCAGCGGGAGCTGATCGGCGGCTTCCTCACGAAGCAGGGACACGAGGTGTTCGCGGCGGGAAGCGGGGCGGAGGCGCTGGCGCACGCCCGCGACAGACAGGTGGACCTGGTTCTGAGCGACTGCCGGATGCCCGGCATGTCCGGCCCTGACCTCCTCCAGAAGATCAAGGCGGTGAATCCCGAGATCCCGCTCATCCTGATGACGGCCTACGGCACCGTCGAGACCGCGGTCCAGGCCATGAAGGACGGAGCCGCCGATTATCTCACCAAGCCGCTCGACCTGGAGGAGCTCCTCGTCCGCGTTGGTCGAGTGACCGAGCAGGCGCGTCTCAAGAGCGAGGTCCGCGAGCTTCAGCGACAGCTCGTCGAGCGGCATCGGCTGGAGGGGATCATCGGCGAGAGCGGCCGGATGCAAGAGGTCCTGGCGCTGGTGACGCGCGTGGCCCCCTCGGACGCCACGGTGCTCATCCGGGGCGAGAGCGGCATCGGCAAGGAGCTGATCGCACGGGCGATCCATTTCAATTCCCGCCGGGCCGCCGGCCCCCTCGTCAGCCTGAACTGCGCGGCGCTCCCCGAGCAACTTCTGGAGAGCGAGCTGTTCGGCCACGAGCGAGGCGCCTTCACCGGCGCCGTCGCCCAGCGCAAGGGGCGATTCGAGCAGGCGAACGGCGGCACGATCTTCCTGGACGAGATCGGCGATCTCTCGCCCACGTTGCAGGTGAAGCTCCTCCGCGTCCTGCAGGAGCGCGCGTTCGAGCGGGTGGGCGGCAACAAGACGCTCAGCGTGGACGTTCGCGTCCTCGCCGCCACCCATCGCGACCTGGAACAGGCGATGCGAGACGGGACCTTCCGCGAGGACCTCTACTACCGGCTGAACGTGGTGACGATCCAGATCCCGCCGCTCCGCGATCGGCGCGAGGACATCCCGCTCCTCCTGGATCACTTCCTCCGCAAGTTCGCCGAGAAGAACCGGCGCGACGTGACCGGCCTCACCGCCGCCGCCCGCGACGCCCTCCTCAAGTACGACTACCCGGGCAACATCCGCGAGCTGGAGAACCTGGTCGAGCGGGCCGTCCTCCTCTGCCGCGGCCGGGTGGTTGATCTGGAGGACCTGCCGGCGGCAGTCCGGCCGGGTGAGCGGTCTGCCGACCAGCCGGAATCCCAGCGCCTCCCCGACATCCTGGGCCACATCGAACGCCAAACCATCCGCGAGGCGCTGGAGCGCTGCGGCGGCGTCCAGACCCAGGCCGCCGAGGCCCTCGGCATCAGCGAGCGCGTCCTGCGCTACAAGATGAAGAAGTACGGACTGGAAAGCCGCTAGCGCACGCCGTAGATGAACTTCGGCAGCCAGAGGCTGACCTGGGGGACGTAGGTCACGATCAGGAGCGGGATCAGGCTGACCCAGATGAAAGGCAAGATGGGCGGGCTGATCTTGGCCATGGTCCATTCTTCATCCACCGTGCCCGCCACGAAGAGGTTCAGGCCAAACGGCGGTGTGAACATCCCGATGGCGGTGTTGACGACCATGATGATCCCCAGGTGGAGCGGATCCACGCCCACCTTCAGTGCCACAGGCAAGAGGAGTGGTCCCAGTATCAGAATGATGGACGCCCCGTCGATCAGCATCCCGGCAATGAGCAGGGCGATGTTGATCAGGATCAGAACGGTGAACTGGCTGGCGCCCCACTTGGCGATCGCCTCGGTGAGGACGATGGTCACCCGCTCGCTGGTCAAGATGTAGGCGAACACCGACGCCCCGGCCAGCAGGATCATTACCTGGGCCGTGCTGCCGGCGGACTGCACCACCACGTCCCAGAATTCCCGGAAGCCGATCTCGCGATAGATGAAGAGGGCCACCACGATGGCGTAAACCGCAGCCCCTCCGTAGATGCCCCCGATGATCAGGATGGGCATCCCCAGACCCCACTTCGCGTCGCCAAGCGTGGCGCGCACCTGCGCCCAGGGAGGCCGCGGGATGGAGGGGATTCTGTTGCGCTTGGCGTAGTAGTAGCTGTACCCCATGAACCCCAGGCCGTAAGCCGCCCCCGCACCGAACCCCGACACAAACAGGGCGCCGACCGAGGTCCCGGTCACCGCCCCGTACACGATCATGGTGATGCTGGGGGGAATGATCAGCGCGATGGAGCCGGATGCCACCACCAGCGCGATGGCAAAGCGCTTGTCATAGCCGCCTTGGACGAGCGCCGGGTAGAGCAAACCCCCCATGGCCACGACGGTCGCCGGGCTGGAGCCGGAGATGGCTCCGAAGAACATGCAGGGTCAACGGTCGCCCCTATTTCACCACGCCATAGAACGGGATGGCCATCAGGGCGAACTTGTCCAGGCCGGCGAAGAGCCGCTGGACAATGGTCTCCAGGGGAATCGGCGAGTGCATCCAGAAGGCCGCCAGGGTGGAGAACGACAGGACCACGAAGATCGGGACCGCCATGGCGAGCAGAACGACGAACAGGACGAAGAGGGTCGTCACCATGGTTCAGGCCTCCAGGTGGGCGCGCTTCTGGAAGGGGTCCCGTCCCCGGGCGTACGCCGAAAACGTTACGAAGAACCGGATGCTCATGAGCGCACAACCCACAGGGACGGCGGCGAAGGCAAAAGCCATGGGGAATTCCCCGGCCGGACTCCGCTGGTCGTAACTCCAAATCGACCAGGTCAGGATCACCCCGTAGTATGTGATGAGCAGCGTGAAGAGACACGCGATAGCGGTGGCCACGGCGGCCATGGCCAGTCTCGCCCGCGGCGGGAGGTACACGACGGCAACGTCCATGCAGATGTGGCCCCCCCGCCGCGCTGCGATGCTGCCCCCGATGAATACCAGCCAGACGATCGAGTACCGGACGACCTCCTCGGTCCAGGAGAAGGAGTAGTTAAAGGCGTAGCGGAGGACCACCCCCTGGAACAGGATGAACGTCGCCCCCAAGAGGATGACCCCGACGCTGATGTCCTCGACTCGCGCAATGAATCGTGCGACACGCTCCAGCATGGATAGCTCCCGTCTCTATTTCCGAAGCTTCTCGAT
>JAPLLC010000309.1 GCA_026387775.1 Candidatus Methylomirabilota bacterium | reverse complement strand
TACGGGACCGAGGCGGACATTGCGACCCTCCTGGCGACGCACAGCCCGACAGACGCTGCAGAGCCTGCCGCGAGCGGCGCAGGGCCCGGCGGCGGTTCCACCACGGCCCCCTAGGGTTGCGGTCGTCGGGGTCGGGAACGAGTTCAACGGCGACGACGCGGCCGGTGTCCGGGTCGCGCAGGCGCTCCTAAGACGACAGCGGGCCGGGGCGAGCGACGCTCCCCGGCCCGTTTCCGTTTCCCTCCTGGTGCTCGATGGCGGGCTCGCCCCCGAGAACCTGACCGGCGCGATCCGCCGATTCGCCCCCGACCTCGTCCTCCTGGTGGACGCGGCCGAGATGGGGGATGGTGGACGCGGCCGAGATGGGGGAGCCTGCGGGCGCGATCCGCTGGCTCTCCTGGCAGGACACGACCGGGGTCAGCGCCGCGACCCACGCCCTCCCGCCTTACATGGTGGCCCAATTCCTCGCCAGCGAGCTCGACTGCGAGGTGGCCCTCATCGGCATCCAGCCCCAGGAGACCGCTTTTGGCGCCTCGCTCAGCCCGCCGGTGCGGCGGGCCGTCCGGACGGTGACGCGGGGGCTGACCGTGCTCCTCGTGACCGAAGCGGCGTTCGGGCCCCCCGAGCCCCGCTAGCGCCGCCTCTCATCCCGTCGCCGTACCCCGCGCCGCCTCCGTCCCAGATTAAGAATTTCTCATGACGCCCTAATCTCCCTCACATGATCCCGCGCTATCTTCCTTCTCGACAACGTTGGGGCTGCCCCCGGCGAATTCTGACTTCAAAGGAGAAGATCCGATGTGGGATATGAGCAAGCAGTGGGCCATGGCCCGCAAGGGCGTTTTGATGGTGGCGGTCGCCGCACTTCTGGTGGGAGGCGGCCTGGGCATAGGTCTAGCCGGCGGGAGGCTGAGCCCCGTCGGGGCGAGTGGCGACACGGCGATGCCGGCGATCTCAGCCGGTGTGCCGGCGAGTTTCGCGGATCTGGTGGAGCACGTGGGGGCCAGCGTCGTGAATATCAAGGTCACCAAGGTGGAGCGGATGAGCGGCCCGAACTTCATGGGGCCGGAGGGATTGGGGAAAGACTCCCCCTTCGGCGACTTCATGGAGCGGTTCTTTGGCGGGCAGATGCCGCAGGGCCCCCGGGAACACCGGCAGCAGGGGGCGGGCAGCGGCTTCATCATCAGCAAGGATGGCTACATCGTGACCAATAACCACGTGGTGGAGGGCGCCACGGAGGTGATCGTGACCCTGGCCAACAAGAAGGAGTACGCGGCCAAGGTCATCGGGCGGGATCCCAAGACGGACGTTGCCCTGGTGAAGATCGAGCCCAAGGAGACCCTCACCGTGGCCAGCCTGGGTGACTCGGATCAGTTGCGCGTCGGGGAATGGGTGGTGGCGGTGGGCAACCCGTTCGGGCTGAGCAACACGGTCACGAAGGGCATCGTCAGCGCCAAGAATCGGGTCATCGGCGCCGGGCCGTACGACGACTTCATCCAGACGGACGCCCCGATCAATCCGGGCAACTCGGGCGGCCCGCTCTTCAACCTGAAGGGCGAGGTGGTCGGGATCAACACCGCCATCGTCCCGAACGGGCAGGGGATCGGGTTTGCGGTGGCGGTGAACACGGCCAAGGCCCTCATTCCGCAACTGGAGAGCAAAGGAGAGGTGACCCGCGGCTACCTGGGCGTGGCCATCCAGGCCATCACGCCGGAGCTTGCCAAGGGCCTGAGTCTCAAGGACGGGAATGGCGCCCTGGTCGCGGGCGTGACCAAGGGCAGCCCGGCCGAGGCCGCGGGAATCAAGTCCGGCGACGTGATCGTGCGCTTCGACGGCAAGGACGTGGCCGAAGTGACCACCCTGCCGAGTCTCGTGGCGGCGGCGCCGATCGACACGACGGTCCCCGTGCAGATCCGGCGCAACGGCTCCGAGCAGACCCTGTCCGTGACGGTCGGGCGGATGCCGGGCGAGCGGGCCGAGGTCGCCGGCCAGACCGGCGGCCCGGCCGAGTCGGCCCCGGGCAAGTGGGGCCTGGCCCTCCGGGACCTGGACGCCCGGCTGGCCCAGCGGGCCGGCGTCGCGCCCGGCGAAGGGGTGCTCGTCGCGGCCGTCCAGCCCGACAGCGTCGCAGAGCGGGCCGGCGTCCGCCCGGGCGACGTTATCCTGGAAGTGAATCGGCACAAGGTGACCTCGGTGGCGGCGGCGCAGGCCGAGGCCAAGAAGCAAGAGGCTGGCGGGTCGCTCCTTCTGCTGCTCAAGCGTGGAGACGCCAGCTTGTTTGCCGCCCTCGAGCAGAAGTAGGCGGCACCGACTGGGTACGGGGTCGCGTTGACGGTCACCCAACGCG
>JAPLLC010000272.1 GCA_026387775.1 Candidatus Methylomirabilota bacterium | reverse complement strand
TCATCGACACCTTCACCGCCATGGGGGCCAACCCGGTCCTGATGAACTGGGGGGACGCGCTGTCGGCGCTCCAGCAGGGGACGATCGACGCCCAGGAGAACCCGGTCAACGTGATCATTATCCCCTACAAGATCGCCCAGATGCACAAGCACATCACCGTCTGGCACTATGCCATCGACCCGCTCATCCTGGGCGTCAGCAAGATGACCTGGGATACGTTTTCAGGTGCAGACAAAAACATGATGCTGGGGGCGGCTGATGAGGCCATGAAGTGGGAGCTGCGTGAAGCACGGGAAGGTCTCAGTCGGGACGGGGCATCTTACAAGAAACTCGAGGCCGACGGCATGACCGTCACCTACCTGACGCCCGCGCAGATCAAGGTCTTCCAGGATCGCAGCAAGTCGGTCTATGACAAGTGGACCAAGGAGATCGGGGAGGACGTGGTCAAGGCGGCCTTCGCGGACGTAGCCAAGGTGAAGAAGTAGCCTGTGCGGCGGCACGGGGCGGGCTTTCGCCCGGCCCCGTGCCTTCTTCTTTCAAGACGGGTGCATGATGGGCGAGAAGCTGCGCTGGGTGGGACGAAACGCGGAAGAGGTCATCTGCGCCGCCATGATGACCTTCATGACGGTGCTGGGGTTCGCGAACGTGGTGGCCCGGTACCTGGGCTACTCCATGGCCTACACGGAGGAGCTTCTCGTCATGCTGCTGGTCTGGCTGACGATGCTGGGAACCGCGGCGGGGTTCAAGCGGAACGCCCACCTGGGCATGACCTTCTTCCGGGAGCGGCTCCCCATCGGCAGCCAGAAGGCCCTGGAGATCCTCTCGACGGTCCTGACGCTCGGATCGCTGCTCGTGGTCATGGCCGTCTGCGTGATCTACCAGATCCCCGATGAGATCCTGCTGAACAGCCGGACCCTGTCCCTGGATCTGCCCACGGTCTATTACAGCCTCGCCATCCCCGTGTGCGGCCTGCTGGTCGTCATCCGGGTCTTGCAGGCCTCGTGGCGGGACTGGCAGAGCCTGGGGAGGGTCGAGAAATGACGGTCATCACCCTCCTGGTCTTCGGACTGTTTCTGGCCCTGGTGGTCCTGGGGGTCCGTATCGCCATCGCCCTGGGGGCGACGGCCTGTCTGGTCATCCTGCTGTACCAGCAGGGCGCGATGGGCATCTCCTCCATCTTTTACTCCAACATCTCCAAGTTCCCGCTGCTCGCCATCCCCTTCTTCATCCTGGCCGGATTCGTGATGGAGCGTTCGGGCGTCTCCGCCCGGCTGGTCAACCTCGCCAGCCTGATCGTCGGGCCCATCCCCGGCGGACTGGCCATCGTGGGGGTCGCGGTCTGCGTCTTCTTCGGCGGCATCTCCGGCTCCGGCCCCGCGGACGCGGCGGCCATCGGCGCCGTCCTGATCCCGGCCATGATCGCCAAGGGGTATGACCGGAACTTCGCGGCCGGTCTCATCGCCACCGCGGGCTCCACGGCCATCCTGATCCCGCCCTCCATCGCCTTCGTCGTGTATGGCGTGATCACCGAGGTCTCGGTCCCGGCCCTGTTCGCCGGGGGCATCTTCCCCGGACTGGTGGCGGGGGCGGCCCTCGTCGTGCCGGCCTATTTCATCTCCAGGAAGCACGGCTGGGGCGGCGAGCGGTGGGGGACGTCCCGCGAGCTCTGGGTGGCCTTCAAGCGGGCCTTCTGGGGACTGATGGCGCCGGCCGTGATCCTGGGCAGCATGTACGGCGGCATCTGCACCCCGACCGAGGCGGCCATCGTCGCCGTGGTATACGGCATCCTGCTCGGGTGGATGTACCGGACCATCGGCTGGAAGCAACTCTACCAGTGCATGCTGGATTCCGCCGTGACCTCGGCGGTGGTCATGTTCATCGTGGCTTTTGCCGGGCTCTTCGGCTGGGCGGCCGACCGAGTGGGGGCCATCGACCACATCCTGAAGAGCATGCTCAGCCTGAGCGACAACGGGCTGGTGATGATCCTGATCGTCAACGTGGTCCTGTTCATCGCCGGGATGCTCCTGGACGCCATCTCCATCTTCTACGTCTTTCTGCCGATCTTCATCCCCATGATGAAGCACTTCGGCTGGGATCCGCTCTGGTTCGGCGTGGTGATGACCTACAACCTGGCCATCGGGATGGCGACCCCGCCGGTTGCGGTGAACCTCTACGTGACCACCTCGCTGGCCGATACCAAGCTCGACCAGGTGGCCGTGGCGGTGATCCCGTTCGTCCTGGCCATGATCGGCGGGCTGATCGTGGTCATCTTCTGGCCATGGTTGTCGCTCGCGCCGCCGATCTGGTTCGGCCTGTACAAGCTCGTTCCGTAGACGACGCCGCGCGAGCGGGTCGGGTGCGACGGAGGAGACACGGTATGCTGTTTGATCCCCGGCTCTGTCTGGCGATGTACGAGCAGATGCTGACCATTCGCCGGTTCGAGGAGACCGCCATCGCCCTCTTCGAGCGGGGCCGGATCCGGGGGAACGTCCACCCCTGCATCGGCCAGGAGGCCGTCTCGGTGGGGGTCTGCGCGGCTCTGCGGCGGGACGACTACATGACGAGCACCCATCGCGGACACGGCAACTGCCTGGCCAAGGGGGCGGACCCGAAACTGATGGCGGCCGAGCTGCTCGGGAAGGCGACCGGCTACTGCAAGGGGAAGGGCGGCTCCATGCACATCGCCGACTTCGAGGGCGGGAACCTCGGGGCCAACGGGATCGTGGGCGGCGGCCTGCCCATTGCGGTGGGGGCGGGGATCAGCATTCAGAATCGAGGGACGGACCAGGTCGCGGTCTGCTTCTTCGGTGACGGCGCCTCGAACCAGGGGACGTTCCACGAGAGCCTCAACTTCGCCGCCCTCTGGAAGCTGCCGGTGCTCTTCGTCTGCGAGAACAACCTCTACGCCCTCTCCACGCCGCTCAAGGAGGCGATGGCGCTCCCGCGCATCTCGGACCGGGCCGCGGCGTACGGCATCCCCGGGCTCCACGTGGACGGCAACGACGTCCTGGCGGTGTATGCGCACGCGCAGGAGGCTGTGGGTCGGGCGCGGAGGGGGGACGGGCCGACGCTGCTCGACTGCGCCACCTACCGCTTCTTCGGCCACTTCACCGGCGATCCCGGTCGGGGCGTCACCTATCGCTCCAAGGAAGAGATGGAGGAGTGGCTGGAGCGCTGTCCGATCAAGAAGCTCTGCCGGTATCTGACCGATTCGGGCGCCATGAACGACGCGACGGCGCGCGAGATCGCGGCGCGCGCGGAGGCCGCCATCGAGGCCGCCGTGGCGTTCGCGGAATCCAGCCCGTGGCCGGCCCCGGAGGACGCCCTGCAGGATGTCTTCGCCTGAGGAGAGGAGACGCGCGGTGGGAGAGATGACGTTCGTCGAGGCCATCCGGACGACGCTGGAAGAAGAGATGCGCCGGGATCCGTCCCTGATGCTGATCGGGGAAGACATCGGGCGCTACGGAGGCATCTTCGGCGCGACCAAGGGGCTGCTGGACATGTTCGGGCCGCGACGCGTGCGGAACACCCCGATCTCCGAATCGGCCATCATCGGCTCCGCCCTGGGCGCGGCCATGACCGGGACCCGGACCGTGGCCGAGCTGATGTACGTGGACTTCACCACCTGCGCCATGGACCAGATCGTGAACCAGACGGCCAAGATGCACTACATGTCGGGTGGAAAGCTGCGGATCCCGCTGGTCATCCGGACGCATGGCGGGGGCGGGCGGGGGAATGCGGCCCAGCATTCCCAGAACCTCGAAGCCTGGTTCCTGCACGTCCCCGGCCTCAAGATCGTCATGCCCTCGACCCCCGCCGATGCGAAGGGCCTCCTCGCGACGGCCATCCGGGACGACAACCCCGTCCTCTTCATCGAGCACAAGCTGCTGTACTCGACCAAGGGGCAGGTGCCGGAGGGAGAGTACCTGATTTCCCTGGGCCGGGCGGACGTCAAGCGACCCGGGAAGGACGTCACGATCGTCACGATCTCCCAGATGGTCCTGAAGGCCCTGCGGGCCGCCGAGCGTCTGGCCGCCGATGGGATCGAGGCCGAGGTGATCGATCTTCGCAGCCTGGCCCCGCTCGATCTGGAGACCGTTCTCCGATCCGTCCGGAAGACCGGCCGGGTGGTCATCGCGCACGAGGCCTGCCGGTGCGGCGGGTTTGGCGGAGAGCTCGCCGCCCAGATCCAGGAGGAGGCATTCGATTTCCTGGACGCGCCGATCCGGCGTGTCGGGGCCCTGGACGTTCCCATCCCGTACAGCAAGCCCATGGAAGAGTACGTGATCCCGGACGAGGAGCGGATCGTCGCGGCGGTCAAGCGGGTCCTGGCGAAGAGCTGAAGCCGCTCGGCTGAGACCCTGCAGGAAAGCGTCCGCGCCAGAGTGGGTCTACCGAGGAACATACTGCGGTTCCCCATTGGTCATTTCCCCTTGGACATTGGTCATTCACTCATGCGCCACCTCATCGTCGGGACCGCCGGCCACATCGATCACGGCAAGACCACGCTGGTCAAGGCCCTCACCGGGACGGACACGGACCGCCTCAAGGAGGAGAAGGAGCGGGGCATCTCCATCGAGCTGGGGTTTGCCTTCCTGACCCTCCCCGACGGGACCCGGGTCGGGATCGTGGACGTGCCGGGCCACGAGCGGTTCGTCAAGACGATGCTGGCGGGCGTGGGGGGGATCGACCTGGTGGTCCTGGTGATCGCCGCCGACGAGGGGGTGATGCCCCAGACCCGCGAGCACCTGCACATCTGCGAGCTGCTGCAGGTGAAACGGGGCCTGGTGGCTCTCACCAAGGCGGACCTGGTGGAGGCCGACTGGTTGGAGCTGGTCCAGGGGGACGTCGTCGAATTCCTGAAGGGGACCTTCCTGGAAGGTTGCCCCGTCATCCCGTGCTCCGGCGCCACGGAGCTGGGGCTGCCGGCCCTGCTCGCGGCGATCCAGGCCCAGGCGGCGGCCGCCGAACCCAAGCGGATACAGGGGATCCTCCGGCTTCCCATCGATCGGGTGTTCACCATCAAGGGGTTCGGGACGGTGGTGACGGGCACCCTGTGGACCGGGAGCCTGGCGGCCGGGGACGAGGTGACGGTCCTGCCGAAGGGCCTGAGGTCGCGGGTGCGCCGGCTGCAGGTCCACGGAGAGACCGTGGAGCGGGTGGAGGCCGGCCAGCGGACTGCCGTGAATCTTCCCGGGCTGGAGGTCTCCGAGATCGAGCGGGGGGACGTCTTGTGTCTTCCGGACACGCTGCGGCCGTCGAGCAGTTTCGAGGCGACGCTGGCCCTTTTGGCCGACGCCCCCCGGCCCCTGAAGAATCGGGCCCGGGTGCGATTCCATCTGGGTACG
>JAPLLC010000052.1 GCA_026387775.1 Candidatus Methylomirabilota bacterium | reverse complement strand
GTGACCTTCAGGAAGGGAGAGGGATCATGCGGATGCAAAAGAGGCTCGGAGGATTCCTGGCGGCGGTCGCCCTGATCGGGATGGTGCTGGGTTTCACAGGATTCGCCCACGCGCAGGCCAAGGAAGTGGTCATCGGCGTGATGTATCCGATGACCGGTCCGTCGGCCCAGATCGGGATCGACGCCCTCAACGTGATCCAGGTGGCGCTGGACATCATCAACAACGATGTGAACATCAATCTGCCCCTCGGGAAGGGGGCTGGGCTGCCAAACCTGGGGAACGCCAAGGTCCGCATCGTCAAGGTGGACCACCAGGGCAAGCCGGAGCTGGGCCTGGCCGAGGCGGAGCGACTGATCACGCAGGAGAAGGTCCACGCCCTCTTCGGGGCCTACTTCTCCAGCGTCACGAACACCGCCAGCCAGGTGGCCGAGCGCATGGGCATCCCGTTCATGAACGCCGACTCCTCCTCGCCGGCGCTCACGGAGCGCGGCTTCAAGTGGTTCTTCCGGACGAGCCCGCACGACGAGCATTTCAGCGTGGTCATGTTCGAATTCATGAAGGATCTGGAGAAGAAGCGGAACGTGCAGTTCAAGAGCGTGGCCATCCTGAACGAGGATACCACCTTCGGGACGGATAGCTCCAAGGTCCAGGAGGCCCTGGCGAAGAAGTATAATTACCAGGTGGCGGCCAAGATCGCCTTCCGGGCGGGGACGACGAGCCTGGACGCCGAGGTGGGGCGGATGAAGTCGGCCAACGCCGACGTGTTCCTCCCTAGCCTCTACACCTCGGACGCCATCCTGCTGACTCGCACCATGCGGAACCTGGACTATAACCCCAAGCTGCTCATCGCCCAGAACGCGGGCTACACGGATCCCAAGTTCGTGAGCGAGATGGGCAAGGACGCCGAGGCGGCCATCACCCGCGCACCCTTCGCCCTGGACCTGGCCGCCAAGAAGCCGCTCATCCCGGTGGTCAACGACATGTTCAAGAAGCTCTCGGGGGGCCGCGACATGGCCGACGTCTCGGCCCGGGCCTTCACCGGCTTCCTCACGCTGGTTGATGCCATCAACCGCGCCGGCTCGACGGATCCGGCGGCCATCCAGAAGGCGCTCAAGGAGACAAACCTGCCCGCCGACCAGCTCCTGATGCCCTGGACCGGGGTGAAGTTCGACGACAAGGGGCAAAACATCGGGGTTCGGGCCATCCTGCAGCAGTTGCAGGGGGGCAGCTACCATACGATCTACCCGTTCGACCTGGCCCTGAAGGACGCGATCTATCCGGTCCCGGCCTGGTCGCAGCGCAAGTAAGCCGTTGTCAAGGAATAACTTGACCGGAGAAGATTCGGGGACGGCATAAGGAGCCGTAACGAAATATAAAAATTGGTTAGCTTATTTCGTAACGGCTCCTAACCGCGTCGCACAGACAGGGGAGTCGGGGGTGGGGGAGGCGGCCCGCTGATCCCACCCCCGTTTCGCATCTATGTTCAACATCCCTTCGACGGAAGTCCTGATCCAGGGGATCATGAGCGGGATCCTGATGGGATGCCTGTACGCGCTCATCGCCGCGGGCCTCTCGCTGATCTTCGGTCTGATGGAGATCGTGAATTTCGCCCACGGCGAGTTCCTGATGCTGGGCATGTACACGGCCTTCTGGATGTACACCCTGTTCGCCCTCGATCCGTTGTTTTCCGTGCCGATCTGCGGGGCGGTGCTCTTCGCCCTCGGCTGGGTCGTGCACAAAGGGATCATCAAGCGGATCCTGGGGGGCCCGATGCTGGCCCAGATCTTCGCCACCTTCGGCCTTGGGATCTTCCTCCGGGCGGCGGCCCAGTTCCTCTGGTCGCCCGACTTCCGCCAGGTGGCGAAGCCGCTGGTGCAGGGCCCGGTGAAGATCTTCGGGATCTCCGTCGGCCTTCCGCAGCTCGTGGCGAGCGCCGCCTCGCTGCTGGCCTTCGGTTTTCTCTACTGGTTCATCACCAAGACCGAGACGGGGGCGGCCCTGGAGGCCACGGCCCAGGATCGGCAGGCCGCGGCGCTGATGGGGATCAACACGGAGTGGATGTTCACCCTGGGCTGGGGGATCAGCTCGGCCACCGTCGGGATTGCCGGGGCGTTCCTGGCCAGCTTCTTCTACGTCTTCCCGTACGTGGGCAGCCTCTTCGGCCTCATCGCCTACGTGACGGTGGCCCTGGGCGGGTTCGGGAGTATCCCGGGATCGCTGGCAGCCGGGATCATCATCGGCGTCATCGAGGTCCTGGGGGGGCTGCTCATCGCCCCGGCATTCAAGTACGTGGCCGTGTTCCTCGTCTATCTCATCGTGGTGCTCATCCGGCCGCAAGGCCTCTTCGGGAAATTCTGATGGCGACGACGGAGAGATTGGAAACGGGAGGGCAGGGTTCCAGCGGTCGCCGCACGGTGCTGATGCTCCTCTTTGGCCTTCTGGTGCTGGTGGCCCTGGCTTTTCCGCTGGTCTTCACGATGCCATACCACCGGGACCTGGCCATCAAGGTGCTCCTGTTCGCGATGCTGGCGCAGGCCTGGAACATCTTGGCCGGCTACTGCGGGCAGGTGTCGCTGGGGCACGCGGTCTTCTTTGGGACGGGAGCCTACACGTCGAGCGCGCTCCAGATGGCCTTCGGGGTCAATCCCTGGCTGGGGATGGTCGTCGGGGTGGTCCTGGCGGTGGGGCTGTCCCAGGTCATCGGCTATCCGTGCTTCCGGCTGCGGGGCCATTACTTCGCCATCGCCACCATCGCCATCGGCGAGATCATCCATACCCTGGCCATCAACTGGGAGTTCATCGGGGGAGCGCGGGGGTTGACACTGCCGATCCGACAGGATTCGCTGGCGGCCTTCCAGTTCCATAGCACCAAATATCTCTACTACTACATCATTCTGGGGCTGGCGGCGCTCTGCTTCTATGTCACCTGGCGGATCGAGCGGGCCCGGCTGGGCTATTACCTCAGGGCCGTCCGCGAGGACGGCGCCGCGGCGCAGAGCGTGGGCATCTCCATCACCAAATACAAGCTGGTCGCCATAGCCATCTCCGCGGCCTTCATGGCCGTCGGGGGGACCTTCTATGCGCAGTACGTACTCTACCTCGATCCGGACAGCGTCTTTCCCCTCGCGCTCTCCATTCTGATCTGCTGTCTGGCGGTGGTGGGCGGCGTGGGGACGCTCTGGGGACCGCTGGTCGGATCGGCTCTGATGCTGCCGCTGTCCGAGTTCACGCGCATCAAATGGGGTGGGACCGGTAGCGCCGTGGATCTCTTGGTGTATGGCGCCCTGCTCACAATCGTGGCGGTGTTCCAGCCGGCGGGATTGGTGGGCATGTTCCGGCGGTGGGGGAGGCGCTGATGGCTCTGCTCAAGCTCGAGGGGGTCACCAAGCGCTTCGGGGGGCTGGTGGCCAACAGCAACGTCAGCTTTAAGGTGGAAGAGGGAGAGATCCTGGGGCTGATCGGTCCTAATGGGGCGGGGAAGAGTACCCTTTTCGAGCAGATAACCGGCTTCTATCCGCCTACCACGGGTCGCATCCTCTTTCGCGATCGCGACCTGGTGGGTCTGCGTCCGGACCAGGTGAATTGGCTGGGGATCGGCCGCACCTTCCAGAAGGTCCGCCCCTTCCTGGGGATGACGGTGATCGAGAACGTGATGGTGGCGGCCATGCAGCACGAGCGCGACCCGCAGAAGGCCCGGCGCGAGGCGGCGGGATTCCTGGAGATCGTCGAGCTGGCGGACAAGGCCGGCGCCGACGCCCGGGCGCTGAGCATCGGCGAGCGTAAGCGGCTGGAGATGGCGCGGGCCATGGCCACCAGGCCGCGCCTCCTGCTCCTGGACGAGATGACGGGTGGGGTGGACCAGCGCACCATCCCCATGCTGCTCCAGCTCATCGCCCGTCTGCGCAGTGAGCAGGGGCTCACCCTGGTCGTGATCGAGCACAATATGCGGGTGATCATGTCCGTCTCGGACCGCATCGTGGCCTTGCACCTTGGCGAGGTCATCGCCGACGGTCCTCCGTCGGAGGTGGTGAAGGAGCGGCGAGTGATCGAGGCCTATCTCGGCGACGCGTTCGTGGTCCCCACGGTCGGGGACGGGACGGGTTTCACAGGCGGGACAGGGAGGTAGCGCGTGCTCTGTGTCACGGATCTGGAGGTGAAGTACGGGGACTTCCAGGCGCTCTGGGGCGTCTCGCTGGAGGTGCGCGAAGGGGAGGTGGTCTGCCTGCTCGGCCCCAACGGCGCCGGGAAGAGCACGCTGATCAGCGCCGTGTCGGGTCTGGTCAAGCCGTCCAAAGGGAGCGTCGAGTTCTGCGGCGAGCGCATCGACACACTTCCCACCCACCAGATCGTGACCCGCGGCCTCTCGCAGGTGATGGAGCAGCGGCGTCTCTTCCCCTACCTCACGGTGGAGAAGAACCTCCTGCTGGGGAGCTACCAGGCCCGGGCCCGCGCCCAGCGGGCCGAGAGCCTGAAATGGGTCTTCGAGTTGTTTCCCATGCTGGAGGAGCGGCGCAATCAGATGGCCAACAGCCTTTCCGGCGGCGAGCAGCAGATGGTGGCCCTCGCGCGCGGCCTCATGTCGCGGCCCAAGTTCCTGATGGTGGACGAGCCGTTCCTGGGGCTTGCACCCATCATCGTCCAGAAGATCCTGGACATCATCAAGAAGATCAACGCCGCCGGCGTCACCGTGCTCTTCATCGAGCAGAACGTGCAGTTGGCGCTGGGGGTCTCGCACCGCGGGTACCTCTTGGAGAGCGGGCGGATGGTGGCTGCGGGAGCGTCCCGGCAGCTCTTGGAGTCGGACATGGTCCGGAAGGTCTATCTCGGCATCTGAGCGAGGCGGAGGGCGGTCATGCAGATCGATCTTAACAGCGACATGGGGGAGTCGTTCGGCGCCTACACGATCGGCGCTGACGCCGAGATCCTGCGGTGGGTCAGCTCGGCCAACGTGGCCTGCGGCTGGCACGGGGGGGACCCGGCCGTGATGCGCGAGACGGTGGCGGCGGCCAAGGCGCTGGGCGTGGCCGTCGGCGCCCACCCGAGCTATCCGGATCTCCTCGGCTTCGGCCGCCGGCCGATGCAGATCAGCCGGGCCGAGGCGCGGGACTACGTGCTCTATCAGATCGGGGCTCTGCGGGCCTTCGTGGAGGCCGCGGGGCTGCGGCTTCAGCACGTCAAGCCGCACGGGGCGATCTACAATGTGGCGTCCAAGGACCGGGAGCTGTCCCTTGGCATCGCCGAGGGGGTGCGGGAGGCCGGCGGCGACCTCATCCTGATGGGCCTGCCGGATTCCGAGATGCTGAAGGCGGCGCAGGAGCTGGGCGTGCGCGTGGCGTGCGAAGCCTTCGGGGACCGGGCCTACAACGAAGACGGAAGCCTCGTCTCGCGCAAGATCGCCGGCTCGCTGATCACCGATCCGGACCGGGTCGCCGAGCGGGTGATCGGCCTGGCCCAGGGACGCGTGACGGCGATCACCGGGAAGGAGATCCGCCTGCACGCTGATACGATCTGTCTGCACGGAGACACTCCCGGTGCGGCGACGATCGCGCAGCAGGTCCGCGAGCGACTGGACGCGGCCGGAGTGCAGGTCCGCCCGCTGGGCGAGTTTCTGGCGCGCGCCTGATTCCGGAATCCGCGGTTTCAGCCGCCCAGGGGACAAGATTGGTCTTTTCGAGTCCGCGCGACGGTCGCCATCCGGAGGAGCAGCCATGTGGTGTCCTGCGTGCAAGGCCGAGTACGTGGAAGGCATCGGCACGTGTGCCGAGTGTCGGATCTCCCTCGTGGTGGCGCTCCCTCCGGATATCGAGGAGACAGAGGACCATAGCGACAGGTGGAAGCTGGCCGGAGAGTTTACCGATGAGATCCAGGCTCAGCTTGCCGAGGGGATGCTCAACGAAAACGAGATTCCGTGCCGGCTGGAGAACGTCACCTTCCACTCCGCCCCGGTGCCGATGTCGAAGGATATGACCCGAGTCCTTCTCTGGGTGGGCGAGGAGCACCTGCAGGAGGCCAGATCCATCCTGGCCGAGGCCGAGCGCTCCTACTACTGCTCGGCTTGCGAGGCTGTGGTGAGCAAGGAGGACGCGGTGTGCCCTGGCTGCGGAGAGCCGCTGGAGGACGACGAGACGGAGTAGCCGGGCGGCAGCCGCGGGCCCGACGGAACACGAACGCCCTGCCGATCTCCGGCAGGGCGTTCGTGATTACAGGATCGGAGCCGGAGCGCGCCGACGGGCGGTCGCCACGGCCGCCCTGCAGCTCCCGACGATGGCCCTCCCGCCGGGTCGTCTCTGCGCGGTCAGTAGATTCTCCGCAGCACCGATTCCACTTGCGCCGCCGTGCTGACTCGTCGCGGATTCCCCACCAGCAACCTTTGGACTTTCAGCGCATCCTCGGCGATGAGCGGCAGGTCTTTCTCCGCGACCCCCACGGCCTTCAGGCTCGACGGGATGCCGATATCCGCCGCGAGGCGCTTGACGGCCTGCACGGCGAGCATGGCCGCATCGCCGCGGGATAGCCCCTCCGTGTCCTCGCCCATCACCAGGGCGATCTCCTCGAATTTTGCGAAGTTGCTTGGGGCATTGAATTCCATGACGGCCGGCAAGAGGATGGCCACCGTCTCGCCGTGGGAGATGGGATACTTCCCCCCGAGACTCAGCGCGATGGCGTGGACCAGGCCCAACCCCGAATTGGTGAAGGCGATGCCGGCCATCAGGCTGCCCAGCGACATGCCCCAGCGGGCCTCCAGGTCCTCGCCGTTGTCGCAGGCCCGGCGCAGATGGTCGGAGACGAGCTCGACGGCCCGCAGGGCGATCGCATCGCTGAGTGGATTGCATCCACCGTAGACTGGACGCTTGGCGGGAGCGTCCGGCATGGCCTTCCGGTCGTATTGCCGGGTCACATAGCTTTCGATGGCGTGGCACAGGGCATCCATGCCCGTGGTGGCGGTCACCTTGGGTGGCATGCTGATGCACAGACAGGGATCAACCAGCGCCAGGGTCGGCCGCTGGTATGGGCTCGAAATCCCCGCCTTGAGCTTGAGCTCCTTGAAGGAGATGACGGCGGCCGGCGAGACCTCCGCCCCGGTTCCCGCCGTGGTGGGGCAGGCGATGACCGGGGTCCCCATGCCGGGGATAGGCTTTCCTTGGCCGGTGGGGGGCGCGACGTAGTCCAGCAGCTCGCCGCCGAACTTCAAGAGGATCCCGACGGTCTTCGCCACATCGATGGCGCTGCCGCCCCCCACGCCGATGATGATATCGTAGCTGCCCTGTCTGGCAAACGACAGGCACTCGGTGAAGGTGTGGTCGGTCGGCTCCGGGATCACGCCATCGAATACGGCATACGAGATCCCTTCCTGTTCCAGGGGCTGAAGGATACTCTGCAGGATGCCGGCGCCCACGACTCCCTTATCCGTGACGATCAGTGCCTTGGAGCCTCCAAACTTGCGCACCTCGTAGCCGAGTTCCGCGCAGGCTCCGGCGCCGAACTTGATGAAGTGGTTCAACGAGAACTCGAAGATGCTGTCCGGACGGTACATTCGCGACCTCCCTCCTGCAGGTGAGTGAGAAGCGACAAGGATGCGAGTCATGCCGCGCCCTCGAGGCGAGGCGAAGTATCCGGCGGGTCGGACGCGGCTGTCAACAGGAAAGTGGGCCCTTTCGGAAGGCTCGGCAGGCAACTTCGACCCGTGTGCGAGCACGCGCAGGCGTACGTGCCCTCCTACGCGCGGCGAGCCGGCGAGACAGCCGCGCCTTGACAAGGCGAAGCGGCGAATGGTATGTGTCTGCTCCCCGCCAAGGCGCTGGGTTTCCGTGGCGGATGAAGATCGGTGCATCCAGAGAGGTGTGAATGCTCGAGGCGATCGGCGTCACCGTCCTGTTCCTGGTCTTGATCCTGCTGGGGACCCACATCTTCATCGCGCTCGGGCTCGCCGGCAGCCTCGGATTGTACCTCTTCCGCGGGCCGGATGTGCTGTCGCTGACGATCACGTCCTTCTTCGGCCAGGCCACGACCTACGAGCTGGTGGCGCTGCCTCTCTTCGTCCTGATGGGCCACGTCCTGGCCAAGAGCCCCATCGGGGCCGACCTGTTCCACCTGGCCTCACGCTGGCTCTCCTGGCTGCCCGGGGGGCTGGCCATTGCCTCCGTGGGGGCCTGCACCGTCTTCGGAGCCGTCTCGGGCGTCAGTGTGGCCGGCGTGGCCGCCATCGGCTCCATGGCGGTCCCCGAGATGGTGAAGCACGGCTACTCGACGCGGATCGCCGCCGGCTCGGTGGTGACCGCCGGCGCCCTGGCCATGCTGATCCCGCCCAGCGTGCCCTTCATCATCTACAGCGCCATCACCGGGGAGTCGGTGGGCAAGCTCTTCATCGGCGGCATCGTGCCCGGCTTGGTCCTGGCCTTCGGCCTCAGCCTCTACATCTTCGTCCGGGTGAAGATCTCGCCGGAGATGGCCCCCGCGTCGGCGGACCTGCAGTTCACGTGGGCCGACCGCTGGGCGGCCCTGCGGCGTGTGTGGCCGACCGCCATCCTGATCGTCCTGGTGCTGGGCTCGATCTACCTCGGGGTCGCCACCCCGACGGAGGCCTCGGCCCTTGGGGCGGCGGGGGCCTTCCTGGTGGCGGGCCTGGTGTACCGGGACATGGGCGTCGCCAAGGTAGTCCGGATCCTGCGGGAGAGCCTGCGGATCAGCGTGGCCATCATGCTGATCATCTGCTGCGCCAAGATCTTCGGCGACTACCTGAACATGGTGCGGCTGCCCGAGACGGTGACCAACGCCCTCATGGCGCTGCAGCTGCCCCCCATGGTGATGATCCTGATCGTGCAGGCGATCCTGATCGTGGGCGGCATGTTCGTGGACGCCGCCTCGCTGGTCGTGATCACCACGCCGATCCTCCTGCCGCTGGTCAAGGCGCTGGGCTTCGACCCGCTCTGGTACGGGATCGTCCTGGTGATCAACCTGGAGCTGGCGGTGGTGACCCCCCCGGTGGGCCTGAACCTGTACACGCTGCACAGTTGCTGTCCGTTTCTCAGCGTGGAGGAGATCATCCGGGCGAGCCTGCCGTTCCTGCTCGTGCAGCTGGCCTGTCTGCTCCTGTTCACGCTGTATCCCCCGCTGGCGCTGTGGCTGCCTAGCTTCATGAACTAGCAGCCCGTTGAACATTGCCTGTCTTGGGGGAATCTGCCGAGAACGACCCACACCATGTGTATGGGTTTTCGTCCAGAGTGCATTGATCAACGGGCTGCAAGGCAAAGGAGGCTGCCATGACACGCATGACCCGACGCGACCTGCTCAAGACGCTGGGTGCCGGCGCCGCCACCCTGGCGACGGGCGCCTTCAGCCGGCCGGCCCTGGCGGCGCCGCCGACGTACACCGGCGTCACGTACCTGACGGCGGGCTACGAGGACCTCTTCCCGCCGATCAAGGGGTTCGTGGAGCGGCTGAAGAAGGATTCCGGGGACCTGATGAAGATCGACTTCTTCGACTCCGGCACCCTGGTCAAGACCGACGAGCAGACCCAGGCCCTGCGCGCCGGGACCATCCAGTTCATGTTCCACACCGCCTCCTATATCACCCGGACCTTCCCCATCCTGGGCATCACCGGGCTGCCCAGCCTCTGCGGCGAATTGTACGAGCACGGCGAGCGGCTCCAGATGGACACGCCGCTCTGGAAGCTCATCAACGAGGTCCTGGCCAAGGACAACATCTTCATGCTGGCCAGCGGCGGCGGCATCTACGAGCCCGAGTACATCTGGAGCGGGAGCAAGCAGGTCCTGAGCCTCGCCGACCTGAAGGGCAAGCGTGTGCGGATCGTCTCCTACGAGGCCGAGGAGGCGCTGAAGCCCTTCGGCGTGGCCGGGGCCCGGATCCCCTCCTCGGAGCTGTACCTGGCCGTGCAGCGCGGGACCGTGGACGCCGTGGTCGCCAACGTCAGCACCATCGTCGGCCGCAAGATCCACGAGCAGATCAAATACTGCTACAAGCTGCCGGTGACGGGCTTCAACATCGGGGTCTACATGCTCAAGAGCACGTGGGACAAGGTGCCCGACAAGGCCAAGCCGATCTTCCTGGAGGCCGCGCGCTGGTACGACCTGAACTCGGCCCAGGTGGTGAACAAGAAGTATTACCCGGAGGTCATCTGGCCGACGGTCGCCAAGGCCGGCATCAAGTCGGTCGCTCCCACCAAGGAGGAGCTGAAGCAGTTCGAGGAGAAGAGCCAGCCGGTCTGGGCCTGGTGGAAGAAGCAGGTCGGGGAAGAGATCGGCCAGAAGGCGATCGACCTGGTTGTGGGCAAGGCATGAACGCGCCGGTGTCCTCCGGAGGATTCCTCGAGCGGCTGGGGCGGCTGAGCGGCGCCCTGGGGGAGGTCGCGCTGGCCTTCATGGTCGTCAGCATCTGCTACGACGTCCTGATGCGCTACGTCCTGCTGGCGCCCACCATCTGGGCCCTGGAGGTCAACACTTTCCTGCTGGTGTTCCTCTGCGCGGTGCCGGCGGCGGACACGCTGACCGCCGGGACGCAGATCCAGGTCACCTTCCTCACCGAGCGGCTGCCGGAGGGCCTCCGGCAGACGCTGGCGCCGGTGGGGGATGTGGCAGGCGTCCTGTTCTCGGCGGTCCTGACCTGGAAGGGATTCAGCATGGCCTGGACGGCTTGGCAGCACAACGATCGGATGTCCACCAGTCTGGGGACGCCCCTGTGGATCCCCTACCTGCTCCTGCCGGTGGGCTTCGGCCTGCTGGGGCTCACATACGCGGCCCGGCTGGCGCGGGGCCTGAGCCGCCGCGCCGCCCGGCCGGGAACGGCCGAGCCCGAGGTGGGGCAGCAGATCTAGCAGGCGGCTGAAAAAGGGCCATCTGCGGTCACCCAGCCTCTGGCTGGGTACCCGCCTGCTTAGGCGCTCGTTGCGGCGTACCCCAGTACGCCTCACTCGGCCTTACGCGTGCCGCCTTGCATCTGGACCTTTTTGAGTCGCCTGGGCGAAAGCGGGTATTTCAATCGCGTAGGTTGATAATCCTGCTCGCGGTGAGAGGGCGAGACGGACAGGAACAGGCGGGCCGGGCGTCACCGCCCGGCCCGCGGCGCGTGCGGCGGACGCCGGCAGCGGCAAGGAGAGGACGGATGGACCAGACGACGGAGAGACCCACGACGCGCCTGCGGCGGCTGCTGCAGGGGCCGGACATCCTGATGGCGCCGGGCTGCTTCGACCCGGTGTCGGCGCTGCTCGCCGAGCAGGCGGGCTTCTCGGCCCTCTACCTCACCGGGGCGGGGCTGGCGAGTCACGTGGTGGGGGTGCCCGACATCGGTCTGACGACCATGAGCGAGCTGCTGGAGGCCGCCCGGCGTATCGTGCAGGTGGCGTCGGTCCCGGCGATCTGCGACGTGGACACCGGCTTCGGCAGCGCGGTCAACGTGATCCGCACGGTGCGGGAGTTCGAGAGCGCCGGCCTGGCGGCCATCCAGTTGGAGGACCAGGTGATGCCCAAGAAGTGCGGCCACACCGAGGGCAAGCAGCTCGTCCCGAAGGCGGAGATGGTCCAGAAGATCCGGGCGGCCGCGGATACCCGGCGGGACCCCGACTTCGTCCTCATCGCCCGGACCGACGCCATCGCCGTGACCGGTCTAGAGGACGCGCTGGATCGTGCGCACGCTTACGGGGAGGCCGGCGCGGACGTCCTCTTCGTGGAGGCGCCGCGGACGCTGGAGGAGATGCGCCGCATCACCCGGGAGGTTCCGGGGATCCACCTCGTGAACGTGGTGGAGGGCGGGGGCAAGACCCCGGTGCTCCGCGCCAAGGAGTACTGGGAGCTCGGCTACCGGCTGGTCATCTACCCCATATCGGCCTGGACCGCCTCCATCAAGGCCATCCAGGAGGTCCTCGCAGTCCTCCGGGCGGACGGGACGACCGACCGGTACGCCGAGCGGATGGTCTCGTTCCAGGAGATGTTCGAGGTCGTCGGCCGCTCCCGCTATGCGGCCCTGGAGCGGAAGTACGCGGCCCGCGAGCCGTAGCCGGCTGCCCGCCTCCGCGGGGCCTGGAGCGGGCAGCCGGCGGATTTGAGAGCAAAAAACCGAGGGAGCTATAGGGTGGACGAGTTTCTTGGCTTTGTGGTAAAAAGAGGTCCGATCCGTACGAATGCGGGAGACGGTCCGGCGCCGGGCTCTTGAACCGGCCGCGGCGTCGCGCGATAGAGGAGAGACAATGGCGGTTCGGTTCCTGGCGGCGGGTGACCGGGGTCTGGTCGTTGAATTCGGGGATACGATCGATGTCGCCATCAACAACCAGGTCCGGACGCTGGCCTTGACCCTGGAGGCGGCCCGCATTCCCGGCCTGCTGGCCCTGGTCCCCACCTATCGCTCCCTGGGCGTCCAGTACGATCCGGTGCAGCTGACCAGTGAGGAGTTGCGGAGTCGGATCGAGGGCGCGCTGGCGTCGCTCGATCCGGAGCAGTTGCCTCCGCCCAAGGTGGTGCGCCTCCCCACCTGCTATGGAGGCGAGTTCGGCCCCGACCTAGAGTTCGTGGCCGAGCACACCAAGCTGAGCGAAGCCGAGGTGATCCGGCTGCACAGCCAGACTCCCTACCATGTCCACATGATCGGCTTCACGGCGGGGTTTGCGTACCTGGGCGGGCTGCCCGAGCCGCTCCACACACCGCGCCTTCCGTCGCCGCGGACCAAGACGCCGCGCGGGGCGGTGGGGATCGGCGGGAGCCAGACGGGAGCCTATTCGGCAGAGACGCCGGGCGGCTGGCGCCTGATCGGGCGAACGCCCGCGCCGCTCTTCGATCCGCTACGGGACCCGCCGACGCCCATGCTGGCGGGCGACGCGGTCCAGTTCGACCCCGTCAGTCGGGAGGAGTACGACCGGCTGGACCGGGAGTATTGGGGCGCCGAGAGCCGAGAGCCGAGCCAGGGAGTAGGGGAGCCAGGGAGCCAGGGAGCGGGGGAGAGACGGGAGCCCGGAAGCGGGTCGGCGTTGGCATCACGGCAAGCGCTGGAGGTGCTCCGGGCGGGACTGCTCACGACCGTGCAGGACCGGGGCCGCATCGGCTCCCAGAAGTTTGGCGTGACCGTGAGCGGGGCCATGGACGAGATCGCCCTGCGCGTCGGCAACATCCTCGTCGGGAACCCTCAAGACGCGGCCGCACTGGAGATCAGCTTCCTCGGCCCCCAGATCAGGATCCAGACGGGTGTGGTGCTGGCCCTGACCGGCGCAGAGATGGAGGCGGATCTGGACGGGGAGCCGGTGCCCTGGTATCAGGCGTTTCAGGCGCGCGCGGGGCAGCTCCTGGACATTCGCCACTGTCGGCGAGGGATGCGGGGGTACCTGACCGTAGGGGGCGGCCTCGATGTGCCGGTGCGGTTGGGGAGCCGCTCCACGAGCCTGGCCGCGGGCTTCGGCGGGCTCGAGGGGCGGCCGCTTCGCGATGGGGATCTCCTGATGGTCGGACCGGCGGCGGGGCTGTCCGCGCGCTGGGCCGGCTGCGGGGTGCCGCGGAGCTGGCTGCCGGGCTTCGACGTCCCCCAGATCATCCGGGTGGTCTTCGGCCCGCAGGCGGAGGCGTTCAGCGAAGTCGGACGGCGCACCTTCCTCACGTCCGTCTACGCGGTGTCGCCGTCGTCGGACCGGATGGGCTGCCGCCTGGAGGGGCCGGCCATCGAGCACGTCGGGGCGGCGGACATCATCTCGGATTGGATTCCGCCGGGCGGGATCCAGGTTCCGGGGAACGGCAAGCCGATCGTCCTCCTCGCGGATCGGCAGACGACGGGCGGCTATACCAAGATCGCCACGGTGATCGGGCCCGACCTGCCGAAGCTGGCGCAGCTCCTGCCCGGGGAGGCGCTTCGCTTCGAGGCGGTGTCCGTCCAGGAGGCCCAAGCGCTCGCCTGCGCCCTGTAGCGGGAGCTGGCCGCGGTGGAGGAATCCCTCACGGATCTGGCGCTTTGGAGCGGAGGGATTTCGGACACGGTAGACTAGGTGGAAGGGTTCTGCTGGAAGCCGCGTTGGGCTTCGTGGTATACTTCTTCCGGAGCCGCAAGTGGAAACCGACGACCGGAAAGAGACCGGGAGAGCGATCATGACGATACGAGGAAGAATGCACTGGGGGGTGCTGTGGCTGCTGGTCCTGCTGTGCGGTGGATGTGCGACCTTTGGTGCGTCCGGGACGCCGCCGGGACCCGG
>JAPLLC010000232.1 GCA_026387775.1 Candidatus Methylomirabilota bacterium | reverse complement strand
GCCTGCGCGGCAGAGACGTCGATCGTCCCTGAGTTCATCGTGATCCCGTCCTGCTCGGACACCAGTCGCGCCACTCCGCCGTGATCTACCAGGGACCCGGCCTCGATGACCCCCTCGTTGTTGACCACCGAGCGCAGGACGTCGCCGGCGACCTTGGCGGCCAGGGCGACGTAGCCCCCCTCGGCCTGTAGCTTCCCGGCGTTGGTGACGCCACCCAGAAGGCCGGCCCGTACCGGCTCGGTCAGGATCAGGTTGATCAGGCCATCTCCGCGCAGATCGAGCGTCGCCCCCTCGGCCGCCCCGAGGGCGATGGTGCCCAAGCGGGCCGTGATGGTCCCGCGGTTCATGACTTCCGGCGCCACGAAGGACACGAACCCGCCGGGTGCGGCGACGATCTCCCCTTGATTCACGACGGAGGCGAGCGGGTGGATCTCGCTCTGCGTGAAGCGGTACTTCCCCGTCAGGAAGTTTTGATCCGTGATCTGGAGCGTCGTGGCGAGGAGGGAGCCCACCTCCACGTGCGACGAGGGACCGAACAGCACCCCATTGGGATTCGTCAGGAAGATGCGACCGTTGGCGAGGAGGGAGCCCATGATCTGGCTCGGGTCCTGCCCCACCACCCGGTTCAGGGCCACCGCCGAGTTGGAGGGCTGGTCGAACCGGACCCCTTGTCCCTGTCCGATGCTGAAGCCTTGCCAGTTGAGGATCAGTTGCGAGCTGTCCTGCCGTATGACCATGCTGCTCGGGGTGGGTTGCCCGATCGTAGCCGAGCCGCTGGCGACCACACCCCCTTCCGGCAAGGCCCAGGCCGCCGCCACCGACAAGAGGCCCGACGCCGCACCGGCGGCCATCCCGCCGATCCAGCGCCAGGGAGGCTGGGTGCGGCGGCGCAGGCGGACTCCCCCGCCGTCTCTGATTACGCCACTGGCCCGACGCCGCGCTTTCGCTCGCTTACCGCTCATGGTCTTTCCCCCTCACTACAACGAGGCACCGGATGAAAGTGGAAACATCCGCTCCCTCCGACGGCCCCCGGCCAGTCTGCACTCTCAGAACCTGAAGCTGGACGACAGATAGAAGATGCCGGGAAGGCCTTGTCCCAGGCCGCTCTTCTCGCTGCTGGGCTTCGGCGATCCCACGTGGATACCGTAGTCAAGTCGCACCTGTAGCGTACCCCCGAGGGCCTGCGGGATCGGGACGCCGACGCGAAACCCGCCCCCGACCCCCGACAGGAAGTGGCCCTTCTCCCCGATGGTCTTGTCCGGCGAGATCGGGAACACCCCTGCGTGGTCCACGAACGCCACCATCTGCACCCACTCCCGCAGGCCTGGAATCGGCACCACCAACTCGGCCGTGACCACATAGCCCTTGTCCCCCGAGTACTCCGCCAGGGGGTAGCCCCGGACCGTGTAGTAGCCGCCGGCGGCCATGCGCTCGTAGGACACCATGTTGACATTCGCCAGTTGGCCGGTGCCGCGCAGGACGAGGTAGCTTCCCCCGATGACCAGGGATTGCAGGCGCGCCAGGTCGAGGGTCCACTTGGAGAAAGAGCCCGGGCCGTTGGGGATGCTCGCCCCGCTGTCGTTCTTCCAGTTGCCCCCGAGCCACGGAACTCCCTGATACCAGTTGAGGCCGTAGAACCAGCGGCCGAGGTAGTTGTCCCGGTAATCGCCGCTGAAGCCCAGCCGGAAGACCCGCAGGTCGTCGATCCCGGCCTTGGCCCCTAGCACTTTATTCACTATCCGCACATATTCGAATCCCCCGCTCATCTGGAAGTTCACCCCCGCCGTCTTCATGAACGGCTGGATGATTTCCAGCACTGCAGACTGGAGATTCCCTCCCGCGTCCAGAGGCGCGAACTCCGCCCCGACGCCACTATCCGAATACACGTAACTGCCCGCGAGCTTGGTCTCGTAATCGCCGATGGGGATCAGGAAGCTCGCCCGCCCGAAACTGAGGCCGTTGGAGTCGGACTTGATGCCCCGGACACTGACCTTGTCGCCAAAGCCCGTGAGGTTCCCGTAGCCCAGCTCGAAGCCGTACCGCCAGAATCCAGTGAAGCGCGAGCCGTAGTCAGCCACCACCGGCAAAGCCGGTGGCTTGAAAGATGTGAACCGCTCAAAGCGGTTGGTAGAACTCGCGCCACCTGAAGGTGGCGACTACTCGCCGAACATGGTCAACTGGTCGAGACGTTTATCTTCGTCCCGTTGC
>JAPLLC010000178.1 GCA_026387775.1 Candidatus Methylomirabilota bacterium | reverse complement strand
GCCGCCGGTTCAGCCGGTCTTCCAGGCCTACCATGCCATGGTGGGAATCGGGATGGGGCTGATGGCGCTGAGTCTGCTGGGGGCATTCCTCTGGTGGCGCGGGACGCTGTTCGAGCAGCGGTGGTTGTTGTGGCTGTACGTCTTCGCCGTCCTCGGCCCCCAGGCGACCAACCAGTTAGGGTGGTTCACCGCCGAGGTCGGGCGGCAGCCGTGGATCGTGTATGGGCTCATGCGCACGGCCGCCGCGGTGTCCCCCACGGTGACGTCGGGCCAGGTGTTGACGTCGCTGGCCATGTTCGTCCTGATCTACCTGGCGCTCTTTGTGCTCTTCATCTACCTGCTGGATCAGAAGATCCGGCATGGCCCGTTGGCCGATGACCTGGAAGCGGCGTATCACCCGCGGTGAGTCTCATGCCTGATCTCAACACCATCTGGTTCGTCATGATCGGCGTTCTCCTGACGGGGTACGCGATCCTGGACGGGTTTGACCTGGGGGTGGGGGCGCTCCATCTGCTGACCCGGAAGGACGAGCACCGCCGCCTGATGATCAATTCCATCGGGCCGGTCTGGGATGGGAACGAGGTCTGGCTGGTGACGGGCGGCGGGGCGCTCTTCGCCGCCTTCCCCGAGGTGTACGCCACCGTCTTCTCTGGGTTCTATCTGGCCTTCATGCTGGTCCTCTGCGTCCTCATCTTCCGGGCCGTCGCCATCGAATTTCGCAGCAAGCTGCCCATGCTCTGGTGGCGCCGGATGTGGGACGTGAGCTTCTCCGTCGCCAGCATCGTCCTCAGCATTCTGCTTGGGGTGGCCTTCGGCAACATCATCTGGGGAGTCCCCCTGGACGTCCAGCGGGAGTTCGCGGGCTCCTTCCTGGGCTTGCTGCACCCCTACGCGCTGCTGGTGGGGGTGACGACCCTGGCGCTGTTCATGATGCATGGGGCAATCTACACCGCGCTGAAGACCGAGGGCGAGCTTCACGAGATCGCCCGGGGCTGGATCAACAACAGCATCATCTTCTTCGTCATCTGCTACGGCCTCACCACCATGACCACGCTCTTGTACCTGCCCCACATGAGCCAGCAGATGCGGGACTACCCGATCTTCTTCGCGGTCCCGGTCCTCACGATGCTGGCCATCGCCAACATTCCACGCGAGATTCATCTCGGCAGCGACTTCCTGGCGTTTCTCTCCTCCGGGGCCGCCATGGTCGGTCTGATGACCCTGGTGGCGATCGGCATCTTCCCCACCCTGGTGCTGTCGCGGCCGAACCCGGATCTCAGTCTGACGATCTACAATGCCGCCTCCTCGCCTGCAACACTCACCATCATGCTGATCATCGCGCTGATCGGCGTCCCCATCGTTCTGGCGTACACCGGCAGCATCTACTATATCTTCCGCGGCAAGGTGAAGCTCGACACGATGAGCTACTAGACATGAAGATCCTGCAATGCCTGCCGAACTTCAGCGAGGGGCGGGATCCGGGCTTCCTGGAGGAGCTGGCGGCCGTCCTGAAGCAGTTCCCGGTGAAGGTCCTGGATCTCTCCAAGGACAAGGACCACAACCGGGCGGAGACGACGTTTCTCGGCGCGCCGGATGCCGTGGAGGCTGCCGTCATGGCCGTGACGTCGCGGGCCCTGGATCTGATCGACATGCGAAGGCACAAGGGGAGCCACCCCCGCATGGGTGCTGTGGACGTGGTGCCGTTCGTCCCGATACGGAACATGACCATGGCCGAGGCGGTAGAGATCGCGCGCCGGTTCGGCCGGGCGTTTGCCGAGAAGCACCGGGTCCCGGTGTTCTTCTACGAAGAGGCGTGCACCGGCGAGACCCGGCGCAGCCTTACCGACATCCGGCAGGGCGAGTACGAGGGGATGGCCAAGAAGCTCCAGGATCCGGTCTGGACGGTGGACGCCGGCCCCCAGGCGCTCAACGAGCGATCCGGGGTGACGGCGGTGGGGGCCCGGATGCCCCTGATCGCGTTCAACGTGAATCTTCACACGAATGATCTGGAGGTGGCGAAGAAGATCGCCAACGCCGTCCGCCACGTGGGTGGCGGCCTGCGCTTTGTGAAGGCCTTTGGACTGCGGCTGGAGGAGAAAGGGATCGTGCAGGTCTCCATGAACCTCACGAACTATCAGAAGACGCCGATCCACCGGGCGGTGGAGTTGATCAAGGCCGAGGCGGCGCGATACGGCGTGACGGTGAAGGAGTGCGAGCTGGTCGGCATGGTTCCGGTCGAGGCCCTGGAAGAGGTCGTGAGCTACTACTTGCAGATTCCGCGCTTCAACTCGAAACAGATCATCGAGTACCACCTGCTGCCGGATTGAAGCCCGCCTTTGAGTTGCGATGGTGCCTGTGGCCATCTCGATGCGCACACACCACATCACCGTGGCCGGACCATACCGAGGTTTCATCCGGCTGAGGAGGGTACGGTTAGCCCGGCAACCGAAGCCCAAGGGCCCAGCACAAGGCGGAGAAGCTGACGAAAGCCAATGCGGTGGAGACGAGGATGGAGGCCGCAATCCGCTCCGCATTGGCGCCCTGTCGTTCGGCGAACAGGAAGACGGTGCCGGCCACGGGCAGGGCGGCCATCAAGACCAGCGTGCGCGCTTCGAGCCACGGCAAGTGGAACACGTAGAGTGCCACCAGGGCTGCAAGACACGGATGGAAGAGCAGCTTGGCACCGGAGATCAGCAGGACGTCGCCGCGCCAGACGCGGGTCCCGGGACGATACAGGGAGACCCCGATGGTGAACAGCGCCACCGGCCCCGCTGCTTGTCCCAAGAGCTGTGCGAGCTGCTCGAGCGCGACGGGCAAGCGGAACCCGAACGCGGAGAACCCGGTGCCCAGGATCACCGCCCAGATGAGCGGGTTTCTGGCGACATGAAGCAGCGCGCCCCTCAGCGCGTCTCCGACCCCGCCGTTCCCCCGGTGCTCCAGCGAAGCGAGGGCCAGCCCCGCGGAAATCACGACCAGGAGATCCGCCATGCCTGCCGCGATCAACGGGGCGAGTGCGGCCTGTCCCAGGAGCGCGGGGATCAGCGCGATCCCCATGTATCCCCAGTTCGACCAGGCGGCCGCGAGGGAGGCAAACGCCGACTCGCGCACGCCTTCGCCCGCCGCGAAGCGGATCGCCGCGGCGAAGATTGCAAGGACCGTGAGCCCGGTCATCATGTAGGCAAGGAACACCGGCAGATTGAGGATCTGGTGAAATGGCGTGCCGGACGAGAAGCGAAAGAGCATGCACGGCAGGGCGAAATACAGGACGAAGGTGTTGAGGGCCGGCACCGAGTTCTCCGGCAACAGGCGGTACCTGGCGGCGAGATACCCGCACAGGACCAGGGCGAAGAAGGGGGTGTTGACGTTCAGGATCGCAAGCATGCGTCAGTCTGTGGCCCCCAATCGCCCACCGGTGTGGGTGGAAGCTGCCGGCGAGCCGTCCCCCTCGCAAAATCGATATAGCCCCGCTCGACATCGGTCGCCATCAGCGTGACCTGCACCCGGTCGCCGACGTCCAGTCCGTCGGCACCCTGGACCAGCTTGCCTTCCACGGGCGGCCGCAGGATGCGGACCCATGTCCCCTTCGGTGAAGCCCCCGTGACGATGGCGTCGAACGGCTGCCCGATCCGGGACTCCAGCAGGAGTGCCGCGGCCGATTTTCCCACCTGCCGCTCGACCTTGTTGGCCTGGTTCTCCGCCTCGGTGCAGTGCTGGGCGAGCGTCTGCAGCTCCGCATTCGTGTATGGGGCCGGGCGGCTGGCCAGCGCCGCCTTCACCAGCCGCTGGGAAATCACGTCCGGGAAGCGCCGGTTGGGCGCCGTGGCGTGGGTGTACGCGGGGACGGCCAGCCCGAAGTGGCCGGGCGCCGTCTGGCCGGGGAGCTCCACGACATACTCCCCGCGCCCCATCAGCTTGAGGATGGCCAGAGACAGATCGGGGAACCGCAGGGGGTCGGCCTGGCGGCGCGCCGCCAGGAACAGGTCGAGGGCGACCGCGGCCGGCTCCGGGGGGAGCGACGCCCCCAGCCCGGCGGCCAGCTCGACGATGCGCTCCCACCGCTCGGGGGAGCGCAGGACCCGGCGCAAGGCGGGATAGCCGCGCGCCGCCAGATAGCGCGCCATCGCGCCGTTCGCGGCGATCATGAAGTCCTCGATCAGCGCCCGGGCTCGGTTGGGATGTTCCACCTCCAGATCGGTCAGTGTCTCGCCCTCGAACACCGGCCGCGCCTGGATGGTTTCCAGGCTCAGCGCCCCGTGGTGGTGTCGCACGTCCCGTAGCCGCTCTGCGACCTGGTCCTGCAGCCGGAGCTGGGCCTCCATGCCCGTCACGCCGGCCGCCCGATCCGGGATCGGTCCCGTCCCGTCGAGCCATGCGGCGACCGCGTTGTAGGCCAGCTTCGCGCGATTCTTCACCACGCCGCGATAGAGGTCCGCCGCGCCCACGGTCCCGTCGGCGTTCACCGTCATCTCCGCCACCAGCGCCACCCGGTCCTCGCCTTCGCCGAGGGAGGTGAGGTCCGTCGACAGCCGCTCGGGCAGCATGGGGAAGATCGCGGCGGCCGTGTACACCGAGGTGGTATTGTGCCGCGCGTGACCGTCCGTCGCCGACCCCTGCGCGACCGCTGCGTCCACGTCGGCAATCGCCACCAGAATCCGGACCGTCCCCCCGCCCATCGGTTCTGCCACGGTGAGCTGATCGAGATCCCGCGAATCATCGTTGTCGATCGAGCACCAGAGGAGTCCCCGCAGATCCCGCGCCCCTGGGGCTCCGTTGGCGGTCGCCGCTTGGCTCCGAGCGACTTCCGCCATCACGGCTGAGGAAAAGTCCGGCAGCAAGTCGCGCTCGATCATCGCCCGTCGCGCGATGGCCCGCAGGTCGTGCCGATGCCGTCCGCTGTCCCGCTGCATTCACCACCTCCTAGTCGGTAATTGCTCAGACGGTCACACCGCTGGGCGCAGGCCCGGTTTCACCTTCCCGGCTTCGGCCAAGGACAGACACCCGACGGGGTACTTTCCCTCGACAACCATGATCTCGTCAACCCGTTTGTCGCGCGTCTTCCCGATATTCCATGATAAGATACACCATCGGTGACGGCGATCACGTGATGGGAGGTTGCTTGTGAGCGCGCGGACGGAGCTTCTCAAGGATACGCTTCTGGCGGTCGAGCCGGCCCTCTGCCCCGAGCGGGCGGTGCTCCTGACGCGTTCCTGGCGCGAGACTGAGGGGCAGCCCATCGTGATCCGGCGGGCCATGGGCTTTGCCAGGATCCTCCGGGAGATGAGCATCTACATCCGGCCGGGCGAGCTGATCGTCGGCAACCAGGCCGGCACGCCGCGGGCCGCGCCCGTGTTCCCCGAGTATGCCGTACGCTGGATTCGCGAGGAGCTGGATGAGCTCCCGAAGCGGCCGATCGACCGGTTCGCGGTCAGCGAAGAGACCAAGGCGGCCCTCCGCGCGGTGTGCGGGTACTGGGAGGGCCGGACCTACCAGGATCGGGTGACGGCAGTCACGCGCCACAGCCTCCCCGCGGACCTCGCCACAGCCTTTGATTTTCGCCTCTCCACATTGAACCAGGTCATCACGAACTTGAGCCGCCTCAGCACCGGCGACGGCCACATCATCGCCAACTACCAGCGCACGATGCAGGTGGGGCTTCGGAGCCTCATCGACGAGGCGCGCCGCCGGGCGGCCGCGCTCGACATGACCCGGCCGGAGAGCATCGACAAGAAGCTCTTCTACGAGGCCGTGGTGATCAGTCTCGAGGCGGCGATCGAGTTCGCCGCGCGATTCGCCGCCTTGGCCGAGCGGCAGGCGGCCGGCGAGGCCGACCCCTCGCGCCGGGCCGAGCTACTCGGGATCGCCGAGGTCTGCCGGCGGGTCCCTGCCCATCCCGCCCGCACGCTCCGGGAAGCGATACAGGCCTACTGGTTCGTCCACCTCCTGCTCCAGATCGAGGCCAACGGCCACTCGATCAGCCCGGGGCGTTTCGATCAGTACCTCTTCCCGTACTATGCCGCGGACCTCACCCTCGGCCGCCTCACGCGCGAGCAGGCCCTGGAACTGGTGGAGTGCTTCTGGCTGAAGTGCAGCGAAGTGAACAAGGTCCGGGAGTGGGCGTACACGCAGTACATGAGCGGGTATCCCATGTTCCAGACCGTCACGCTAGGCGGCCAGACCCGGGAGGGGCTGGATGCGGTGAATGACCTCACCTCCGTCTGCCTGGAGGCGACCGGCAGCCTCAAGCTTGCCCAGCCGACCGTGGTGGTCCGGGTCCACGACGGGTCGCCGGACGAGTACCTTCTGGAGGCGGCGCACTGCCTGCTGCGCCACAGGGGAGGCATGCCGGGATTCTTCAACGACGAGGTCGGCGTCCCTCTGCTCCTGCGACTCGGGGTCACCCTGGAGGACGCCCGCGATTGGTGCGTGATGGGGTGTTCCGAGCCGCAGGTAGCCGGCCGTTTCAACACGGGGACGGGCGGGGCCTCGCACGTCAATCTGCTGAAGGTGCTCGAAATCGCCTTGAACGGCGGTACGAATCCGACCACCGGCCTCCGTCCCTGCCCGGAGGCGCGGGACCTCCGGACCTTCGGCTCCTTCGTCGAGGTGCGGGAGGCCTTCCGGCACCAGCTTGGCTATTATGTGGGCGTCCTTCCCACCCTCGACAACATCACCTCGCTGGCGTACGCGGAACTCACCCCAACCCCATTCCTGTCCGCCGTGATCGACCACCGCATGGAAATCGGCCGGGACG
>JAPLLC010000131.1 GCA_026387775.1 Candidatus Methylomirabilota bacterium | reverse complement strand
GCGACCGTTGGCCCCGATCAGCCAGTCGAGGAAGCGGCCCCCGCGGCCGTCGACTCCGAGCAATCAGCCGAGGAATCGCTTCTCGCCGCCGTCGATATCGAGCAATCAGTCGGCCAGGAGCCGAGCCCCGCGGCCGGTGACATCGAACGAGTTCTCGAGGAAGGCCCGGCCCTCACCGCCATCGGCCCCGATCAGCCAGTCGAGGAATCGGCCCCCGCGGCCGTCGACTCCGAGCAATCAGCCGAGGAATCGCTTCTCGCCGCCGTCGATATCGAGCAGTCAGTCGGCCAGGAGCCGAGCCCCGCGGCCGGTGACCCAGAGCAATCAGCCGAGGAATCGGCCTCCACGACCGTCGGGCCCGACCAATCAGCCGAGGTGGAATCGGCCCCCGCGGCCGAGCCCGCCGAGTCCGCTTCAGGCGGGGGACCAGCGACCGAGGCCGAGCCAGGAAAGGCGTCGGCCTCCCGCCCGGCCTAGGGCAAGCGCGCCGCGGATCCCAGAACCGGCCCGCCCGGCGCGGGTCGTGTCCGCGGAGGCGTCGTCCGCGGGCGAGCGGCTCCAGAAGTTCCTGGCGCGGGCCGGTGTCGCATCGAGACGACATTGCGAAGAGCTGATCGCCGAGGGGCGCGTGCAGGTGAACGGGGCGGTGATCCGGATCGCCGGGTCTCGAGTCCACCCCCAGCGGGACCGGGTCCAGGTTGACGGCGTCCGTGTGCGCACCGAAGCCCCGGTTACCGTGATGCTGCACAAGCCCGGGGGGTACATCACGGCGGTCTCCGATCCGGAAGGGCGCCCGGTGGTCGTGTCGCTCTTGCCGAGGACCGGCCTGCCCAGACTCTTTCCCGTCGGACGCCTGGACTGGGACACCGAGGGGCTGCTCCTCCTCACCAACGACGGAGAGCTGGCAAATTTCCTCACCCATCCCCGGCATGGGGTGCCCAAGGTCTATCACGCCAAGGTGAAGGGACGTCCTTCCCCCGAGGCGCTCCGGCGCCTGGTGCGGGGGGTGGTCTCCGACGGTGAGCGGCTCTCGGCCAGCGGGGTCGAGGTGCTGCGGACGACCCGAGAGAACACCTGGGTCTCCGTCCACGTGCTGGAAGGGCGGAACCGCCAGGTGCGGCGCATGTGCGAGGCGGTCGGCCATCCGGTCATGAAGCTGCTCCGGGTGAGCCTGGGTCCCCTCGCGCTGGGCCAGTTGTCCCGCGGGCAGTGGAGGCGGCTGTTGCCATCCGAGGTCGCGGCGCTGGAGGCCCTCAAGGGGAAAACCGGGGCAGAAAGACCTTGATCGGTCTGTCTCGCTTGGCTATGATGACATGATGGAGCAGACGAACTCGCCCATGCGGATCGAAGAAACCCGGCAGCGCATCGATGGGATCGACTCCGAAATCCTACGCCTGCTGAACCGCCGTGCGGAGCTGGTGCTGGAGGTTGGTCGCCTCAAGGCGGAGCAGAACCTCGACTTTCACGTGCCGCAGCGGGAGGAGGAGATCTACGCGCGCCTCAGTGCCGAGCACACCGGCCCGTTCCCGGCCCAGGCCCTGCGGCCGGTCTTTCGCGAGGTGATCTCCGCCTGTCTCTCCCTGGAACATCCGCTCCGCGTGGCGTACCTCGGGCCGCGCGCCACCTTCTGCCATCTGGCGGCGATGGAGCGCTTCGGCCTCTCGGCGCAGCTTCTGGCCATGCGCAATATCGCCGAGGTCTTCGTCGAGGTCGAGAAGGGGAACGCGGACTTCGGCGTGGCGCCGGTGGAGAACTCCACCGAGGGGGTGGTCAGCCACACCCTGGATATGTTCGTGGACTCCCCCCTCTTAATCTGCGGCGAGGTGGTGGTGGAGGCTGCGCTTCACCTCCTCAGCAAGGCCCCAACCCTGGCCGAGGTCCGGAAGATCTACTCCCACCCGCACGGTCTCGCCGAGTCCCGCAAGTGGCTGGAGCGGAATGCGGCCCAGGTTCCGGTGGTGGAGACCAGCAGCACCGGGGCCGCGGCGGAGATCGCGGCGTCCGAGCCCGGGGCCGCCGCCATCTCCTCGGAGCTGGCGGCCTCGCTCTACGACCTCACCGTCCTGCACCGGCGGATCGAGGACCACCCCAACAACTTGACCCGCTTCCTGGTGGTCGGGAAGAAGAGCGCGCCCCCGACCGCCGAGGATAAGACCTCCATCCTCTTCTCCATCAAGGATCGGGTGGGGGCGCTTCACCGGATGCTCCTGCCCTTTGCGGAGCGAAGGATCAACCTGACCAAGATCGAGTCCCGGCCCTCCAAGAAGAAGGTCTGGGAGTACGTCTTCTACGTGGACTTCGAAGGACACGCCAGCGAGCCGCGCGTGCAGGAGGCGCTGGCCCGCCTGCAGGAAGATTGCATCTTCCTCAAGGTCCTGGGCTCCTACGCCAAGGCCGCCCGGTCGGAGGCCTGAGGATGTATCGCTGAAATCGTCGCATGGAGGTGTCGCCTTGACCCGTCCCCTGGAGGACCTCGCCTCTCCGCATCTTTCCGGTCTCATCCCGTACACACCCGGCAAGCCGATCGAAGAAGTCGAACGTGAGTTTGGGATCGCCCACTCGGTGAAGCTGGCCTCCAATGAGAACCCGCTGGGGCCGTCGCCCCGGGCACTCGAGGCGGCCGCCGTGGCCCTCTCCGGCGTCCACCGCTACCCGGACGGCGGCGGGTACATCCTGCGGCAAGCGCTCTCCCGCCATTGGGACGTTCCCCCGGACTGTTTCGTGCTGGGGAACGGCTCCAACGAGCTGCTCACGCTGGTGGGTCGGATCTTCCTCGGGCCGGGAGACGAGGTGCTCTACGCCCGGCAGGCCTTCGTCGTCTACGATATGGTGGCCCAGATGACCGGCGCGACGAAGGTCGCGGTTCCCCTGAAGAACTTCACGCACGATCTGGATGGGATGCGGGCGGCGCTCACACCCAAGACCAAACTCGTCTTCCTGGCGAACCCCAACAACCCCACGGGAACCTGCGTGGATCCCCGGGCGCTGGAAACATTTCTGGCCGCGGCCCCGCCGGATGCGGTGGTGGTCCTGGACGAGGCCTACTACGAGTATATGCCGCCGGACATCCGGCCGCAGGCCCTCCGATTCGTCCGGCAAGAGCGGCGGCTGCTGGTGCTGCGGACCTTCTCCAAGATCTACGGCCTGGCCGGCCTGCGCATCGGGTACGGGATCGGGCCGGCGCCGCTGGTGGCGCTGTTGAATCGCGTGCGGGATCCGTTCAACGTCAACAGCATCGCCCAGGCGGCCGCCGCGGCGGCACTCGGGGACACGGAACACGTGCAGGCCAGCCGAGCCGCGAACGATGCCGGGCGAAAATTCCTGACGGAGCAGTTCCGGGCCATGGGCCTCACCGGGGTCCCGAGCGCGGCGAACTTCCTCCTGCTGGACGTCGGCCGACCGGGGGGAGAGGTGACGGAGGCGTTGCTGCGCCGTGGAGTGATCGTGCGACCGGTGAGGGGGTACGGGTTTCCGACCCATCTCCGGATCACCATCGGGACGGCGGCCGAGAACGAAAAATGCGTGGCGGCACTGAAGGCGGCGCTGAAGGCGTGAGAGTCGAAAGCCAAGAGCCAAGAGCCGAGAGCCGAGAGCCGAGAAATCGAGCCTGCATGTCAATTCCGCATGCCGCAATATGCATCCCGGAGTCGAGCGCGCCGCTCTTCAACTAGGTGACGATCGTGGGCACGGGGCTCATCGGCGGGAGTCTCGCTCTCGCGTCCAGGGGCGCCGGGACGGTGGGGAGCGTCGTCGGCGTGGGCCGGAGCGCCGCCAGCCGCGAGGTCGCCCGCGCCATGGGACTGGTGGATCGAACGACGGACGATCTGGCGGCCGGGGTGCAGGGGGCCGATCTGGTGGTCCTGGCGGTGCCGGTCCACGAGATCGTTCGGCTCCTGCCCGAAGTGGCCCGGCATGTCGGGGCGACCTGTCTGGTCACCGATGTGGGGAGCGTGAAGGGACCCATCCTGGCGGCCGGGGACGCGGCGTTTCCCGACGGCCGATTCGTGGCGGGCCACCCGATTGCGGGGAAAGAGCAGTCGGGCCCGGCCGCCGCAAGGGCGGACCTCTTCCAGGGGGCGAACTGGATCCTCACGCCCAGCGCGCGCACCAGGGCGGGGGCAGTGGAGCGGGTCGGCGCCTTCTGCCGCTCCGCGGGGGCGAACGTGGTGCAGATGGACGCGACCTGGCACGACGAGGTGTTCGCCACGGTAAGCCACCTGCCGCACCTCGTCGCCTTCGCCCTGATGGACACGGTGCTCACCACGGAGCGGGGGGAGGAGCGGCTGCGGTTCTCGGCCGGCGGGCTGCGGGACTTCACCCGCGTGGCGGGAAGCGACCCGGTCATGTGGCGGGACATCTTCCTGATGAATCGGGAGTCGGTGCTCAGGGTCTTGGCCGGATACCAGCAGGCGCTGGAACGGCTGGCGGCCGCCATCCGGGACGGGGATGGGGAAGCCCTGACGGACCGACTCCTCCAGGCGCGCGCCGCGCGAGAGGAGTTGCTCCATCGCTCGTAGCTATGTGACTCAGTCCGCCCGGGAAACCGCACTGCTCGTGGGCGTCGTCCGGCATCGGCAGCCGCGCTGGGAGGCCGAGGACTCGATGGCGGAGCTGGAGCAGCTGGCGCGCTCCGCAGGCGCGCGCGTGGCGGAGTCCCTCCTACAAGAGCGGGATCGCCTGGATCCCGCATATCTGATCGGCAAGGGCAAGGCGGAGGAGATCCGCGGGCGCTGTGCGGGTGTGGACGTGGTGATCCTCGACGAGGAGCTGTCCGGCTCGCAGCAGCGGAACCTGGAGAAGCTCTTAGGGGTCCGGGTCGTGGACCGGACCGGCCTGATCCTCGACATCTTCGCGCAGCGGGCCCAGACGCGTGAAGGAAAGCTCCAGGTCGAGCTGGCTCAACTCGACTACCTCTTGCCTCGTCTGGCGGGAGCCTGGACCCACCTTGAGCGGCTGGGGGGCGGCATCGGGACCCGAGGGCCCGGCGAGACGCAGCTCGAATCCGACAAGCGACAGATCAAGACCCGGATGGCCAAGATCCGGCGGGACCTGGAGCAGGTGCGGCGACACCGCGCCCTGTTGCGCCGGCCGCGGCGCAAGATCCCGTTCCCCATCGTGGCGCTGGTTGGGTACACCAACGCGGGGAAGTCGTCGCTGATGAACGCGCTCACCCACGCGGGGGTGGCGGTTCGGGACCAGCTCTTTGCCACCCTCGATCCAACCCTGCGCCGTCTGATGCTGCCGGAGGGCCGGGTGGCGCTGCTCTCGGACACCGTGGGATTCATCCGCAAGATTCCCCACCAGCTGGTGGCGGCTTTCCAGGCCACGCTGGAAGAGGTGCAGGAAGCGGAGATTCTGCTCCACGTCGTGGACATCAGCCACGCGCACGCGGAGCTGCAGCAGGCGGCGGTGGAGGGAGTGCTGGGAGATCTGGGCCTGGCCGACCGACCGACCATCCTGGTATACAACAAGATCGATCGTCTGGGAGAGCGTCCGCAGTTCCCGTGGGGTCCGGGCAGCGGGCGCGTGGCGACGTCGGCGAAGACGGGGGTGGGGCTGGACGACCTCCGGCGCGAAATCGTGACCGTCCTGAACAAGACGCCTCTTCTGGCTGCCCCGCCATCCCGCGCGGGCAAGTCGGAGAGGAGCGAGGTTTCGTGTTGACGCTGGCAAATCGCCTGACCATCCTCCGCATCCTGATGACGCCCGTCATCACCGTGCTCCTCTTGTACAAGCATGTGGGGGCGGCCCTGGCGTTGTTTGTGCTGGCCGGGATCACGGACGGCCTGGACGGGTTCGTGGCGCGCAGCCGGGGCCAGCGGACGACCCTGGGCATGGTCCTGGACCCGGTGGCGGACAAGCTGCTTCTCATGTCGACCGTCATCGTCCTCTCCGTCCTGAAGGAATTGCCGTGGTGGTTCGCGATCATCGTCGTGAGCCGCGACGTGATCCTGATCGGCGGCGCTTTCATCCTGTACATGTTCGTGGGGCGGATGTCGCTGCCCCCATCCTGGTTGGGGAAGCTGACCACCGGTTTTCAGATTCTGACGGTCCTCCTCGCAATGCTGGACAACTTCCTGCCTTCCCTCCGTTGCGCCGTCTTCCCGGTCGCCGTGGTGGCGCTGGCCTGTACGGTCGGCTCGGGCCTCCAGTACGTCTATCGTGGGTCTCGCCTCCTCAGCGACTAGCGGATCGTCGCGCTTCCGCGCGCGGCGTGCCTTTCTCGAATGGGGACACTCGTCTCGCCCCCGGTGAGCGGGCGTCGGATTTTCAGGAGTGCGCATGACGAAGAAGCCTCTCAGGATCCACGGGGTGGAGCCGGGAAGTCCGGCGGCCGCGGCTGGGGTGGCCGCGGGGGCGCAAATCCTTTCCCTGAACGGCCGTCCGGTAGAGGACGCCCTGGAGCTGCGGTTCGCCGAGACGGCGGAGCAGGTGGATCTCGTCTGGAAGGACGGCGATGGAACCGAACACCGAGCGGCGATCGAGAAGGCCGACGACCTGCCGCTGGGTCTCGAGGTGGACCCGCTCAAGATCCGAGCCTGCAACAACAAGTGCGTGTTCTGCTTCGCCCACCAGAACGCACGGGGGATGCGCCGTGCGCTCTACTTCAAGGACGACGACTACCGGTTCTCCTTCCTGAACGGAAACTTCGCCACACTGACGAACCTCGGCGAGGCGGAGACGGCGCGCATCATCGAGCAGCGGCTTTCCCCGCTCTACATCTCCGTCCATGCCACGGACTGGAGGCTGCGCAACGAACTCCTCGGCAATCCCTCGGCACCGAACGTCCTCGACCAGATCGCCCGGTTCGCGGCCGGCCGGATCTTCATGCACACACAGGTCGTCCTCTGTCCGGGGATCAACGACGGCGAACATCTCGCCAAGAGCCTGGAAGACCTGAGGCGGTTTCATCCCTTTCTGGAGACGGTGGCCCTGGTCCCCGTCGGCCTCACCCAATACCGCGAGAAGCTGCCCGTTCTCCGCTCGCCGGACCCAGCGTACGCGCGATCCCTCTTGGCTTGGGCCGAACCCAGGCGCCGGCGGTTCCTCAGGGATCTGAAGACGCGTTTCGCGTTCCCGTCCGATGAGTTCTACCTCTTGGCGGAACGGCCGTTCCCGTCGGTGCGCTGTTACGAGGGCTACGCCCAGCTCGGAAACGGGGTGGGGGGCTGCCGGAAGTTCCTGGAGGAGTTCCGGCGGCTGGAGAAGAAGCTGCCGGCGGCGGTCTCGCCGGCGCGGCGGGTAAGCGTCGTAACGGGGACACTGGCGGTTCCTGTCCTGGCCGCCGCCATCCAGCGGTTGAACCGGATCGCGGGGGTCGAGGTTCGGCTGACCCCCGTGGTCAACACCTTCTTCGGCGGCTCGGTGACCTGCGCCGGTCTCCTCACCGGCGCCGACATCAGGGCGGCTCTCGAGCGGGAGGGGGAGCGGCTGGGCGAGACCATCCTGATCCCGTCGATTTCCCTCAAGGACGACGAAGACATCTTCCTGGACGACCTGCCGCTTCGTGACCTGGAAACCCAGATCGGGCGTCCCGCCGTGCGCGCGGAATCCACCGCCCGCGGTCTGGTGGAAGCGGTCCTCGGATCCAGCAACGCTTAGCAGGCTGCTGAAAAAGGCCCATCTGCGGTGTTGGCGCGCTCGCGCGGCGCTGCGGCGTACGCGTAAGTACGCCTCGCGCCTCGCATCGCGCACCGCCTTGCATCTGGACCTTTTTGAGCAGCCTAAGCGAGAACGAGTTCTTCAGTATCCTGTCAGAATGGCGGCGAGGGGAAGGCGATCATTCGTGGGGTGCTCGGGGTCTCCAGACGAGAGCCGAAGAGGACCCCCTTGGCCAGGCCTCCATCCAACGCCCGCCACCGAGCCGTCTGGCTTGACAGCCCGAGGCGGTCAAGAGTACCCTCCGGTCCGTTACCCCTCCCCGGGATGACGGACAGAGGTGGCTCCATGGGGCCTACCAGAGACAGTGCTCCAGACTCAGGGCGGGTACGTAGCTCCGCGCCCATCCCTAGCGGCGCGTCCACGTCGCTATCCCGTCTCCGCCGGCAAACCCCCGGAAGCCCTATCCCGAAAGTACCCCAAGGCAGCCTGGGAGTGGCGGTGGCAACACATCTTCCCGCAGGAGCACCGCTGGGTGAATGCCCGCACCGGGGAGCAGGGCGGTACCATATGGACGAGTCGCTGGTCTACACCCATGTTCTGAACCGTGGCTGCAGGGGCGTGCGCAGCCCAGTCGATTCCCTGGGGGTTCCCCCTGTCACGGGGGTGATAGACGGAAACCAGATAACACCCCAATGAAATTGGAAAAAGCGGCATAACCGGTTGATATTACACACCTTGACTGAGGATTACCTGATGGGGTCTTATCTGGCATCGTGCCAGACATAAGTACTTCGCCTGGAAACCATATACGCGCAGTTGGGCCCATATGACACGTTTAATACTTGCGCTGTTGCTCTTATTCTTTTCATCCCACTCACATGCAACGAACTTGCCGTTTGCTGAAGTGGACGGAGGACTAACAGCCAATCAAACAGCTTGGTGGTTTAGGGTTACCTATAATCCAGATGGGAAATCTATTTACAACATACCAATATCTAAGATTGATAGCAGTTGGTGTGAAGCTGAACTGCTTTCTCCAGAAAAGTTCCCGTCTGAAATTTCAGACGACATCAAACGAGCATTCTCTGATGAAGATCTCGCAAAGCTTTCTAAATCTTCAAAAATGGCGTTCACTACCCCACAGTTCTCCGCTGGAAGATATAGGCATTTAGTCGCATCAGCAGGCGTCTATCGCCAATGTAAATCTGACAAGACCGGAGTCTTTATATTAGTGATTGACAACAAGAATATTGGGAAGCCAAAGATAATATTCAAAGAATCCTTTCCTGATACAAACATTGCTGTTTTGCGTGTTTTTCCCGGAAAGTATCTTATTGTCAATTGGTGCTACGACTGTGGTGATGCGTCTAGGTTCTGGTGGAAGGACGGCAAGTTTCAGGGAATCCCATCGGATGATGCGTATGACAAGTAAATGGCCCAACCCATCGTTCAAGAGGGAGCGCTAAAGCGCGCCCCTTGACTTAACGTCGGACTAATGACCATGTCGTCGAAAACTCGCCAGTCACCCTACGACACGCCCCCATGGCGTAGAACACACACGGCCACGTCACCCGATGGATCACGGACCGCCGAGATCCGTGACGCCAGAGAGCATTCGATGAGCAATCCGACTGTAGGCACATTGCACACGTCGGACGGACTTCACCTGGCAGACTGCAACCCCGCATTCATCTGGTCCGATGACTCACGGTACCTTGTGATACCACAATGGATTCGACGTTTCGGGGTGTTCCTGCGGCAACGCTTGGTGATTGTTGATGCCGAAACCAAAACGGTGTTTGCGTCTCGATTCTCACGATGGCTGATGCAGCCTCGTACGTTGTTCGAGGGCAAACTCGAAGTCACTGTAAGCAGTAGCCTTGGCATAAACTGGGAACGAAAAGAGCCGCTCATTTTGGATGTGCCCGAAGCCCTGTCGACGTTCAAACGTCTTCGGGATGCGTATCAATGACCGCCGACGAACAATGAAATGCACGCGAGTTGCGGACCGCGCGTTTTCTGATGGTCATTTCACCCGCCGCAACCGCGTGATTTCAAGTTTTGGGCGTCACAGGTTACGGTCAATCCGTCGCTTTGAAATAGGAGGCATCGATAGTGAAGGCCGTCAACCTCGCGGAGAAGCTCTCAACCTTCATGGAGCACTGGCAACCACGAACGGTTGGTGAGTTCAACGGGCACGACGTCATGGTTGTCAAGGTCAAGGGCGCGTTTGTATGGCACAAACACGACAACACCGACGACTTCTTTCTCATCCTCAAGGGTCAAGTGACCATTCAGATGCGTGATGGAAATGTGACCCTGGGTCCCGGAGAGGTGTTTGTTGTGCCCAAGGGCGTCGAGCATTGCCCGATGGCTGAGGAGGAGGCTCACATTCTCTTGATCGAGCCGTCGGGTACGCCGAACACGGGAAGCGCCGAGACCGCCGCTTCTCGTAAACTCATCTAGTGTAGTGCCGAAAGGGACGCCCAACCATGCGTTGCATCGGAGCCGCTGGGGCGGTTCGGTGAACGCGTTTCTGTTGGTGCGGCATGAGAAGCATCGCAAAGGCGCAGCATCATCAGGTTTGTCCGGTCTGGGTTGGTTATCTTTTGGCCAGCCCGATCAGGACGTTATTTCAGAACCCGCAGAAGATCCTCGCTCCTCATGTCAGCGCTGGCATGCGCGTTCTCGACGTCGGACCCGCCATGGGATTCTTCACATTGCCCTTGGCGAGACTCGTCGGCCCGAGCGGGCGAGTGATCTGCGTCGAGATCCAGGAGCGGATGCTCAGCGCGCTCCTACGCCGCGCGCGCCGGGCCACCTTGGCGGGCCACATTGAGGCCAGGGTCTGTAATGCGGAGAGTCTCCAGGTCGCCGACTTGGCCCACACGATTGACTTTGTCCTGGCCTTTGCGGTTGTCCATGAAGTGGGCAATGTCACTCGGTTCTTCGGGGAGGTACAGAGCGTCCTCACACCTCGCGGCCGAGTCCTCTTCGCGGAGCCGAGGGGGCATGTGTCTGCACAGGCCTTTCAAGAGTCGCTCTCTGTTGCGAAGCGGAACGGTCTGCACCAGACCGAGTCCGTGAAGATCTCGCGCAGCCACGCGGCAATTCTTGAGCGGACGTAGGTTGACGGACACCAACTATCTCATGCACCTGCCGAGCGCTCTCGTCACACCGCTTCCGTGCGCAAGCGGCGCGCCAGGCTGGCGCTCACGTGCCGGACGCGCTCGCAGGTGATGTTGTCGCTGGGCGCGAGAGAATAGACGGGATGTGGATTATGGAGGAGAAGGAAGTCATCCTTCAGGCAGAATCGCTATCTGAGGCGAGAAGCAAGGCGCGTTCCCTCTGACCGGGCTACACCTCTATTTCCAAGCCGTCATAGGCGAGATCGATCCGGAGGGGGTGATCCTCGGCGTAGACCTTCAGATATCCCCGGGTGGTCTCCAGAAACTG
>JAPLLC010000004.1 GCA_026387775.1 Candidatus Methylomirabilota bacterium | reverse complement strand
GAGTTCGGCAAGCAGATGGGGGTCGAGATCCAGGTCGAGCGGATCGGGCAGAACGACGTCCCCACCCGCGCCGCGGCGGCGGTCGAGATGAAATCGGGTCCCGACATCATCCAGATCCAGAACAACTTCCCTCATCTACTGGCCGACGGCGCGGTGGATGTGGGTGATGTCGCCGAGCCTATCGGGAAGGCACAGGGCGGCTACTACGACCTCCCCAAGGCCAACGCCTTCTCCGCCGGGCGGTGGGTGGCGGTTCCCCACGATGTGCTGGCGTGGGCCTGGAACTACCGGGAAAGCTGGCTGGCCGAGGTGGGCTACAACAAGTTCCCGGAAACCTGGGAGCAGTTCCGCGACATGGGGAAGAAGCTGAAGGCCAAGGGGCATCCGGTCGGCTGCGCCTTCGGTCACAGCACGAACGATCCCAACAACTACTGCTATGCCTTGACCTGGTGCTTCGGGGGCATGGAGGTGGAGAAGGACGGCAAGACCGTCATCCTGGACAAGAAGGGCACCCTCGAGGCCCTGAAGCTCAACACCGTCATGTGGAAGGAAGCCATGGACGAGGGCGGCCTGTCTTGGGACGACGCGTCCAACAACCGAGCGTTCCTGGCGAGCAGCATCTCGGTCACCGGGAACTCCCCCAGCATCTACCCGGTGGCACGGGACAAGTTCCCGGACGTCTACAAGGACATGAACCATGCCCCCACGCCCAAGGGGCCGGCCGGTCGGTTCTATCAGTTGCCGACGATCGGCGTGATGGTCATGAAGCACTGCAAGGAGCCGAAGCTGGCCAAGGAGTTCATCAAGTGGTTCATGGCAAAGGAGCAGTATGAGAAGTGGTTCGACACGGCAGACACCTTTGCCATCCCGCCGACCAAGATGTGGTACGACCACCCGGTCTGGGTGCGCGACCGCAAGAACGTCGTCTTCCGCGACGTCATCAAGGACGCCCGGTGGCCCGGGTACGCCGGACCCGCCAGCCGCAAATCGTCGGAGGCCATGGCCAAGTACATCCTGGTGGACATGTACGCCAAGGCCATCCAGGGGACCCCGCCAGAAGAGGCCCTCAAGTGGGCCACGGCCGAGCTGAAGAAGATCTACGCCTGACCGGACCTGTCGGACTCCTGCCCCGACCGGCGTTCGGTCGGGGCAGGAGATCCCGTCGCCATCTTCGTCGGCCGTCGCCTTCGCCAACCGCAGGAACCGAGAGGACTGGAGGATGAATCTCTACAGCATGCTCCAGAAGCGTCACGCCCAAGGGCGCCCCATCCGGGTCGGCGTCATCGGGGCCGGGGAGTTCGGGACCATGTTCCTGGCCCAGGGTCGGCTCACGCCGGGGATGCACATCCTCGGGGTCGCCGACCTGAACACGGGGCGGGCGCGGGGATGCGTTGGAGCGCAGCGGATGGCCGGCCGAGCAAGTGGCGACGCCCTCTCTCGCCGCGGCCCTGAAGAGCGGGGGCACCCACATCACCGACGACGCGCCAACCGAATACATGCAGCGTTGCTTCTACGAATACTGGTTGTTGCCCGATGAGACGGGGAAGTACGCCGGTCTCTACCGGCCGCTCCACTTGATCGGCCTGGAACTCGGTATCAGGGTGGCTTCCATCGCGTTTCGGGGCGAGCCCACGGGTTGTCCGATCGCCTGGCAGGCCGGTGTGGTGGCGACGGCCAAACGGGACCTCCGGCCGGGGGAAATCCTGGACGGCGAGGGCGGATTCATGGTCTGGGGGAAGATCCTCCCGGCGGCAACCTCCCTGGCGAGGAAGGGACTCCCCCTCGGGCTGGCCCACATGAAATTCGTGCGCCCGGTCGCCAAGGGAGCCATGGTCACCTGGATGGACGTCGAAGTGGATGCCGCCGAACCCGCCGCCGCCTTCCGGCGGGAGATGGAGACCACCTTCGCTCCGGCGGGAGCGAAATGAGGCGCGCTCTCGGTGTGGGCGCTGTCCGGCGAGGACCCATCCGGTGAAACATCTCCCGGGTCAGAAGAGGGGGATCAGCGCCCGGTTCCGTCATCTCCGGACGGCCAGTGCGAGCGAGCGTCGTGAGTGGCTCTTCGCGCTCGCCCTGCTCACGCCCGCCTGCCTCATGCTTGCGATCTTCGTCGCCTATCCCTTCGGGCGGGGCATCTGGTTGAGCTTCTCGGACACCCTGATCGGCCGCGAGGGGGCCTTCGTCGGCCTCAGTAATTTCGTCAAGCTGTGGCACGATTCGATCTTCCAGCGCACGACCCAGAACACTTTCATCTACACGGCCGCCGCGACCGTGCTCAAGCTGGCGCTGGGCATGGCCGTCGCGGTCATGCTGAACATGCTGATCGGATTCAAGCGCCTCCTGCGGGCCTCCATGCTCCTGCCCTGGATCATTCCCACGGTCCTGTCCACCCTGGCCTGGAAGTGGATGTTCGATCCCACGTTCAGCATCGTGAACTGGATTCTCTACCGCCTGGGCTTCATCAACGTGCGCGTGGACTGGCTGGGCGGGCCGGTGGCTGCCATGTGGTCGGTCATCCTGGTCAATGTCTGGCGCGGGATGCCTTTCTTCGCCATCACGCTCCTCGCGGGGCTCCAAACCATCAGCCCCGAGATCCAGGATGCGGCCGCCATCGACGGAGCCAACGCCTGGCAGCGATTCTGGCGGGTGACATGGCCCCTGCTCATGCCGGTGACGATGGTGGTCATGCTCTTCTCCGTCATCCAGACGTTCGCCGATTTCCAGTTGGTCTACATCCTCACGGGCGGGGGGCCCGTCAACAGCACGCACCTGTTCGCCACGTACGCGTACCAGATCGGAGTCCAGACCGGGAAGCTTGGCGAAGGGGCTGCGACGTCGTTGGCCATGTTCCCCTTCCTCTTCCTGGTGGTGGTCTTCCAGCTCTGGTACGTGCGGCGCGACGAGGGACGCTAAGGAGGAACCAGTGGTCGCAGGTGCCTGGTGGAAACGGTGGCTGTGCCTGTACCTCCCGCTGGGAGCGGTGATGGTGCTCACCTTGTTCCCGTTCTACTACATGGCGGTCACGGCGGTCCGGCCGGACCGGGAGATGTACATCCCCTGGAACCGGCCCAACTTCGCCCCCTTTTGGACCGCGCACCCGACGCTGGAGCATTTTGCGCTTCTGTTTCGGGAGACGCTGTTTTCGCAGTGGTTGGTGAATACGTTCGTCATCTCACTCGGCGCCACGGCCATCTCCCTCTTTTGCGGCCTCCTCGCCGCCTACGCATTGGCCCGGCTGCACTTTCCCGGGGGCGGGGCCATGGGCACCGGCATTTTCGTCACGTACCTGGTTCCCCAGACCCTTCTGTTCATTCCGCTGGGAGAGGTCATCCGGACGTTCCGCTTGGGGGATTCCCCCTGGGCGCTGATCCTCACCTACCCCACGTTCCTCATTCCGTTCTGCACCTGGCTCATGATGGGTTACTTCCGCACGATCCCCAAGGAGCTGGAGGAATGCGCCCAGATCGACGGCGCCTCGCGCTTGCAGGCCATGGTCCGCATCGTCTTCCCGGTGGCCATGCCGGGAATCCTCTCGGCGGGGATCTTCGCCTTCACGCTCTCCTGGAACGAGTTCCTGTATGCCCTCGTCTTCCTCTCCAGCGCCAGCCAGAAGACCATCCCGGTGGGGGTCGTGAGCGAGCTGGTGCGCGGCGACACCTTCTTCTGGGGACCCCTCATGGCTGGGGCGCTCTTGGGTTCCGTGCCTATCGCTTTCATCTATTCCTTCTTCGTAGAGCAGTACGTCAGCGCCATGACGGGGGCGGTGAAGGGCTAGGAAGCCGTAGGCCGCGATCCATCCACGCGAGTGCTGGGTTCCCCAAAGAAAGGTACCGCAAAGAAAGGTACCGGACACCTCTTTCGCTCCAAGTGCCTGAATTTGTGGAGGCCCGGAAACGATTCTTCAGCGGCCACGCCGGGGGGGTGTACCGGGCGATAAAGGCCGCGGTCCCCACGGCCCGCTGAGTGCTCTAGCGAGGACCGCCAGCATCGGCCGTTGGATCGGGGCTCGGCGCCAGGAATGAGAGGCCCGGCCAAGTAAGCCGCTGTCAAAGAATAACTTGATAAGGAGCCGTAACGAAATCACAGCAAATGGCCAAGTTATTTCGTAACGGCTCCTAAGACACGCAAAGGAGATTGGTGCCTCCGGGGCCACACATCCTCGGCGCGCACGGCATCGGCTGCCCGAGAGCTTCAGCCTGTGGATACTTCTTCACATTCACCCCACCTGGCACTCGGCCCCCAAGAAGTGAAATCGCCTCTCCAGGAAATCAGACATTTACGTCGAAAGAGGTGTCCGGTACCTTTTTTTTATTCACGATGTGGGAACTGGAGGTGAGGGGAAGCCCTGAACTGATGTTACGGCTTTGAGCCTGCGGCGAACTTATTGAGAATCCGCGCGTCAAAGATAAAGCGCTGCGGGGCAGAGATGATGAGCTTGGCCCGGTCAGGATGCAAGGGATTGATGAGGAAATTTCGTTGCAGTGTGAGTACCGCGGCGGGGACCACCAGGACCAGCGAGCGGCGCTCCCTGATCCACTGATCGCCAATGGCGGGGAGGGCTGACGGCCACGGTGTGTTCGACCAGTCTGCTGGCAACGTGTCTGGATTGATGACCTCAACAAGAGCATCCGGGAAGGTAGCCGTAAAGAACGACCAGTGTTCTGTGAGCGAACGGGAAGGATAGTCCTGGACTAGCATCTCCAGCACAGATGTTGCCGGCGTATCGGACGTGTATACTACCGGTATTCCTGGCGAGTTCCAGCGACCTCCGGACAGCTTTGCGCCTTCCCCATCGAAAGCGGCTGCCTTATGCCTAGTCTTCACCAGACGCCAGGTGGTTCCCATCTAGGCAAACACGCCATGTTCGATACGCAGTAGCGCTCGTTCCACCTCCTGGGCGCCAATTTCCGTGGTGGCCATCTCCTCCGGCGTTGCGCCACTAAGAACCCGCTGGGGACGCGAGAGCCATCCGCGGGCTTCTGTGAGATCTCCGTCGAAAGTCGTCTTGGCCAGATCGAAGATTCGAGCCATCCGGAGGAGACGATCAGATTCGCTAGCCCCCAAACGTCCTTGTGCTCGGCGCCGTGCAAAGGTTGATTCGGGCATCTGAACGAGATGCTGTACCTCCACTCGCTTCAGCTTGAAAGTGTCCTGGAACTTTCGCAGCGCGCTGAATGGGACCCCGCGCTTGATCGTCCGATGGAGGGCCACGGCGTCGGTCGGGGACATCCCGAGTGCGCGGACGTAGCAGTACACACGGCCCTCGGCCGTGATCTCAGCCGCCACCCCGGCGGCGTCGGCGGCGACCACACCTATCTCTATGCCGGCCAACGGTGAAGACTTGGGTGTACCTATGATTTGCTTGCTGATGCGCCCTCTTGACGGTGTGCGAGTCTGCGGCATTGTATTTCCCTCCATGTGATATGGCTACTGTATGTCAGATGGCGGTTCTCGACAAGAGAAAAGACGCTCTAATCCGTATTGCGTATTCGCAGGCAAACCGGCCACCGATTCCTGCTGCACCCGCCACGCACTCGTAGCGATTCCTGCGGGCAATCGGCCACACGGTCGTGGAGGCCGAGGCGGTGCCGCCGGCCTGGCAGCCCTAACAGCCCAGCCCGTGGACCTGGTAATGGGGGACGTTGGTGCTGAGACAACTTAGAATGGGGGACGTTGCATCCGGAGACTCCTGGCGTCCATCCCCCACTATCGCCCCCCCCGGTCACCTCGCGAGTATGCCGCGAGTCGGGCGATAAAGCTCTCCCGGACGCGGTCGTGGCGGGAGCGGACGCGACGCTCGATCCCCCGGACCCTCGCGGGGTTCAAGCCCCAGGGGGCGTCTGGACAAGGCTGGCGGGGCGGGGGCGCGGCAGCATCGCAGCCCGTGACATACATCGCCGCGGCTCCCCTATTGCAGATCGCCCACCGCTGGCAGTGCCGCCAGGCAGCTACATCCGTCCGGCGCCCTCCTTCATCTGCTTGCGCCGGGCGGCCAGGCGCTGTTCGAGGGCTTTCAGTCGCTCCTGGTTAGCCTTCGACTTCTTGATGATCTTCTCGACATTTGCCAGCATCCGCGGGTTCTGCATCTTCTCACGGATGTCCTGCAAGAAGGGATGGAGCTTGGCGAAGATGAGGAACATCTCGCCGCTGAACGCCGGTTCCAGGAAGAGCGTTTCATTCACGGTGCCGTGGACCACCAGCGACGCGGCCAGCTCCCAATAGCCCGCCACCTGCCGGAGCCAGTTGTTCTCCTGCGTGCCCATGGCTTGGGCGACCTTCATGACGTCGTCGGCGTTGTCGGGCCAGAAATCGACCAGCCACCAGTTGCGCGCTTTGCGGCTTTCCGCCTCGCGGCGCAGATCGTAAAGCTTGAGAAGCAGTTCGGCATCGGCCGGGGTGGGCTTCTTGGGCATAGCGACCTCCTTGGGATTGTGTGTGCGTTCCAGTGAGGATTACCGCAGAGCAATGCGCGACGCACCAGGCCGCCCCCCTCCCCTCGAAAGCAAGGCGATCGGCAGGGGGAAACCTGACCGGGGCCGGCACGGGCCAGCACACAGCAGTCGCGCCGCGCGGGGCAGCCGAACCCGGAAGAGACAGCCCCCTCCGGGGACGGAGTCCCAGGGGGAATTCGAGGTTGGCGAGGACGCTAGCACGCACGGCCTGGTGCGTCAAGCGAACCACACGCGTGGCGACAGACCAGGCCCCACGACCCTGTCCCGGGGAAGGCGCCATGACGGAGCCCTCCCGCGAGGCAGGCCAAGCGGGACACGTCACCGTCACCCAGCCTGTAATGGGGGACGTTGCCACGTTCGTCACTTTCAACAGAATTCGTCCTGCCGCTTCGCACGAGGGTTCGCTCCCCCGGACGTGTGAGCCGGTCGACTGGCCACGCTTCCTCGATCCGGACCTCGCTCAACAGAACTCGCGACGTGACCGATGGACCGCCGGGCTCTTGCTGCCGTAGCCATGAGTGGCCAATCCTTCCGGTTCCGTGGTGCACATTTCGCCCAGAACGAAAAACGCCGACCCTCGGACGAGAATCGGCGCTTGTCGCATTCTTGGCTCCCTTCAGACTCGAACGGTACTCCCCTCCCGTGTCCGAGGGCACCTACATCATGGGGGTTATATCAGATACCTATCGCCTCTTCAAGGAAAACACTGTGGAATCGCCGCGGGCAGTGGCACCCACAAACCAGGGTCTCGGTCCGACAGGAGCATACCAGGTGGAGGCGCGGGGCGGACTCGAACCGCCGAGTAAAGGTTTTGCAGACCTCCCCCTTAACCGCTTGGGTACCGCGCCATATGAGGCATGATAGGCGCTCTGGCCGAGGCGGTCAACCCGAACTCGCCGCCGGACCTCAAATTCGAAGGGGTTGCGGTCAACGCAACCGCAACCCCTTGCATCATTCGATGGAGCGGGAAACGGGATTCGAACCCGCGACCCCAACCTTGGCAAGGTTGTGCTCTACCAGCTGAGCTATTCCCGCATCGGGAGTGGAAGATAGCAAGACAACCCGTAAGCTGTCAATCGAAAAGCCCCTCCCGTCGCCGCCGAAATCCACATCCAGCAATCGCGCGATTCTGAATCTCTCACAACCGCAGGGCTTCCATCACCGGCCCCATCGCCGCCTCGACGGAGAGCGGCTTGGCCGAGCGCTTGACCGCCGTGTCCGGGTCCTTCAACCCGTGGCCGGTGAGGATGCAGACCACCCGGTCGCCGGGCGTGAAGCCGTTGGTCTTCACCCACTTCACCAGCCCGGCCACGGAGGCCGCCGAGGCGGGCTCGCAGAAGACGCCTTCCAGTTGCGCCAGCAGGCCGTAGGCCTCGAGGATCTGCTCGTCCGAGACCATGCCGATCGCGCCGCCGGACTGCTGGAGCGCGTCCGTCGCCCCCTGCCAGCTCGCCGGGTTCCCGATCCGGATGGCGGAGGCGATCGTCTCGGGCTTCTCGACGACGTGCCCCAGCACGATGGGGGCCGCGCCCTCGGCCTGCCACCCGATCATCCGCGGCACCTGGGCGATCTTCCCGGCCGCGCGGTACTCCCGGTATCCCAGCCAGTAGGCCGTGATGTTCCCGGCGTTCCCCACGGGCATGAACTGGTAACTGGGGGGGCCGTCCAACTGCTCGCAGATCTCGAAGGCGCCCGTCTTCTGCCCTTCGATCCGATCCGGATTCACCGAATTCACCAGGACGACGGGGTGCTTCTCCGAGACCTCGCGGACCAGCCGCAGGGCGTCGTCGAAGTTCCCGTGGATCTGGAGCACCTGCGCCCCGTGAAACATGGCCTGGGCCAGCTTCCCCAGGGCGATCTTCCCCTCGGGGATCAGGACGAACGCCCGGATCCCCGCCCGCGCCGCATAGGCGGCCGCCGAGGCGGAGGTGTTCCCGGTCGAGGCGCAGATCACCGCCTTCGCCCCCCGCTCCAGGGCCTTGCTCATGGCAACCGTCATGCCCCGGTCCTTGAATGAGCCGGTGGGGTTCACCCCCTCGTACTTCAGATACACCTCACACGGAAGCTCGAGATGCCGGCGCAGCCGGTCGGCCCGGATCAGCGGCGTGTTCCCCTCGTTCAGGGTGACGACGGGGGTGGCGTCCGTGACGGGAAGATGCTCGCGATACCGATGGATCAGCCCTTGCCACGCCGCAGCCCCTAACCCGCCCTCCCTCGGGGCTCTCGGCTCTCGGCTCTCCGCTCGTGGCTCGTGGCTCGCGGCTCGCGGCACTCCGCTCTCGGCTCTCGGCTCTCGGCTCTCATCTCTCATCTCAGTCCTCGACTCCCTCGACCCGGATGCACATCGTTTCCTGCGCGATCACGTCCAGCGCATTGATCTTCTGGAGCGCCCGCCGCATGTCGCCTTCCACCGCCTGATGGGTCAACATCACGATGGGCACCGCGGCCGCCTCGTCCCGGCCCTTCTGGATCATGGAGGCGATGCTGATGTTGTGCTCCCCCAGGACACCGGATACCTTGGAGAGGACGCCGGGCTTGTCCATCGCCATCACGCGCAGATAGTAGCCGCTGGTGATCCGCTCCATCGGCCGAAGCGTGATCTCGGATCCCACCGCGCTGGTCGGAAGCAGCGAGGCGTGCGAGGGCCGGTGGAAGACGATGTTGTGGGCGATCTCCACGATGTCGGCCACCACCGACGAGGCCGTCGGCATCTGTCCGGCGCCGCGTCCCGAGAACATCAGCGAGCCGCAGGAGTCTCCCCGGATGTGGACGGCGTTGTACACGCCCCCCACGGATGCCAGCAGGTGCGCCTCCGGGATCATGGTGGGGTGTACCCGTACCTCCAGCTCGCCCTGCTCTTGTTTGGCGATGGCCAGGAGTTTGATGCGGTACCCCAGCTCGCGGGCGAACGCGATGTCCACCGCCTCGATCTTCTGAATGCCCTCGATGTAGATGTCCGAGAAGCGGATGTATCCGCCGTAGGCCAGCGAGGCCAAGATCTGGAGTTTGTGCGCGGCATCCCCCCCGCCCACGTCCAGCGTGGGGTCCGCCTCGGCGTACCCTTTGGCTTGGGCCTCGGCCAGAACCGAGGCGAAGGCCTGGCTGCTCTCCGTCATCTTGGTCAGGATGTAGTTGGTCGTCCCGTTCACGATCCCCATGATGGAGAGGATCCGGTTCGCCACCAGCCCTTCCTTCACCGACCGGATGATGGGAATGGCGCCGCAGACGCTGGCCTCGAAGCCCAGGTCCACGCGCTTCTCCGCCGCTGCGCGATAGATCTCCAGACCGTGCTCGGCCAGCAGCGCCTTGTTGGCAGTGACCAGATGCTTGCCGTTGGCCACCGCCTCCAGACAGAGCGCCTTGGCCACGTCGGTACCGCCGATCAACTCCACGATGATGTCGATCTGCGGATCCCTGACGACCTCCATCGCCTCTTTGGTGAGCAGTTTGGCATCCACCGGAACCCGCGGCGCGCTCCGGACGGCGACCTTCCTGATCCGGAGCTTCGCGCCGACGCGCCGATCCAGGAGGTCGGGGTGCTCCTGGAAAAGCTTCACCACCCCCGAACCGACCGTCCCGCACCCCAGCAGCCCCACGTTGATCGTCCTCATCAGACCACCCTTCTCCCCCCGAACACCCCGAACCTATCCCAATGCTGTGCACTTAGGCCGTCAGCCGGATGAAATCCCCCCTCGCCC
>JAPLLC010000136.1 GCA_026387775.1 Candidatus Methylomirabilota bacterium | reverse complement strand
GGGCTATACTTCGGCTAGCCATTGGAGGTGGAGTCATGATCACCAAAGTCCAGAAGTGGGGCAACAGCCAGGGCGTGCGCCTGAGCAAGGCGCTGCTCTCGGACGTCGAGATCGATGTCGGGGATGCCGTCGATGTGGCTGTCCGCGACGGCGCCCTCGTCGTCACGCCCGTTTGCCGCATCAGGGGCGGACACAATCTCGAGCAGCTAGTCAGTCGCATCCCCAAGGGCTACAAGCCTGAAGATCTCGACTGGGGGCCCCCAGTCGGCCGGGAGGTCTGGTAGATGGCGGCCTATGTCCCGCGCAAGGGGGACTTCATCGCGGTCAGCTTCGACCCTCAGTCCGGTCACGAGCAGCGCGGGCGTCGGCCCGCCCTCGTGGTGAGCAACGATCTGTTCAACAGGCACACGGGTCTTTGCATCGCCTGCCCCATCACCACCACCCGGCGCGATTACCCCTTCCACGTGTCGATCCCTGACGGGCAGGACGTCACCGGCTTCATCATGGTCGAGCAGGTCAAGTCGATCGACTTCCGGTCTCGGAACGTGAAGCGTATCGGACTCGCGCCGGAACCGGTCCTGCAGGAAGTGCTGTCGATACTCGATGCATGTATCTACTGAGGCTCCGCGCTAACACGCGCGTCCAGCAGACGGCCTTCGGCCGCAGCTGACGTGCTCAACGTCAGGCGTCACCACATTCCCTTCTCTACCCACTCAAGAAAAGGAAACGACTTTGAGTACCGAAAACCAAAGGTTTACAAGCGGGCTTGCAAAGCTCAAGGAAATCGACGGAGAAGCCGGTGAGCGTGTCATTGACGCGCTCAAGGACATTGCGCCCGATCTCGCTCGCTACACCATCGAATTTCCATTCGGCGACATTTACCAAAGACCGGGTTTGGATCTGCGCTCCCGTGAAATTGCCACGGTTGCCGCCCTCACCGCGCTCGGCACCGCACAGCCCCAGCTCAAAGTCCACATACACGGGGCCCTCAATGTCGGTTGCACGCGCACCGAGATCGTTGAAGTTATTATTCAGATGGCCATTTACGCCGGATTTCCGGCTGCGCTCAACGGCATGTTCGCTGCCAAAGAGGTCTTTGGGGAGCGCGAGGCCGGCGGGATATCGGACAAGCCATGAGGATACCCAAAATGCCAAACCCCTCGCTCGACCCGGACCCGTCCGCGAGCGGCCGGGCCGGTTAGGAGCCGTTACGAAATAACTTGTCCGTTCATTGGAATACGGCTTAGCTTCATCGTCAGCCTCCACGATTTCCTCTCCCCCGCCCGGTCTGAATAGCTCATTTTCGCTCCCGTAGTATTTAACGGTCCATGCGCTTGTCGTCGATCATCGCGGCGGGTCCGCAGGAGGGTCGTGCGTCACGTGACTGCGCAGCCATGGGACCAGCTTGTCGAAGCTGAACTGGCCGGCTTCGTGGAGGGCGGCGACGAAGACGTAGGTCTCCTGGGCGTCCGCCGTGAGGCGCGCGCCGTTGATGGCGAGAAAAGTATACGTTGCGGCGAAAGCCGTCCGCTTGTCTCCGTCGATGAAGGGATGGTTTTGCGCCAGGCTCTCCCAGAGCGCGGCGGCTTCCTCGATCAGGTCGGCGTAATGCCCCGTCTGCGGCCGATAGAGGGCGGCCTCCAGCAGCCCGTGATCCCTGACGCCGTGGGAGCCGCCATAGCGGTCGATCTGGTCGGCATGCATGGCCAGCACTTCGGCCACGGTGAGGTAGTCGGTCATTCAGCGAGCTTCTTGTACAGCGCGCCGTATTTTTCGTGACTGGCGAGGTACGCGCCCATGACATGCGGGCGCGGCTTGGCGTTCTTGCGCTTCTCGATCAGGTCGGCGAAGGCCTCGTCCACCAGCGCCTGAAGCTGACGGCCTTCCGTCTCCGCGAGCGTTCGAACGGTCGACAGGATTTCGGAATTGACCTGGGTGGCGAATTTCTCGCGGATCTTGGACATGACACACCTCCTTTGACACTTTCTGACTATCATGACATATCATGAATTGTCAAGACTGAATGGAATCGTGTGCATATCCCGACTATCGGTTGACAACCATACACATGTTTGGTATATATGAATCGCAATCAGCCCGAATATTTCACCGCAAAGCTCGCAAAGACCGCAAAGTAAGCCAGGACCTGTGAATCTGGCCTCGGACCGAGGATGGAAATCGTACGACTCCCCCAGACCGGTGACTTCGGAATCCTCTGGAAATAGCGGGTCTTTCTTTGCGCCCTTTGCGCACCAACTGCCGTTGGTACCGGCGGTTCAACTGCAACGTTCGGGATCAGTCTTCCGGTCCTTGCGAGCTTTGCGGTGAAATGTTTGGGCTCATCCCGGGGTCCCCATGCGCTCCACGCTGCTGCCCATCACCGGCTGGATCTTCGACGTCTACCCAACCTCCGGCGGGATGGTGGTGTGGATCGTAGACGAGACGGGGGGAAGCCATCGCCTCCTGGACCCGTTTGCGCCCAGCTTCTACGCGGCGGGGCCGGTGAAGGAGCTGCGGCGGCTCGCCGCGGACCTCTCGAAGGTGCGGCTCGCAGAGCCCGTGGGAATGACGCGGCGGCAGGAATTCTGGACGGGCGAGCCGCGCGACGTTCTGGAGCTCGTCCTCCGGAACCCCGAGCAGCAACCGGCCCTCCTCAGGCAGCTCACCACCCCGCGACCGGGGATCGTCCTCTATGACTGCGACCTATCCCCTGCGCTGACCTATTGCCACGCGAAGGAAATCTTTCCTCTCGCCAAAGTCACAGTCGCAAGGGGAATGACCAATGACCAATGGCAAATGGAAACAGAAGGTCCGGGGCCGGAGTGTGACAATTCGAAATTCGAAATTCGCAATTCGCAATTGCAGTACGAAGTGGAGGGCTCGGCGTGGGATCTGGAGTATCCGGAACCGCCGCTCACCGTGATGGCGCTGACGTGTCAGGGGGACGAGCGGGGGCGCGGCGCCCCGCTCGGCAGACTCCGCTCCATCACCATCGCCTGCGAGGGGAATGAGACGACGATCGAGGAGGGCGACCCGGAGTCGCTCCTGCGCGAGATCAACACCCTGATTCGCCGCTTCGACCCGCACGCCATCGTCACGGACTGGGGCGACGCCTTCCTGATCCCGGCCCTCCTTGCCCTCGCGCGCCGCGTCCGGATCCCGCTGGAGCTCGACCGCGACATGGTGCACCGCCGCATCAAGAGCGCGGGGCGCTCGTACTTCTCCTACGGCCGCGTCGTGTACCAGGCCCCCGCCTACCCGCTCTTCGGCCGCTGGCACCTGGACTCGCGCAACTCCTTCATCCTGACCGAGACCCGGCTGGCCGGCCTCCTGGAGCTTTCCCGGCTCTCCAAGGTCCCGGTCCAGAAGATGGCCCGCACCTCGCCCGGCTCGGCCATCAGCATGATGCAGCTCGACCGGGCCCTTTCCGACAGGATCCTCGTCCCCTGGAAGAAGGGCGAGCCGGAGCGCTGGAAGACGGCCTGGGACCTGCTCGTCGCGGACAAGGGCGGCCTGGTCTACCAGCCCATCACCGGTCTCCACGAGAACGTGGCCGAGATCGACTTCGCCTCCATGTACCCCTCGATGATGGTCCGTCACAACATCTCGCCCGAGACGGTGGATTGCGCCTGCTGCCCCGACAATGCGGCGCCCGAGATCGGCTACTCCACCTGCCGGCGGCGCGAGGGCCTGGTGACCAAGACGCTCCGGCCGATCCTGGCGCGGCGGCAAGAGCTGAAGCGCCTGCGCAATGCCGCCACGGGCCCGGCCCGCGAACGCTACGACCACCGCCAGACCGCCCTGAAGTGGATCCTGGTCACCTGCTTCGGGTACCTCGGCTACAAGAACGCCCGCTTCGGCCGGATCGAGGCGCACGAGACGGTGACCGCTTACGGCCGGGAAAAGCTCCTCACCGCCATGCACCTCGCCGAGGAGTGCGGTTTTCGGATCCTCCATGCCATCGTGGACGCCATGTGGCTCGCGAAGCCCGATCTCACCGAGGCCGAGGTGTTGCGTCTCTGCCGGGCCATCCGGGACGTCACGGGGATCGAGATCAACCTGGAGGGAATCTACAAATGGGTGAGCTTCCTTCCCTCGCGGGTGGACGGAAGCGTCTCCGTGGCCAACCGGTATCTGGGCGCCTTCCACGGGGGGGCGCAGAAGCTCCGCGGGATCGACCTGCGCCGCTCCGACACCCCGGCGCTGGTGGCCGAGGCCCAGCAGCGGATGGTGGACGTCCTGGCCGAGGCGGACGACCTCGCCGGCTTCGCGGCGCGCATCCCGCGGGTCCTGGAGGTGTTGCTGGAGTACGCCTGGCGGCTCCGCGAGGGGCAGGTGCGCCTGGAAGAGCTCACCATCAAGCGCACCGTGTCGAAGGAAGCCGGCGAGTACAAGACGAACAGCCAGGTCGGCCTGGCCAGCCGCCAGATGGCCGCCTGCGGAGCGGCCGTCCATCCGGGGGAGCGGGTGCGCTACGTGGTGAGCGACGCCCACGCGGGAGACGTCGAGGGGCGTGTGCGGGTGTCTCCCCTGCTCACGCCCGACACCCCGTACGACACCGAACAGTATCTGGAGCTGCTCTGCCGGGCCGCCGAGACGCTTCTCTGGCACCACGGCTACGACTGCCGCCGCCTGCGCGCCTTCCTCAACCCAAACATTTCATCGCAAGGAACACGCAACCCCGAGCGGTGAAGCATGAACCGCCCCCCACACTAGACACACGCGGACACAAATTCGATGACGTATACGTTGGCCGGGTAAGTCCAGGTCCCCCGGGCCGACCCGAGACGCCGCGCCACACCCATCCCGGGGATGGGTACCCGGCGAGCCCGTCCCCGGCCCGGAGGTCCGCTCCCCGAGCGGACCGACCCGGGGTAAGGGCGAGCCGGTATCGGGTACCCGCCCGCAGGGTGGGTGCAGGCGTTAGGC
>JAPLLC010000112.1 GCA_026387775.1 Candidatus Methylomirabilota bacterium | reverse complement strand
GGCATCGGCGGCGGGATCATTCTGGACGGGAAGGTGTGGCACGGCCTGAAGGATGCGGCCGGAGAGGTAGGCCACATGACGGTGTGCCCGGACGGCCCCGTGTGCGGCTGCGGGAACCGGGGATGCCTGGAGGCGATGGCGTCGGGGCCGTCCATCGCGCGTCGGGCCAGAGAAGCCGTCGCCGCGGGGCGCCCGACCCGCCTGCGCGAGATTCCGAAGCCGACGTCGGCGGACGTGGTGCGTCTAGCACAGACAGGCGATGTCGTCGCCCGCGAGGTATGGGACGAGGCCGTGAAATATCTCGGGATCGGTGTCGCCGCCGCGATCACCATGCTGGCGCCGGAGCGAGTCGTCCTGGGGGGCGGCGTGACGAAGGCGGGAGACTTCCTGTTCGAGCCGCTCAGGTCCGAGGTGCGCCGCCGGGTCAAGCTGGTGCCGGTAGAGTCGGTCCTTATCCTGCCCGCCGCCCTTGGTCCCGACGTCGGCATCCTGGGCGCCGCCGCCGTCGCGATGGGAAGGTGAGTCGGAGGGATTTTCTACATCCTTAGTACACGCGGACACAAATTCCATGACGTATACGTTGGCCGTATAAGTCCAGGTCCCCCGGGCCGACCCGAGACGCCGCGCCACACCCACCCCAGGGATGGGTACCCGGCGAGCCGCACCCAGCCGCTGGCTGGGTACCCGCCGGCACGGAGGTCCGCTCCCTGAGCGGACCGACCCGGGGTAAGGGGGAGCCGGCATCGACGGGGGCCAGGCGTCCGAGGGGCGGTCCGGGGGACCGACGACACGCCACCATAATTGCGGGGGCAGAAGCACTTAGGAAGACCCACGGAGGCCATCTGTTGCTCTCGCGTCGTCTGGAATTCATCGCCGGCGTCAAGGCCGAATTGCCGATTTTGCTCGGCGTAAGTCCTTTCGGCATGATTTATGGGGTGTTGGCATTGAGCGCCGGGTTGCCGGCGGCTCTGGCCTTCGCGATGTCCTCCGTCGTCTTTGCCGGCTCGGCCCAGTTCGTGAGCGTGCAGCTTATCGGGGCCGGGGCGCCGGGGATCGTGATTGTCTTCACCACCTGCATCGTCAACCTGCGGCATATCCTTTACAGCGCTTCGGTCGCCCCGTATCTCAACCACCTCGGACGACGATGGAGGTGCCTGCTGGCGTACCTGCTCACCGACGAGGTGTACGCCGTAACCATCACCCGCTTCGTTCAAGAGACCGCTTCGCCCTCCAGTTCGCCATTCCTCCAGTGGTACTTCCTGGGCGCGGGGCTGGCGCAGTGGAGCGCCTGGCAGGCCAGCACGGCGGTGGGGATCGCCCTCGGGACGCAGATTCCGCCCGGCTGGGCGCTCGACTTCACGGTGGCGCTGACCTTCATCGCGCTTGTCGTGCCGGCGCTCACCGACCGGCCGAGCATGGCGGCGGCACTCTCGGCCGGGGTTGTCGCCGTTCTCGCCGCCGGCTGGCCATACAGGCTCGGGCTGGTTGCCGCGGCGATCGGCGGGATTCTCGTGGGGCTGGCGGTCGAAACGCAGCAAACGGCAGCGAGGCACCGGCGATGAGCGACACTCCGGTGGCCCTCGGATTGATCATCCTCGGCATGGGGGTCGTCACCTACGCGATTCGTCTATCGCCGATGATGCTCCTGGGGCGTGTCGAGGGCCGGCCGCTGATGCGGCGGGCGCTGCGCTTCGTGCCGCCGGCGGTCCTCTCAGCCCTCATCTTCCCCGAGCTCTTGCTGCCCGGCGGGACCCTCGATCTCTCCCCGGGGAATCCAAGGCTGCTGGCCGGTGCATTGGCGGCCTTCATCGCCTGGCGCACCAAGAACGCGCTGCTGGCCATCGCCGTTGGCATGATGGCGCTGTGGATCCTCCAGGCGGTGCTTCCTCGCTGAGCCGAAGTATGGTCTCATCCCTATGGATGCGGCCGATCCGAACCCGGGATAATAGATGTACCGGATACCTCTTGCGAGGTAAGTGCCTGATTTATGTAATGGGGGACATACTACGTAGCATTATCTGTCATATCTTTTCCTGCGACCACCCCACCCGGTGGAAGGGGGGGACTCGTGAGGCGCGTGGGGCCGAGCCCAGCGGGCCGTGTCCCGCCCCCGTAGACCCCACGAGCACTTTCTATTGCCCTTACCCCTCGCGCTTGCCATACTGTCCCCACTGGCCCGAGACGCCGGAGATTATACAGATAATGCTACGTAGTATATCCCCCAACTGCTCACAAGGACCCACTCTCCCCGCAGGGACGGGAAGGGATTGCGCGGAAGGTTCCCCTCGTCAAGAGGGCTCCACTCCGGTAGAAGAGAGGCGACCAGTCGTCCCCACGACGTGTCCCTCACCCCCCCCGAAGGAGGAGCCCCATGCCCAGCATGCGAGGAAACGGCGACCGAATCAAGCGGTTTCGCGAGCTGAAGGCTACCTTACGGACGAACCGGGACCGGCTCTTGGTCGGGATCGATGTGGCCAAGGCCGCGGATGTGGCCCAGATCCGGCTGGCCCACACCCGGATCCTGGAGTCGAGGGTGACCATCCCCAACACCACGGCCGGCTTCACGGCCTTCTGGCGCCGCCTGGAGCGCCACCGGCGAGCCACCGGAGTCACCGAGATCGTCGTGGCCCTGGAACCCACCGGCACCTACCACCAAGCCCTCGCGCAGTGCCTCGCCGCCCACGGGGCCGACGTGGTCCTCGTGGACAACCACGTCGCCGCGCTCCATCGCCGGTTGCTCGATCGGACCTGGGACAAGAACGACCCCAAGGATGCCCACAACCTCTGTGACCTCCTGGAACAAGGGCGGGTGCTCTTCTGCGCGTTCCCCGACGAGCCGGGGGCGACCCTCCGCCGCCTCGTCCGGCTGCTCCGGCGGGCGCGGATGGACCTGGGGGCCTGCAAGGCGCGCTGGCAGAACACGCTCCGGCCCGCCCTGGGACCCGCAGCCGAGCCACTCTCCCCGACGGTGATCACCGCCCTCCCGGCCCCCCTTCGGGCCTTCCTGCCCACGGCCGAGCGGCGCGGAGCCCCAGGCCGGCCCCGGGCGCTCTCGCCGGGGCTGGCCGCCGAACTGACCGACCTCGCGGCGCGGGTCACGGCGGTGCGCGGCCGCATCGCCACGCTGGACGCGGCGCTGGTGGCGGTCACGGCCCCGCTCCCGGCGACGGCGTGGCTGCGGAGTATCCCGGGGCTCGGCCCCACGCTGACCGCCATCGTCCTCGCCGAGCTCGGGGACATCACGTGGTCCACCAAGTTCAGCCAGCTGCGGAAGCTCGCGGGCCTGGACATCATTCGGGTCCAGTCCGGGCAGTGGGCGGGGACGGCACGCATCTCGCGGTGCGGGCGCCCGCTCCTCCGCTGGGCGTTGTATCAGGCGGCGCTGGGGGCGTGTCGCACCCCGGCCTGGCGCGCGAAGCGGGCGACCCTCTTGGCCAAGCGCCAGGGCGACCCGCACGCGTTCTTCAAGACGATTGTGGAGCTGGCGGCCAAGCTCTTGCGCGTGATCTGGGGCGTCTGGCGGAGCGGGCGGCCGTACACCGGGGGCCGCGCCGGCGCCCCGGCAGTCTAGCGGCGCGGACGACTCGGCAGCTCTCGGGAGCGGTCGCGCGCTCATGCAACGTGGCGGCACCGCCCTTGGTGCCCGCGGGCGGGACCTCGGCGCACCGCTCCCGCTTCCGTCGCTCGGACTAGGCCGGTTGGGCACGGCAGATACGGCCGCCGCTGCCGCATGGTACCACTACGATGGAGCGCGGAAGGTGTTCCTCGGGAGCGGCTCTCGAGAGCCCCGAGATTGTGGACGGGACCTGTCGCAACGTCGTAGCACGTTGAAAGGAGGGACTCGCCTTGACATCGACAAAACGGCCGTAATACGGGACGTTGCCATGTTCTGCACGTTGTGGTAGTCTCGGCTCCACCATGCCTCGCCAAGCCCGCCTCGATGCCCCGGACACCCTGCACCACGTGATGGTGCGGGGCCTGGAGCGGCGTACCATTTTCCGGGACGACGCCGATCGGGAGGACTTCGTCGTCCGCCTGGCCGCGCTGGCCGAGGCGGGGGCCCTCACGGTGTACGCCTGGGCGCTCCTCCCCAATCATGCCCATCTGCTGGTCCGCACGGGGACCCGCCCCCTGGCCCGGAGCATGCGGTCCCTCCTCACGGGCTACGCCGGGGCCTTCAATCGTCGCCACAAACGCGTCGGCCACCTCTTCCAGAACCGCTACAAGTCCATCGTGGTGGAGGAGGAGCCCTACCTCCTGGAGCTGGTCCGCTACCTCCATCTGAATCCCCTGCGGGCCAAGGTCCTCTCGGATCTCCGGCGGCTGGACCGCTGCCCCTGGACCGGCCATAGCGCCCTGCTGGGGACCGTCCCCCGGCCCTGGCAAGACACCGAGACGATCCTGAGCCAGTTCGGCCCCACCCCGCGCCGCGCCCGGCACGCCTACCATACCTTTGTCGCCGCGGGGCTCCCCCGGGGCCGCCGCCCCGAGCTGCAGGGCGGGGGCCTCCTGCGGTCCCAGGGCGGCTGGGCCGCCGTGGCCGCCCTCCGCCGGGGCCGGGAGGCGTATCTCGGGGATGAGCGTGTCCTCGGGAGCACCGCCTTCGTCGACCACCTCCGCCGGGCGGTGGAGACGGCCGAGGTCCCCCGCCCCAGACAGATCCCCCTGGATGCCCTCGTGGCCCGCGTCTGTCACCACGTCGGGATCGTCCCGACGGCGCTCACCGCCGGGGGGCGGGCCACCCAGGCCACCCAGGCCCGGGCCGGGATCGCCTATTTGTGGCTGACCGTCCTCGGGCACCCCGGCCGGCCCCTGGCCTCCGTCCTCGGGGTCCAGCCCCAGAATGTCTACCGCGCCGCCGCCCAGGGTCACGCCGCCGCCGCCGCGTGGGAGTGCCTCCTTGCAACGTGCTAAACATGGCAACGTCCCCCATTTCGCACGTCCCCCATTTCGCAGTGGCTCCGCGCCCCGGTGGTGATCGAGCGGGCCGATGGGAAGCGGGAGATGCGAGGCGGCACGCGGACTCGTCGCGGCACCCCGCAGGGTGGGGGGATCTCCCCGCTGCTCGCGAACCTCTCCCTGCATGCCTTCGACACGGCATGGCGAGCAGGCGGGCTGGAGCGCCGCTGGCAGGCCCGGCTCCTCCGGGACGCCGATGACTTCGTGATCTGCTGTCGGGCCAAGGCGGTACAGGTGCAGACGGTCGTCGCAGAGCAACTTCAGGCCCTCGGCCTCGCACTGAACTCCGCGAAGACGCGGGTGCTGGATGCTCGGCAGACGGCCTTCACGTTCCTGGGCTTCACGGTACGGGTGGTGCGGAGTCGGCGGACCGGGCGGACGTTCCCGCTGGTCCGGCCCTCCGCCCTGGCGTGCCAGCGGCTCCGGGACGCGGTGAAGGCGCAGACGACGCGCGCACACCTGGCCCGCCCCACGGCCGACGTGATCACGGCGCTCAATCGGGTCGTCCGCGGGGGGGCCGGCTCCTGCCACGTCCAGCACTGCGGCCGCGCCTTCAGCGCCCTCCGGCGGTTCGTCAGTCAGCGGGTGCGCATCTACCTGCGGCGCAAGCACCGGCAGCGCTCGTGGGGCTACCAGGCCTTCCCCGATGCGGTGCGCTCCGGGCGGCTGGGGCTCTATCGGTTGCCGGGGGCGCCGTTCCAGGCTCCGCCGTCTGCTGCGCGGTGAAGGTGCTCGGAGAGCCGGATGCGGGAGAACCGCACGTCCGGTTCGATGCGGGGGCGCTGGAGGTCGAGTACGGCCGGGCTCGTGAGGCACCGCCAGACGAAAGGGGCGGGAACAGCTAGGCGCGACCTACCCTCGGGTGGCCAGTGCTCTACTCTACCGTATACGTCCCGTATACAAATGAAAGAAGCAACGTATACGTCCCGTATACGTATACAGTATCAAGACCTGCTAGAGCGAGGGCGCAGAGAGGTTGCCAGATAGTCGGAGGTAAGCGGTCGAGGCTTCACCCTTCGATCCCGACGGTGAGGTAAGAGAGATGAGAAAGTGGAGCGCGGTCATGTTGTTGTACGCAGCTTCGATAGTGCTTCTGCTTCTGCTCGGCCAGGCGGGCCGTGCGACTGCCGAACAGGCCATTCTTCCAGACGTGCCAGTGAATCTCATACCGGGAGTCCCCGGCGTGTTGGAGGCGGCCAGTTCGTTCTCGGAGCTTAGGCGGTACCCGATGCCGGCTCGTGTCTTGAAGAAGCTCGCATGGACTGAGAAGAGTACCGCATTCGTCGCATACCTTTTGCGAGTGGGGTGGATTCGCTCTGGTGGGACGCGATTGTTAATGGTGGTGACGACAGAGGGCGAGTATGAGTATTTTGTGATCAGGCTTTTCAACAGTAAGGGGCGTATGACAGCGATATTGCTCGGCAGTAGAATATTTCCCGTCCGTATTACGGATGTCAACGCCGACGGGAAACTCGAAATCTCCGGTTGCGATCTCGATCGCGTGCGGCTGAAGAGGGACTTCGAGGACGGCACAGTCTTTGGTGGCGATGACTACATCGAATCGCCCGAAGTATCCTCGGAGGATTTTGTGGCGTATGAAATCCGAGGTAATGGCAGCGCAAAGCGTACGAGCAAGTCGCTAGCAGAACGTCTCGAGAGCAGCGCGACGTATACGTGTCGCTGTAATCTCAGAGACTGCCTTAAGTAAAGGGGGCGACAATCATGGCAACAGATCTCGTCAACTTGAGCCCGAGTCAGTTAGAGGTCGCGAGACAAATCATCTCATACGGGAAAGCTAACGGCTATAGTGATGATGTGATCCTAACCGTGATGGGGGACGTTGCCAAGCAAAACAAGTGGCGCTCTCCGCGAATCCGCTATACTCCGCCCGCCCCGTCGCGATGCGCCAGAGACTTTCTTGCAGGTGATGGTACGGGAATTCGCGTGGTCACTGATCTTCCGGGAGGATGGGGATCGCGCCGCCTTCTTTCATCGCCTCGCGGCCTGGTGAAGCAGGGGACCCTCAGGCTCCCCAAAGCCGTAAGTTGAATTGCTTGGGTCCCCTATGACTGGTCGCCATTTCGAGGTGACCCCGGATTGCGCGATTAGAGAAACGGCCTTCTAGACTACTTGGGAATGTCAGCGGGCGGGCGGGGCTGGTCGAAGCGGATCAGGGTTTCGATGCACAATCGGATGGCCTTCAGTGTGTACTGGCAGCAGCGGGCTTTTCGCCGCTCCTCGGCTTCTGCGGTTCCCTCGTGCAGCAGATCCCCGATCAGATTGCGGCATACCGTGGCTCCGAAAGCGGTCTGGAACTGACAGACGAAGTCGCGGCACACCTCGTAGGCTAGCTCCTTGCTTCCGGCGGGCGGGCTGGGTCGTCCATAGATCAAGCCGATGGCCGCCACGCCGCCGGAGACCGCCCCGCAGACTCCTTCGCGGGTTCCCCCCACCCCGCCGCCCAGCCCCGACAACAGCGCGACCGCTTCGGGCGGGATGTCGGTTTCGACGAACGCGCGCACCGTGAGGAACACGCGCTCGGCGCAGTTCAGCCCCGTCACGTACCCCTCGTGGATCGCTTCGGCCTGACGGAAAATCTCCTCGCGATCCAGATGCTTCAGTTGCGGCATGTTCTGTACTCCTTCTCGGTTGCCATGCGGACTGCTTGTTGGAGGTGCATAAGCGACGCAAGCTGGGGCGAAACTATCGCCGAGGAGGATGGGAAGTCAAGTTGGAATTGCAAATCGCAAATCGCAAATCGCAAATTGGAAATGTGAGAGGGGGCTATTGCGGGATAGCGGGCAGCAGGGACTGTAACGCCTTGAGCGCGAGGAGGCCGAAGGCGTCGATTGCGAAGTGCGCGCCGATGGCCGGCCAGATGCTCTTTCGCCAGACCGCGAGGGCGCCCAGCCCAAGGCCGGCCACCGTCGTCTGCAGGAGGCCCAGCCCGCCCTGGTAGCCGTGACCCGCGCCGAAACAGAGCGCGGTGAGGACGACAGCCAGCGCGTCGCGGCGCAGGGTCGCTCCCGGGGTATCCTGAAGCGGGATCGACGCCCGGAATCGGCCGAGAATGAAGCCGCGGAAGACCGTCTCTTCCCAGACCGCGACGAACGCGGCAATCGGCAGAATCGCCCCCAACGGCATCTCCGCAAGCTTTCCGAACAGGGTCACCCTGTGCGCCATGACGGCCTCGAGGTTTCCCTGCGAGGCGAGATACACGGTGCTGATGACGACGTTCACAGTGTACGTGCCGACGAAGCCGAGCAGGCTCCAGCCCAGCATTGTTCCGGTCGGCTGGTGTTCGAGCCCGAGCGACTCGCGCCAGCAGGCATCACGCCGCACGACGCGCGCCGTGGCGAGCAGCATGAGCGTGCCGAGGAATAGCGCCGAGAGGACCGGTGTGGCGAAACGATAGCGGAGGGCGCCGGCAAGAAATCCGCCGCCATAGACTAGGCCGTAGAAGAAGGCGAGCAGGGCCATGGCCTGCCGCCGCGCCGCGCCGGCCAGGAGACCCGACGGGAAGGGCGATGGTATTCCGCTGTCATGCGTGTCTTCGCTGCCAGGAGTATCGAGCATTGGTCTAGCGCGAGGTCTCGCGTTGCAGTGTCCGCTGAATCGCGACGGCGATCGGGTCGGTGGGGGCGACACGGATGTAGGCTTCGAGAAGGCGCTTTGCCACGGGCTGCGTGCTGCGCAACAGCTTTTCGGCCGCGGCCCGGCGCACGAAGGGGGTGTGGCCCGGATCCGAGAGCACCGCGCCCAGCACCCTGGCCGCGCGCTCCGAGGGGATGACCGCCAGCGCTTGCACGGCTTTCTCCAGCGCGGCGGGCTTGGTCCCCTTGCTGAGATAGATGAACTTCTCCAGACCGTCGACGATGGCGGGATCCTTTCGGAACGAAAGCTCCTCGAGTGCCTTTTCCGCGACGCCACCCTCCAGGGTCGGGAGCGCGTTGGCCAGGCTCGCCATTGCCTCGGGGGCATGGCTCTTGGCCAGCGCGGTGACCGCCGCCTGCTGCACTCGGGCGTCCGCGTGCCGGAGCGGGTCCTGCAACCGCTGGGCGATGTCGGGGTCATCCAACTCCCCCAAGACGAGGCACGCGTTGCGCACCACGTACCAGCGGTCGTCGGCGACCCGCTTGCGCGCTGCCCCCATCCCTGCGGGACCCATCTGCGTCAAGAGGCGCAACAGGAGCATTCGGTTGTGGGTCACCGATTCCTCGACGAGGCGGCGGAACGCCTCCTCTCCGCTCGCCTCCCCCAGCCACTGCAGCAGCTTCACGGTCGTCTTGGCCAGCCCGGCGTCGCCCCGCTTCTCCATGTAGAGGTCGATCAATCGCGCCGCGGCTTCGGGCGGGAGCAGGCGCGCGAGCGCCTGCCCGCAGCACTCCGCGTGCTGATGCGGATCGCGCGCAAGCGATTGCTCCAGCGAGGAGCCCGCGCGGTGGATCGACTCGAAATCCCCGTGGGGCAGGAGCAGCTGGGCCACGTCAGCGAGGCACCCGCCCAAGAGGGCATGGGATTCCCCGGTGAGGAGCTGTTCATCCAGCAACTCGCAACCGAGGCGTTCGGCTATGGTGGAGACGAACGGGAGGGTGGGCGGCTCGGCCATGAGCCGAAGCAACTCGAGTGCCCGGGGGAGCTCCGCCTGCAGGGCGGGTGACGGCGCATCCAGGAAGGTGAAATAGTGGGTGGCGACCTGGACGGCCTCGTCATACTTTCTCGTCTGGAGGCACTCCTTCACGTAGTCGAGCAGGCGCTTGAAGGCCTGGGCGTCATACTCGGTCACCTTGAGGAGGTCTTCACGTTTCGCCTCTTGCGACAGGCCGTTCCAGGCTATCCCCTGGCGGATTCGCTGGAACACCTCCGGGGGCAGGTTTGCCTCGTTGAGGGTGCGCGCGAGCTTCTCGAGAAGCCGATCGGCCATCCGCGTCATGCTGAGCCCGACCGTCATGACCCGAATAGCCTCACCCTCGGCTTCCGCTGCCGCCGGACCCGGAGGGGCGGCGGCGAGGCGATTGGATACCAGGCTGACGGTCACGTCCTCCACCACGTCGGAGGCGATCTCCTCGGCCGACTGCCCGCGCAGCAGGGATTGCTTGCTGGTCGGCAAGGCGGAGAGAAACTGTTCCGGGGTCACCTCTTCCAGAAGCCGGGCCAGCGTTCCCACCACCTCCCGAGGGTCGGTGGATTGCCCCAGGAGGGCGGCCTCGGTCGCCTTGCCCGCCATCTCCAGGATATCGGTCCCTTTCTGGAGCGCATCGGCCTCGCCTTCCGCCTGCGCGAAGCGCAGGAGGGCATCCATGCCCGACATCCCTCCCGGGCCCTGTCCGGCCTGGCTCTTCTCGCCCAGCAGGTAGGACTCGGCATCCGTGTCCAACTGCGTGTCGCCGTCTTCCTGTTTCTTGGAGGGAACGACGCGGGCCCGGCTGAGGGGATGCTCGGCGAGGTATGGCGTGATGCCGCCCTTCGCCTCGATGTCCTTGGACCGGGCGGCCAGGATGGTCAGCGCCTGCTTGAACTCTACCAGGCTGATCCCCCCCAGAAAGGTGATGGCGGCAATGCCGCGCCTGGTGAACTCGGACTCCAGTTGGACCAGGATGGGGTCGTCCGTCAGGAGATCGTTCAAGAGAATGCGGTGATCGGTATAACCAAAGGTGAATTGGGGGGAGGTCTGGAGCAGGGTGTTGAGGGTGTCGTAGGCTTGCTGGAGCGCTTTTCCGGCCGCGGGATGATCCACCGAGTACATCACCACGGTCTTGAACGCGGTCTGGACGCTGCGTCCGAATGCCAGTCCCTGGGTCTTGATCTGCGCTTTATCCATGCTGTTCCGGGGGAGAGAGATCCATCGCGCGACGTGGACCCGGCCTGATCACGGGACCCGCCCGAATCGTTCTGCGGAGATCGACCTCTGTCGAGCCTCCGCGGTTTCAGCCGCCGACCGTATCTTCGGGTGCCGGGATACCGTCTCGTCAGGAGTGTAAGCGGCCGGCCAGCCGGCGTCAAGCTATCGCCGAGGGGAAGGGGAAGTCAAGCCTTAAAGAACTGTCGTCTGCTTGACACCCGTTCGGTTCGCTGCTAGTTTGCCTCCCGATCGCCGGGGCCGATGTGCGGAGCGGTCCTTGAGGCGTGGCAGTATGGCTTCGGGTTCGTCGCATAGCGCGGGGGGAATGTGATGACGAGCGACAAGAGCTACCAGATCGCGGTTGTTCCCGGGGACGGGACCGGACCCGAAGTGATCCGGGAGGCGGTGAAGGTCGTGAAGGCCGCGGGGGCCAAACACGGCTTCTCGCTGGCGCTGACCGAGTACGATCTCGGCGCCCAGCGTTATCTGCGAACCGGAGAGATCCTGCCGAGTTCCGTTCTCCAGGAGTTCCGGAGGTTCGACGCGATCCTGCTGGGCGCCATCGGGCACCCCGACATCACCCCCGGGCTCCTGGAAAAGGGGATTCTCTTGCAGATGCGTTTCGACCTGGACCTGTACATCAACCTGCGTCCGGTGAAGCTCTTCCCGGGCGTGGACTGCCCCCTGAAGGACAAGGGGCCGGAGCAGATCGACTACGTGGTCGTGCGCGAGAACACCGGTGACGTCTACACCGGGGCGGGCGGGGTGATGATGAAGGGCACCCCCCACGAGGTGGCCATGCAGACCGCCATGTATACCCGCCACCAGGTGGATCGCTGCCTCCGCTACGCCTTCGAGTTCACCCGACGGCGGAACAGGCGGAAGACGCTGGCGCTGGTGGGGAAGACCAACGTCCTGACCTACATCTACGAGATGTGGGAGCGGGCCTTCCACGAGATGGGCGACCGCGACTATCCGGATATCAAGCGCGAGTATTACCACGTCGACGCCACTTGCATGTGGATGATCAAGAACCCCGAGTGGTTCGACGTGATCGTCACCGGCAACATGTTCGGCGACATCATCACCGATCTCGCCGCCATCACCCAGGGCGGGCTGGGGATTGCCGCCGGCGGCAACATCAATCCCGAAGGGGTGAGCATGTTCGAGCCGATGGGCGGCTCGGCCCCCAAGTATGCCGGCAAGAACGTGATCAACCCGCTGGCGGCCATCTGCGCGGGCGGGATGATGCTGGATACCCTGGGGGAGACTGCCGCGGCCCGCGGCGTGGAAGAGGCCGTCATGTGGGTGACGGCGAACAAGGTGCGGAATCTCGGGGCCGGTCAGATGGGCTATTCCACGACCGAGGTCGGAGATCTGGTGGCCACCAAGGTGGCGGGGTAGGGAGGCCGACTCGTCTCTGCTCGAAGAATCCCTGAGACGATTCTTATCGCGTCCCCGGAGGCATTCCTCCGGGGACGCGTCTTTTTCAGCAGGAGTGCAGGCCGGCCCCGGAACCTTTCCGCGTCCCCCTTGTCTAACAGACCAGGACGGCGAGATATGCATCGAAACACTCGGACAAGGAGGGACCCATGAGAACCTGCGTGTTGACCTTGCTGTTGATCGGAATGGCCGCCGGCGCCTGGGCCGGGCCCACGGGCAATGCCCTCGATGTGCAGATCAGGTCCGACACCGGAAGAATACTCCCGCTCTACCCGGTGGCGGCGAGCTTCCCGAACCGGCGGGTATACGCCGAGGCGGTGAAGGGGGACAGCTACAGCATCATCGTCCGCAACCTGCTGAACCGGCGGGTCGGCGTCGTAGTGGCGGTAGACGGCAGGAACATCATCTCCGGCAAACAGTCGTGGCTTCGAAATGACGAGCGGATGTACATCCTGGAACCGTACGGGCAGGGAGAGTTCAAGGGGTGGCGCACCAGCCTGGACAGCATCAACCGCTTCTACTTCACCGACTTCCCCGACTCGTACGCCGCTGCCTTCGGGGACGAGTCGGCGATGGGGGTGATCGCCGTCGCGGTGTATCCGGAGGTGCCTCGGCGCGAAGAGCCCGCCGATCTGTCCAAGGCGCCGTCGAGATCGGATCAGCGGGCCGCACCCTCGGCGAAGGCCGAAGGGGAGAGTGCCGGGACCGGCTTCGGCAGGCAGGAACATTCCTCCGCGCGGGTTGTGGCCTTTGAGCCGGAAGGCGCGGCGGCGGAGAAGGTCTACATCAAGTACGAGTGGCGCTCGGCGCTCTGCCGACAGGAGATCATCCGCTGCGGACCGGCCAAGCCGCCGCGCAATCGCCTGTGGGGCGACGGCGACTTTGCGCCGCCGCCTCCCGGCCG
>JAPLLC010000113.1 GCA_026387775.1 Candidatus Methylomirabilota bacterium | reverse complement strand
CGGGTACCCGATGCCGGCTTGCCCTTACCCCGGGTCGGTCCGCTCTGCGAGCGGACCTCCGTGCCGGGGACGGGCTCGCCCGCGGGCGCAGCGTCTTCGGGGTGTCCCTCTGGCCTTGCAATGCGTTGGCGAACCTCTAACTCAGGAGCTAGGCGTCTCTTCGATCCGCTCAGCTTGACTCTTCGCTAGGCGGATAGCCTGGGGGAGTGTCCGCTGGGCCGCACACCCGACGACGGTGCGCGCGGACTCTGCGGTCACCCGGGTGCCGCCTTCGGGCAGGCCGGTCCGAAGCCGGGCCAGACGCTCGAGTGAGGCCTGCAGCCGGGTCTCGGAAAGTCTCCCGCTCTTCAGCCCGGAAAGGACCGCCGCCAGGGCCGCACGCTGCCGGGCCTCGTCATGGCAGATCAGTATCAGGTCGCCGCCGGCCTCCAGGAAGCGAACCGCCGCCTCTCCGATGTCGAACCGGGCGGCGATGGCCGCCATCTCCAGGTCGTCGCTCACCACCACACCGTCGAATCCGAGCTCGCCGCGCAGGATCTCCGTGATGACGACGCGGGACAGACTGGCGGGCCGGTCCGGGTCGAGGGCCGGGCAGCGGAGGTGGGCGACCATCAGCGCCGGTACGCCCGTCCGGATGGCTGCCCGGAAGGGGACGAACTCGATGGCGCGCCAGCGCTCCGCCGGCTGGGGGCTCTCGGGCAGGGTGAGATGAGAGTCCAGGGCCGTGTCGCCGTGCCCGGGAAAGTGCTTGGCGGTGGACAGGACGCCGGCCTCCGCCAGCCCCGCGATCACCGCCAGGCCGAAGCGGGTCACGGTCTCGGGGTCCGTCCCGTAGGCCCGATCGCCGATCACGGGATTCGCGGGGTTGGTGTGGACGTCCAGGACCGGGGCGAGATTCCAGTTCATCCCGGCCGCACGCAACTCCCGGCCCATCGCGCGGGCCAGGGCCTGGGCCAGCACGGGATCTCCGGTGCGGCCGACCTCGGCCGCCGCGGGCGGGGTGAGAAACGGCGGCGGCAATCGCGCGACACGCCCCCCCTCCTGGTCCACCCCGAGCAACAGAGGGTGCGAGGCGGCACGGTGCAGATCCGAGGTCAATCGGCAGATCTGCTCAAGCGACGTGAGGTTCCGCTTGAAGAGGATGACTCCACCCAGGCCATCGGCCAGCCAGGGGGCAAGGTGGGCAGGGGCGGTTTCGCCGGAGAAGCCGACGCAGAAGAGGCCGAGGGGATTCGGCGTCATCGCGTTCCCTCGTCGGGGAGAAAGGCCTGGCGGTACGCCTCCAGCTCTTCGGGCTTGACGTCCGGCCAGGAGCGCATCTCGCGGTAGAGTCCCGCGGGATCGCGGGTCATCCGCTCGCCGACGACCTGGGTCGCCGTCGTCAGGTTGCCGACCCGGCGGTCGATGATGCCGTTGATCAGGGGCGAGAGCAGCTTCAGGAGTCCGTGCGCCACGATGTTGTCCAGACGGAGGTACATCTGCGGGACGATCTCCAGGTAGGCCTCGCCCCCCTGTTGCAGGTCCCGGAACTCCAGCGTGAAGACCATCCCTCCCGACAGTTTCAAGATGTGGGCCAGGGATCGAAACTCGCCCTGGCACAGATACACCCGGCGCTTCTCCCCCCGCGCCACCAGCCGGAAGGAGCCTCGGAGCGCCCCCAGGTCGCTCACCTCGTAGGTGCCGTTCTCCTGCGGTGTGACGTGGTACCGCTCCAGCGGCGGGTAGAGGTGGCGCGCCAGCGTGGCGGCGAGCGCCGGCCGGTCGAGCAGCCAGTCGGCGGTCCTGGCCGTGCCGGGGAAGCGGACGGGCGGCAGATCCCGGGCCAGGGTGCGCCCCTCCACGATGTTCCGGGTGGCGGAATCGTCGATCGAAAGGCCGCTGAGGGTGAAGGCCGCCTGGGCGGAGGAGACCAGGATCAGCATCGGCAAGACGATGGGCCAGAGGCGGCACCCCGTCCGGAGCGCCGACCGCACCGCGAGGCCTCTTGAGGGGGTCGGCAATTCCATCAGAACAGGCGATCCCCCCGCTTGATGAACCGACCGAAGCCTTCCGTATCCCTCGCCGCCGCCGCGATCCGTGTGAGCCCCTCCTTCAGTGAATCCATATCAGTGGCGATGGACAGCCGCAGATAGTGGAGATGCTCCGTGCCGATCCGGCCGAAGGACTTGCGGTCCAAGGTGGCCACCTGGTGTTCGAAGAGCAGGAACATCTGGAAGAGGGTTGAAGGGCTGGTCCGCTTCTTGACGTCCTCGGGCAGGCCCCGGAAGGCGTCCAGGATGCCCAGGTTCTGGCATACCCCGGCGATGTTCGGGAAGACGTAGAAGGCCCCCTTCGGGTTCTGGCAGCGAATGCCGGGGATGGCGTTCAGCCCCGCCACGACCACGTCCCGCCGGGCCTGGAAGGCCGCCACCATCTTCTGGACCTCGGGGCCGATCAGCGGGGACTCGATCCCGAGCCGGCACCCCTCCTGGTTGTAGGCGGGGACGCAGGAGAAGTAGTTGATGTTCAGGGTCCGGAACTGCTCCGCCTCTTCGGCGGTCGGGAGCAGGGCCCAGCCGATCCGGCCGCCCGTCCAGGCGAAGCTCTTGGACGCGCCGCCCACCAGGATCGTGCGCTCGGCCATCCCCGGGCAGGAGATGATGCTGGCGTGCCTGCTTCCGTCGAAGAGGATGTGCTCGTAGACCTCGTCCGAGTAGACCCGCACATCCTTCCTGCAGCGCTGGAGGATGACCTCGGCGATGCCCTTCAGCTGCTCCTGGGAGGCGACGCCGCCCGTCGGGTTCGAGGGAAAACAGAGGTAGATCAGCTTGGTCCGCTCGGAGAGGAGCGGAGCCAGCTCCTCGCCCGTCAGGCTGAAGCCCCTCTGCTCGTCCAGATAGACGGGCTTGGGGACGGCCCCGACGTAGCGGATGAACGACTCGTAGATGGGGAAGCCGGGGCTGGGGTAGACCACCTCGTCCCCCGGGTCACAGTAGGTCTGCTGGGAGAAGCCGATGGGCGGCTTGGCCCCGGGGAAGACCACCACGCGGTCGGGTGTGGCGGTGATCCCGCGGGTCTCGCTGAAGTAGTTGGCCACCGCCTTGCGCAGCGGCAGGATCCCCTGGGGGTCGCAGTAGTGGGTGTTATCCAGGTCGATCTGCCGCTTCACCTCGTCCTTGATGGGCTTCGGGATGGGGAAGTCCGGCTCGCCCAGGTTACACTTGATCACGCGCTTGCCCTGCTCCTCGAGCAGGCGGATGTACGGCCCGACCTTGAAGGCATTCTCGGTATCGATGAGTCCGACGCGCTTGGCGAGCAGTGCCACGGCCCACTCCTTTCCAGTCAAGACCTGTTTCGGTGATTGGCTGCCGGCCGGCCGGCCCCCGCGCTACACCCCGGCTGCCGGTTTTCCCTTGTTGAGGGCGAGTCGGATCATGTTGACGAGCCGCTCGGCCGACAGGGATTTCATGGCGGTGATATCCGCTCCGGCCTTGAAGGCTTTCTCGTTCAGCTTGGGATCACTCGTGCCTGTCAGGATCACGACCGGGATGTTCTTGATATCGGCGTCTTCCCTGATCTTCTGGCAGACCGCGAAGCCGTCCATGCCCGGCATCTCGATATCCAGAACGATGATGTCCGGCAGGTTCTTCTTGGCCAGCTTCAACCCGTCCGGTCCGCTGTTGGCCACGAACACGCGGAACCCCTGCTGCTCCAGAACGGTCCGCAGCATGGTGGTGAAAAACGGTTGATCGTCCACGACGAGCGCAGAGGGAAGCACGGCGGGCGAACGTCCTTCTGTCGGGGTGGCCATCCCTTCCTCTCCTTCACGAGTGTGGGCTTCCGCATTGCGTTGCCGTTGCCTGTCCGACGGCCCGCAGGAGCTGCGGCTCGGTCTCGCCTCGGCCCGGGAGCCCGGGCCGCAGGAACGTCTCTAGGATCTCGGCCGCCACGTCGGCGCCGTTTGCAGGCAGATCCGTCCAAGAGCGCGGCTGTCCCAGCAGCGCCGCGATCGCGTCCCGCCAGTTGCCCGCGAGCAGGTCCGCATTCCCGATGAAGCGGGAGACGCCGAAACGTTCCAGCCCCTCCACCAGGCGGGCATACTCGGCGAACTCGCCCCGGGACGTGTACAGAACCGGCGTCCGGTTCGCGAGACAGTCCGACACGATGCCGTAGCCCGGCTTGGTGATCACGGCGTCGGCCTGGGCGACGAGATCCTCGTAGCGCAGTCCGTCCAGCGCCACGGCACGCAGGTTCGCGACCGGGCGAGGCGGGGCCTGGGTGGTCAAGAACAGGTACTCGGTGAGTCGCTCCACGCGATCGAAATCGATGCCCTGGATGTCCAAACCGCCGAACGAGAGGAGGATCACCGGACGAGTCTCCGGCAGACCGAGCCGCTGCCGGATCTCCTGCCGGGATCGACGGGACCGGCGCGCGATCATGGGGATGTCGCGAACGACCGGGAAGGCGTCGCACGGTCCGTGAAACGGCAGGCGCAGAAACAGGTCCGCCTGCCCGTACGCCTCCCGGATCGCCCCCACCAGCGGAGCGTAGGAAGGGAGGCTCCGCGCATAGTCGGCGTAGATCCAGTCCCAAGAAAAGTTGCTGATCCCCACGCCGGGCACCCCCGCGCGCCTGGCGATGGGAAACGCGGCCGGCGGAATGTCGGCGACCACGAGGTCCACCGCCTCCCGGCGCAAGACGGCCGCCTCCTCCTCGATCAGCGCGTCCTGCCGCTCCTGGGTTCGCGCGCAGGCCGCCAGCGTGCCGGGGGAGTCCAGGTGGATGGAGTCCCGCTGGATCACCCCCACGTCCAGCGCCCGGGCGCGGACGCGAAACGGAACGGAGAGGTTCAGCCGGAAGAGCCATTCCGGCGCGGTGGAGACGAGGCTGACCGCGAGGTCGGGGCGGCGCTCGGTCAATGCCCCGATCACGGCCGCCATGCGAGTGGCGTGGCCGAATCCATGTCCGGTGATGTAGGCGACGACGTGGGCCATGGGTCTCCCAGGGTGGCAGTAAGTATAGTGAACTCGCCGTGCAATGCAAGGAGTTTGGCGCGTGCCCGTGCGCGCTACAGCCCGCCCCCCTGGAGCGTCTCGTAGGCCCGCTGGATCGCCAGCATCTTCTGGTGGGCCATGTCCTGGAATTCCTTGCCCAGGTGGGCCACCTTGTCGGGATGGTAGCGGACCACGGCCCGCTTGTAGGCGACCTTGATTTCTTCCGGCGAGGCCCGGGGAGAGATCTCGAGGATGGCGTAGGGGTCCATCCGGCTGAAGTCCCCGGCGAGATCGTCGGACCGGGGCTCGCCCGGAGGCGGGGAGAAGGGGCCGCCCATCCGGCGGCGAAAGAGATCCCAGAGAGGCCGCCCGCGCTGCTGGGATCTGAGATACCAGACGAGCGCTCCGACCACAAAGAGATCATCCAGCCACCCGAACCCCGGGATGAAGTCGGGCACCAGGTCCACCGGGCTGATGACGTACGCCGCCGCGGCCAGAATCGCCAGCAATTGTCGCAGGGGCCACATGTCGGACACCTAGCAGGCTGCTGAAAAAGACCCATCTGCGGCGTTGGCCCGCTCGGGCACTCGCTGCGGCGTACCAGATGTACGCCTCACTCGGCCCTTCGCGGGCCGCCTTGCATCTGGGCCCTTTTGAGCAGCCTGCCGAGAAGTGAGTTTTCAGCAGCCTGCTGGTAGTTTGCTTGCAACGCCACTAAGGGACAGTGCGATTCCGTTCCGGCCGTGAGAGACCGATCACGCACTCTGCTCCCTTTGTACCACACTCGCGAAACAGGCTCAAAGAGATTGACGCATGCCGGTTGCGGTTCGGACCGGAGCCAGAACCGACCGCGCCCGACGCGCTGCGGTTTGTGCTTGACAGAGATCCCGCCGTGCGACATTTTCTTGGAAAGAATCTGGAACAGCGTTGCATAGAGTGGAACACATGCACGTCACCAAGAGCGTCAAGACCAGCCTGGAAATCCTCGACTGCTTCACCAGCGAAACCCCCGCCATCGGTGTGACCGAGATCTCCAGAAAGCTGCGAGTATCCAAGAGCACGGTGTCCCGAATCCTCTCGACCCTCGAACAGGGAGGGCTCGTGGCCAAGATCCCTGCGAACCAGAAACACCGTCTGGGGGCGAAGATCCTCCAGCTGGCGGGCACCTTCCTCTCGACCATCGAATGGCGCATCATCGCCATGCCGCACGTGAAAGCGCTCCGGGACGAGACGAACGAAACGGTGATGCTGTTCATGATCGACGGAGACCACAGGATCTGCCTGGAAGGGTGCGAAAGCGCGCAGGAGCTCAGGTCATCCTTCGCCATCGGAGGGCGGTATCCCCTGCATGCCGGATCCGCCGGCAAGCTGCTGCTGGCCTCCTTGCCGCAGGATGCGCAGAAGAGGATTCTCGCGAGGGCCGGACTTCCAGGGTACACCTCCCACACGATTACAGGCGCAGGGGAGCTGGAACGCGAGCTGGCGGAGATCCGCGAAAAGGGGTACGCGGTCAGCCATCAGGAGCGCGCCGCGTTTCTTTCATCGGTGTCGGCGCCGATTCGAGATTTTCGCGGCGAGATCGTCGCCGCCTTGTGCGTGTATGGGCCTTCGGTGCGCTTCACCCCGGCCCGGGTAAGAGAGTTCACGAGACGGACTCTGGACGTTGCGAAGAAGATCTCCGCAGAGATCGGGCTCGGGCGCGAACGCGGCCCGGAAGGAAATCCGCGAAGGCCGTCGAGGGCCGGATAATCCTCGGCAGCCCGCGGTCCACGGGTCGGGCGCCGGAGAGGGAGACGGAACATGCCACAGCCAACAGGTGCGCTTCCCCTGCAAGGGGTCAAGGTCGTCGAGCTGGGTCAGCTCATCGCCGGCCCCTTCGCCGGCAAGACGCTGGGCGACTTCGGCGCCGAGGTGATCAAGATCGAGCCGCCCGGCGAGGGGGATCCCCTCCGCACCTGGCGCAAGCTCGACCAGGGCACCTCGGTGTGGTGGCAGGTGCAGTCACGAAACAAGCAGTCCGTGGCGCTGGACCTCCGCCACCCGAAGGGGCAGGAGATCGCCCGGCAGCTCATCCGCGAGGCCGACGTGCTGATCGAGAATTTTCGGCCGGGGACCATGGAGGGCTGGGGGCTGGGCTGGGAGGATCTCTCGAAGCTCAATCCCGGCCTGATCATGCTGCGGATCTCCGGTTACGGCCAGACGGGCCCGTACCGGGACCGGCCGGGTTTCGGGGTGATCGGCGAGGCGATGGGCGGTCTCCGGTACATCACCGGCGAGCCCGGCCGGCCCCCGGTGCGCGTCGGCGTGAGCATCGGCGATTCGCTGGCGGCGCTCCACGGGGTGATCGGCATCCTCCTGGCCCTGTACCACCGGAAGGCGAACGGGGGGAAGGGGCAGTACATCGACGTCGCTCTGTACGAGGCCGTCTTCAACATGATGGAGAGCCTCCTGCCGGAGTACGACGCCTTTGGCGTGATCCGGGAGCGGACGGGGAGCGCCCTGCCGGGCATCGCCCCGACCAACGCCTACCCCTGCAAGGGGGACGAGTACGTCCTCATCGCCGGGAACGGGGACAGCATCTTCAGGCGGTTGATGGAGGCCATCGGCAGGTCGGATCTCGCGGGCGACCCAGAGTTTGCCCACAACGAGGGCCGCGTGCGCCGCGTCGAGGAGATCGATGCGGCCATCGCCGCCTGGACGACCGACAAGCCCCTTGACGAGATCCTGACCGCCATGACGAAGGCCAAGGTGCCCGCGGGGCGGATCTACTCGGCCAAGGACATCGCCGAAGACCCGCACTACGGCGCGCGCGGCATGATCGAGCAGGTCGTGAGCCGCGACGGTCTCACCGTGAAGGTCCCTGGAGTGGTCCCGAAATTGAGCGAGACCCCAGGAAGCATCCGGTCGACCGCGCCCCGGCTCGGCGAGGATGCCGAGGCGGTGCTCCGGCGGTTGGGCTACTCGGCGGAGGAGATCGCCGCGTTTCGTACCGAGAAGGTCATCGGGTAAAGGAGTGTTCATGTTCGCAGGACAGGGAAGACAGATCCATATCTGTGAGGTCACGACCCGGGACGGGTTCCAGATCGAGCCGACCTTCGTCCCGACGGCGGCCAAGGTTGCGCTCATCGATGAACTGAGCCGCACCGGGTTGCCCAAGATCGAGGTGACCTCCTTCGCGTCGCCAAAGGCCATACCGAGCCTGCGCGATGCGGAGGAGGTTTTCCGGGGAATCACGCGGGCGTCGGGGGTGATCTATTCGTGCCTCGTGCCCAACCAGCGCGGGGCGGAGCGGGCCCTGGCCGTGAAGGTGGACGAGATCAATCTCGTCATGTCGGTCAGCGAGACGCACAATCTCGCCAACCTGCGGATGACGCGCGAGCAATCGTGCGCGCAACTCGCCGAGACCATCCGGGCCGTGCGGCACAGCGGCATCGTCACCAACGCTTCCCTCTCCGCCTGTTTTGGCTGTCCCATGGAAGGGCTGGTGGCCGAGGCCGACGTCTGGCGTTTCAGCGAGCGGCTGCTCGCGGCAGGGGCAGGGGGAATCTCGCTCTGCGATACGACGGGGATGGCCCATCCGGCGCAGGTGGCGGGTATGGTAGAGGAATTCCGTCGCCGTTTCCCGACGGCGGCCCTGGCGCTCCACCTGCACAACACTCGGGGGATGGGGCTGGCAAACACCCTGGCGGCGCTCCAGGCAGGGGCCGACCGCTTCGACGCCTCGCTCGGCGGCCTGGGGGGCTGCCCGTACGCACCGGGGGCGACGGGCAATGTGTGCACCGAGGACCTGGTCCACATGCTGGAGGTCATGGGGTTCACCACCGGGATCGATCTTGGGCTTCTGCTCGAGTGCGCGCGCCACCTGCCCGAGATCGTCGGCCACGACGTGCCGGGGCAAGTCGCGAAGGCGGGCCGGATCCGGGATCTGCATCCAGAGCCGGCGTGGCTCGCCGAGGTGCGGGAGAAGGCGCGGGAGCGAGGGTAGCGCGGGACTCCGCTCCAGATTTGAGCTTGACATACCGCGTGCGTCCGGGGTATGCGAACGCGAGACAGTCTCCGCGCGAGAGGGAATTCGCGCGACCATGGATGCAGCATGCGGCGCAGGACGAGATGCCTGCGCCAGAGAGGAGCAAACATGAGCCAGCATGTTCGGAGCCTGGGTGTGATCGCGGTGGCCTTCGTCGTGGCCATGGCGGCGGCCAGCGGCACGGCTGTTGCGGGGGCAAAACTCGAATTCCGGCTGTCGAACCAGCTCCCGGCCTCCCACCACATCTCGAAGGGGATCATCCTCTTCGCGAACAAGGTGAAGGAATACTCGAAGGGGGCCATCGAGGTGAAAGTCTTCGACTCGGCGCAGCTCTACAAGGACACCGAGATCGTGGAGGCGCTCCAGGAAGGGTTGATCGAATCCGGGCTGGTGCCGGTGAACAAGTGGTCGGGGATGATCCCGGCCGCCGACGTCTTCGAGATGCCGTTCGTGTTCAAGGACCTCACATCGATCAAGAAGTTCATCGACGCCGGGGCGGGGGAGCTCCTGGACAAGGAGTTCCAGAAGCGCGCGGTGAAGACCCTGTTCTGGGTCGATTACGGCTACATCCAGTTCTTCAACAACAAGCGCCCCCTGACGAAGCCCGACGACTTCAAGGGGGTCACGATGCGAAGCTTCAGCAGCGGCGATGCCGACACGCTGAAGGCGCTGGGCGCCGCGCCCACGGTGATGAGCTCGTCGGAGATGTACATGGCCTTGCAGCGCGGCACGATGGACGGCGCCACGACCGGCATGCCCGCCGCCGTGTCGCGGAAGATCCAGGAAGTGCAGAAGTTCATGACGGAGGCGAACTACACGACGGCGCAGTTCGTCATCCAGGCGAACCTCAAGTGGTGGGATAAGCTGCCCCAGGATCAGCGGGAAGCCATCCTCAAGGCGGGGAGGGAAGCGGAGGAGTGGATCCGCGGAGCAATCGCCCAATCCGAAGACGAGGCGAAGAAGGTGATCCAAAAGGCCGGGGTCCAGATTCACGCGTTGACGCCGGAGGCTCGCCCGCTCTTCATCAAGGCCACCGAGCCGGTCCGGGAGAGCTTCGCCAAGAAGAGCGGCGATCTCGCCAAGAAGCTCATGGAGATCGCGTTGGGCCTCAAGTAGCCTGATGACATGTGCGGACGGACGGGCGTGCGCCTGTCCGTCCGCGCTCACACGATCGAGCGAGGAGCGATCTATGATTGGGCAGCTACGCGCAGTCGTCGAACGGTGTAATCTCGCCCTGGGAATGGCTAGCGGGCTCGGCGTCCTGGCGATGGGGCTCATCCTCACGTACGAGGTGCTCGTCCGCTATCTCTTCAATGCCCCCACAATCTGGGTCCAGGAGACCTCGATCTACCTGTACATGTGGACCATGCTGGCGGCTGGGTCGTACACCCTGCAGAAGCGGAAACACGTCCACGTTGATCTGCTGGTCGACCGTCTTCCCGCGCGCCCCAAGTCGGCGCTGGAGGCGCTGACCAGCGCGGTCGGCACGGTCTTCTGCGCCATTGTCTCGGTGCAGGCGTATCAGATGATCGAGGCCACGGTCCGGTTCGGCAAGGTCTCGGCCACGCCGCTCCGGGTGCCGCTGTGGATCCCGCAATCGGCACTCCTGATGGGGTTCGTGCTGCTCACCTTCCAGTTCGCGTTCCACTTTCTGGATCGGGTGACCGAGTTCAGGACGCATGAAGCGAAGGGAGGGGCGCAGGCATGATCACCCTGGGCTGGGTCACCCTCTTGCTGCTGGTCGTCCTCTTCGCGGGGTTGCCCGTGGCATTCTCGCTGGGATCGACGTCCGTCCTCTTGATCGGCCTGTTCGACCTGCCGATGAAGATCATCGCCAACACGATGTTCACGTCCCTCGACAGCTTCGTCGTCATCGCCATCCCGCTCTTCATCCTGATGAGCCGGGTCCTGCTCGACGGGCGGGTCGGCGACGATCTCTTCGAGGTCATGAACGTATGGGTCCGGCACCTACCGGGGGGACTCGCCATCGCCACGATCCTGGCCTGCGCCTTCTTCGCGGCGATCAGCGGGTCGGGGGCGGCCACGGCGGCGACCATCGGCATGGTGGCCTACCCGGCGATGCTCGAGCGGGGCTACGAGAAGAAGTTCATCCTGGGCCTCCTGGCCTGCGGGGGGACGCTCGGCATCCTCATCCCGCCCAGCATCCCGCTCATCATCTTCGGCGCGGTCACCGAGGAGTCGATCGGGAAGCTCTTCATCGCCGGGATCATCCCCGGCTTGGTGCTGACCGCGGTTCTCATCGTCTACGCCATCTACCGGAGCAAGCGGGGTGGCTACATGCCCATGGAGGCGGCCTCGTGGCCGGAGCGGTTCCGGGTGACGCGGCGGAACCTCTGGGGCATCGCCCTGCCGTTCCTGATCCTGGGGGGCATCTACACCGGGGTCTTCACGCCCACCGAGGCGGCGGCCGTGGGCCTGACGTACAGCCTCTTCATCACGCTGTTCATCTATCGCACGCTCAAACTACGGGACCTTCCGAAGCTCTGCCTGGATGCCGTGGGCACGTCCTGCATGATCGCGCTGATCATCACCGGCGCCCTGTTGTTCGGCAGAGTATTGACGTTGGTCGAGATCCCCCAGAGGCTCACGGCCCTCATCATCGAATGGAAGTTGTCGGCCTTCATGTTCGTCGTGGCGATGAACGTCCTGATGCTGTTCCTGGGATGCATCCTGGAGACGGTATCGATCATCCTACTCACCGTGCCGCTGGTGGCCCCGATCCTCGTCACGCTCAATATCGACCCCATCTGGTACGCGATCGTGCTGACGGTCAACATGGAGATGGCGCTGGTCACCCCCCCCGTGGGGATGAACCTGTACGTCATCAACGGCCTGGACGAGGACATCCACATGTCCGAGGTCATCCAGGGAGTCGCGCCGTTCATCCTCATCATGGCAGTGTTCCTCCTGTTCACGATGCTCTTCCCCCCGATGAGTACCTGGTTGCCGTCGTTGATGAAGTAGGGCAGGACACCGCGGTCCGTGTGGAAGGGCGGTAGGAGAAAAGCATGGCGAGTAAAGGAAAGGTGTTGCGGGCGCTGCTGCAGCGTCCCGGATTGATCGTCGCCCCCGGGGTGTACGACGCCCTCTCGGCCCGGATCTGCGAGATGGTCGGATTCGAGGCGGTGTCGCACTCGGGGTACGGCACGGCGGCGGTGACGCTGGGGCGACCGGACATCGGCCTCCTGGACATGACGGAGATGGTGCGGCAGGTGGGGGCGGTGGCCGGCGCGGTCGAGATCCCGGTGCTGGGGGATGCCGACACCGGCTTCGGCAATGCCGTGAATGTCCACCGGACCGTGCAGGAGTACATCCGGGCGGGGGCGGCGGGCCTGTTCATCGAAGACCAGCTGATGCCGAAGCGCTGCGGGCATATGCGGGGGAAACAGGTCATCTCGATGCCAGAGATGCTGGGGAAGCTCCGAGCGGCCATGGACGCCCGCACCGAGTTCGATCCGGATTTCGTGATCATGTGCCGGATCGACGCCATCGCGGTGAACGGCTTCGAAGACGCCCTCGCCCGCGCCAAGGCGGCCGTGGACCTCGGCGTGGATATGATCTTCGTGGAAGCTCCGGAGACGCGGGAGCAGATGGAGCGGGTGGGGCGCGAGATCAAGGCCCCCTTGATGCTCAACCTCATCGAGGGCGGCAAGACGCCTCTGACGACGTACAGAGAAGCCGAGGAGATGGGGTTCAAGTACGTCGTCCCGGCGCTCACTGCCCTTTTTGCGGCGGCCAAGGGCATGTACGACGTGATGCGGCGCGTCCGGGAAGAAGGGGTCTCGGACAAGTACCTCGACCGGCTCTTCACCTTCCAGGAGTTTGCCCAGGTCGTCCATCTCGACCGATTCCGCCAGATGGAAGAGCGATATCTCCCCTCCGAGGTCCTTGAGGAACGGTACCGGGGAGAGAAGAGATCCATCGTCTAGCGGGCTGCTGAAAAAGGCCCATCTGCGGCGTTGGAACGCTCAGGCACTCGTTGCGGCGTACCTGGAGTACGCCTCACTCGGCCTTCCGCATTCCGCCTTGCATATGGACCTTTTTGAGCAGCCTGGGCGAAATCGGGTTTCTCGGCAGCCTGCTGGGATGCGTTTTATGAAAACCCACCTGATGCTCGACGAATTCGTCAAGTCGCACGGCCTCGGCAACGACTACATCGTGCTGGACCAGGCGCAACTCTCGAGACCGCTCACGCCCGAGGCGGTGCGCACCATCTGCGATTACCACTTCGGTGTCGGGTCTGACGGGATCCTGCTCGTCGTCCCTGGAACGGAGGCGGATTTCGGGGTGCGTATCTTCAACCCCGACGGGAGCGAGGCGGAGAAGAGCGGGAACGGCATCCGCATCCTGGCCAAATTCCTCTACGATCACGGCTACGCCCCCCGGCCGGAGCTCACCATCTCGACGCTGGGAGGGCTCGTGCGGGCGTGGCTGGACCTCGACGGAGACCGCGTCCGCATGATCACCGCCGACATGGGACAGGCGACCTTCGTGAGCGCCGAGATCCCCGTGGCGGGCCCTCGGCGCGAGGTGGTGCGGGAAACGCTCGCCGTGGACGATCAGCGCCTGACGGTGACGTGCGTCTCGGTCGGAAACCCGCACTGCGTCATCTTCACCGACGCGCTGGATGTGGACGAGGTGAAGCGGCTCGGGCCCAAGATCGAGCGCCACCCGAGCTTTCCCAACCGGATCAACGTCCAGTTCGCCAAGCTTCTCGGCCGCGATCGCGTCTCCATCCTGATCTGGGAGCGGGGGGCGGGGTACACCCTGGCCTCCGGGACCAGCTCCTGCGCGGTGGCCGCGGCCTGCGTCAAGAACGGCCTCACCGACCGCACGGTCACCATCGAGAGCCCCGGGGGCGCGCTGGCGGTCTCCATCGGCGACACCTGGGGACTCACCCTCACCGGCCCCGTCTCGGAGATCTGCCGGGGCAGGCTGTCCGAGGATCTGCTGCGAGGGTTGCCGCTATGATCTCCGCCCCTACCCACGCCCATCTCCGTCGGAGTCTCCTCTACGTTCCCGGGAGCGAGGAGCGCAAGGTTGCCAAGGCGGCGAGCCTGGGCGCGGATGCGGTCATCCTCGACCTGGAAGACTCCGTGGCCGAAACCCGGAAGGGGGAGGCTCGGATACTCATCACGGCGGCCTTGCGGAGCCGGACCGCTTCCGGACCGGAATGGCTCGTCCGGGTCAACGCCATCCACACCCCCCACTTCGATGCCGATCTGGCGTGCGCCGTGGAGTCGGCGCCTGACGCGCTGGTGATTCCCAAGGTCGACGGCCCCGACGTCCTGCGTCAGGTGGACGCGCGGCTGGCGGCGGCGGAGCGCGCGGCCGGCCGGCCGGTCGGCTCCCTGAAGCTCTTCGCCATGATCGAGAGCGCGAGGGCGATCCTGAATGCGCCGGCGATCGCCGGCGCCTCGCCTCGCCTCACGGGGTTGATCCTCGGTCACGTGGACCTCTCCCTCGACCTCGGCCTCACGCCAGGCCCGGCGGGTGCCGGCATCATCCATCACGCCCGGTGTCAGCTCGTGCTGGCCGCCCGTGCGGCGGGCGTGGATGCCGTGGATGCGGTTGTCCTCAACATCCAGGACCACGATGGGTGTCGTGCCGAGGCGACCCAGGCCGCCGCGATGGGGTTCGTCGGGAAGCAGGCCATCCACCCGGGGCAGATTCCGATCATCCACCAGGCGTTCACGCCGTCCGCGGATCGTGTCCGGCGGGCGGAGCGGATCCTGGAGACATGGAGGCAGGCCCAGACCGAAGGCCGCGGGGTGGTCGCCCTGGACGGCGAGCTGATCGAGCTGCCCGTCGTGGCCATGGAGCAGCGGATCCTGGACCGGGCGAGGCGAGCCGGATAGAGACGCGGACGATTCCCAAAAAGAAAACGGGCAGGGTCTTCCGACCCTGCCCGTTTTGGTATTCCTACAATTAGACCCCTAAAAGCTTCTGGCGCAGCACGTGGTCTTCAATGATGGTCTGGGCCGCCCCTTCGAACTCGATCTGCCCATTATTGACGACATAGACTCGATCGCCCAGCGACAGGGCCAGATCGGCGTTCTGCTCCACCAGCAGGATCGTCATCTCCTTCTTCAGCTCGTTGATCACCTTCCAGAGGCCCTCGACGATGGCGGGCGCCAGTCCTTCGAACGGCTCGTCGAGCATGAGCAGCTTGCCGTTACTCATGAGCGCGCGGGCGATGGCCAGCATCTGCAGCTCGCCGCCGCTCATCTGCTCGCCCCGGCGCGCCCGCAGGGGGCCGAGCTGCGGCAGGAGCTCATAGGCCTTGTCCGGGGTCCAGACCACGGGATGGCCGTTTCGCCTCGCCTGCATGTAGGCGATTTCGAGGTTCTCCTGGACCGTGAGGTTCGGGAAGATCCGGCGGCCCTGCGGGACCAGCATGATGCCCTTCCGGCTGATCTGCTCGGGCTGGAGGCGGGCGATCGCCTCCCCGCCGAAGCTGATCTCGCCGCGCCACGGCGGCGTGAGGCCGTTGATGGAGTGCAGGGTCGTGGTCTTGCCGGCCCCGTTCCGTCCCAGCAGGCAGACCAGCTCTCCCGGATAGACCGTCAGGGACACGTCGTGCAGGATATGGCTCTTCCCGTAGGAGGTGTTGATTCGCTCCACGTCTAGGAGCGGGACATCCGTCCGGCGCTGGGGCGGGTGCGAGACCAGGTGCTTGCGGTCGAAGCCGCCGATGTACGCCTCTTGCACCAGGGGGTTGGCCTGGATCTCGTCCGGCCTTCCCTCGGCGATGACCTTGCCCTGGGCCAGGACCGTGATCCGATCGGAAATGTTCAGGATCTGATCGATGTCGTGGTCGATGAGGATCACGGTGTGCTCGCCGGCCAGGGCGCGGATCAGGCCGGCGGTCTTCACCCGCTCCTTGGCCGCCAGGCCGGCCAGGGGCTCGTCCAGCATGAGCAGTTCCGGCTTCATGGCCAGCGTGATGCCGATCTCCAGCAGGCGCTGGTCGCCGTGGGAGATGTTCATGGCGATCTGGTCGCGCAGCGGCCGGAGGCTCACCTGGTCCAGAATCCGCTCGGCCTCGCGGTTGATCTCCGTCAGTTCGTCCGTCACGGCCAGCATGGAGAAGCGGGAGGAAGTCTTCGACTGGACCGAGACCCGGATGTTCTCGAAGACGGTGAGATCCTTGAAGATGCTGAGGATCTGGAAGGAGCGGGCGATGCCGTGGTTCGCGATCTGATGGGGCTCCAGGGCGGTGATGTCCTGTCCCTTGAAGAAGACCCTCCCACCGTCCTTGGGAAGATTGCCGGTCAGCGTGTTGAAGAGCGTCGTCTTGCCGGCGCCGTTGGGCCCGATGAGGGAGCGAAGCTCCCCCTTCATCACCGAGAAGCTGACCCCGTCCACGGCGGCCAGGGCACCGAACCGCTTGCTCACGCTCTCGACCCGGAAGATCTCCTCGATGGAGAGGGCGGGACGCGCCTGTGGGGCGAGGTCGGCCACCATGGGCGCTGTGGCGTCCGCCTGCGCGGCCTGCACCGGCGAGGCCGCCTCCAGGCCGTTCCTGCCGTTTCCCCTGCGGAGCCGGCCTCGCAAGTTCGTGATGATTCCCATCATCCCGTTGGGGGAGAACAGGATGAAAGCCATGAACATCAAGCCGAAAAAGATCATCCAATGCTTCGTATACGACGAGAGCAGGTCCTGGAAGAAGACGTAGACGGCCGCCCCGATGATGGGGCCGAAGAAGTTCCGCATCCCACCCACGATCGTCATCGCGACGATGGAGCCAGAAAAGGCGGAGTGGAAGACCTCGGGGTAGGCGAAGTAGTTGAGAAAGGCGAAGAGCGTGCCGGCAAATCCCAGGAACGTGCCGGAGATGATGACCGCCACGTGCTTGTAGCGGCGGGGGTTGTAGCCGACGCTGGCCGCCCGAACCTCGTTGTCGCGGATGGCCTGGAGCACGCGGCCGAAGGGGGCGTCCAGGATCCGGCGGATCAGCAGGACGCAGGCCACGAGCAGGATCAGGCAGACGTAGTAGAAGGCGTAGTCGCTCCGCAGGTCGAGGCCGAAGAAGTTCTCCGGCCGCTTGAGGCCGGAGAGGCCGTTCTCGCCACCCGTGACCGCAGTCCAGCGGTAGCAGATGGTGAAGAAGAGCTGCGTGAAGGCCAGCGTGAGCAGCGAGAAGTACACTCCCCGGCGACGCATGACCAGGAACCCGACCACCACGCCGGTCAGCGCTGCCAGGAGGGTTCCGAGCAGGATCGGGACGGCGAATCCCCCCTTGAAGAAGTGGAGTTGCGCCAGGGTGGCGCCGAACATCCCCATGCCTAGAAACATGCCGTGGCCGAAGGACAGGAGACCGGTGTAGCCGAGCAGGATGTTGAAGCCCAGCCCGACCACGGCGAAAATCAGGATCTGGCTGGCCATCAACGCCGTACTCTTCAGGTTCTCCAGGGCATAGGGGAGGATCAGGAGTATGCCGAGAATCACCAGATTGGCCGTGACGCTCTGGAACAGGAGCCACCGTTTCATTCGAATCTCTCCCATCGCCGCCCGAGCAGCCCGCGGGGCCGGAGCAAGAGGACCGTGATCATGAGGGCGAACTTCGACGCGTCGGCCATCGGGGGCCAGAAGAAGATGCAGAAGCTTTCCACCTCACCGACCATCAGACCGGCGATGACCGAGCCCCAGAAGCTTCCCAACCCGCCGATGACCACGACCACGAAGGCAAAAGTGCCCGTGTTGACGCCCATGGACGGCTCCACCCCCGCCAGCGGGGACGCCAGCACACCCGAGATGGCCGCGAGCGCGACCCCCAGGCCGAACACGGCGGTGAAGACGGGCTTCAAGCTGATCCCGAGCATGCGAACCATGTCGGGGTCGCGGCTGCCGGCCCGGATGATCGTGCCGTAGCGGGTCTTCTCCAGGAAGAACCAGAGGCTGCCGAGGGACGCAATGGCGCACAGCCCGACGAAGTAGCGGTATTTCGAGTAGATGATGGGCCCGATGGCGATGGCCCCCCGCAAGGCTTCGGGGATCTGGAACGGGATTCCCAGGGTGCCCCAGATCGCCCGGACCATCTGCTCCAGGAACATCGCCAGACCGAACGTGAACAAGAGGCCGAGCGCCGGATCGCCCTTGTAGATCCTGCGCAGGAAGGCCGCCTCGACCGCCATGCCGAACAGGGCGACGAGCAACGGGGAGACGATCAGGCTCGGAAAGAACCCGACGTAGGGAGTCAGGGTCACCGTGGCGTAGGCCCCCAGCATATAGAGGATGCCGTGGGTCAAGTTCACGATGCCGATCATCCCGAAGATGATCGACAGGCCAATGGCGAGAAGGACGTAAATCGCCCCCAGCACGATACCGTTGATGAAGAATTGGAGAAACGTCGTAAGGTCCATAAGCTCCCTCGCGGGATCGGATTCCAAAAATACTCCCGCCCCCCTCGGAAACCGAAGGGGGCGGGAGCCGTCAGAGTGATCAGCCGCGCTTCATGTTGCAGGGATTCTCTTCCTTCGTCGGGGCGATGCTCTCCATGCTCTCGTCCTTGCCTGGAACCTCGGCGATGACGTTGAAGATGTCCCACTGGTCCTTGTTGCCGGTCTTCTTGATATCGACCACGTACATCGGCTGCATGAGCTGGTGGTCGTAGGTGCGGTAGTACAGCTCACGGCCCTTGCCGCCGTCGAACTTGATCTTCTCCAGGGCCTCCACCACCTTCTTGCTTTCGGTCGTGCCGGCCATCTTGATGGCCTCCGCCAGGACCTTCAGGCTGGTGTAGTCGCCCCAGGCCTGATTCTCGGGGGGCAAGCCGTACTTCGCCCGGTACTTCGACACGAAGTTCTTGGTCCACGCGTTGTCGAGATCGCCCCACCAGATGACGGTCCAAACGCCCTGGGCCGTCTCCTTCCCGGCATTCCACATGAGCACGGTATCCGTCACGCCGCCGGCCACGTCGATCTTCAGGCCGAACTCGCTGTACTGCTTAAGGAATGTGGTCTGGTCGGCCCCGGCCACGTTGACGATGATGCACTCAGGCTTCGCGTTCCGGATCTTGAGGATGAAGGAGCTGTAATCCGCCGTGCCGGTGGGCACCAGATCGTGGCCGATCTCCTTGCCGCCCAGCTCGCCCAAGAGGCGCCGGGTGACGCGAGTGAGATCGTGGCCGAAGGCGTAGTCGGAGGTGAGGATGTAGAAGCTCTTATAGTTCTTGTTCTTGATCAGATAGCGGCCGATCGTCTTCACGTACTGGGTATTCGAGGCCTCGGTGCAGAAGGTGTAGTAGTTGCACTTGGCCCCGCGGATCTCGTCCGAGTTGGATCCCGTGTTGAAGAAGATCTTCTGGTAGCGCTCGGCCACGTCCATGATCGCCAGCGCCACGGCGCTACTCACGGTGCCGAGAAGGAAGTCCACCTTGTCCTGCTGGATCATCTTGGTGGCTTTCTGCACGCCCACGCCCGGGTTCGTCTCGTCGTCGACGATCGTCTCCAGCTTTCGGCCGAGCACGCCGCCGGCCGCGTTGATCTCCTCGACCGCCAGCTTGCCGGCTTTGGACGCGTAGTCGCCCATCGGGGAGAGGAAGCCGGTCAGGGGGACGAGGTGTCCAATCTTGATCGGCTGCTGCTGTGCCCTGAGGATGGCCGGTGCGAAGATCTCAATCGTGCCCGCCGCCGCCGCGGTGGTGGCAGCCGCCTTCAGAAAACCTCTTCGGGTTACGCCCTTTTTCATGGGTACACTCCTTTTGTCCGCTAGACAGGCCTGATGTTCGTGGGTCGGTCGGTGTTCCCTGCGTCCTTCAGTCCATCACCTCCTTTGATTTCACGGGGAGACGATGACGTGCTGGATACCGGGCCGTTTTCGAATGGCACAATCGTACAGGGGGTCCGCAGGCGTATCGAACGGCCGGGACCGCTGGAATGTGCAAGGTGCTGTCCGACAAATGCAGTCGACCGGAAACTCCACCGGCGGCTCGGAAGGGGCAGGGACACGACGGTGGGCGTTGGAGTCCTCCGCCTTCCAGGGGTCAGGAGAGGTATCTCATATCCTCTCGGATCTCAACCGGTCAGAAATAGCGGCCTTGCTAGGGTCCCTATACCGGAGAGCGGGGGGGCTTGTCAAGGATGGTGTGCACGTGGTATTGAACTCCGGTCGTTGCCGTTACCTCTGTTGGTGTGTTCTGCCCCCTCGCATGGCCTTCTCTGGCAGGAGAGTGCCGGCGCGCCAGGACGGTTCGCATCCCGGATCGTGTAGCGGCTTCCGGATTCAGAATGGGAGGGTTGCGAGTTGAGGTCGCGTCCTGTTTCGGCTAGGATGCGCGCGATGGACACCGACCAGGAGACAGAGAGAGGAAGGGAGGTGGAGCGGCGACGGTAGGTCGCTGGGGCAACCCGTGGGGAAGTCGACGTACGACCCAAAGGATCGTTGGCATCAATGAAGGAGGATGACCATGAAGGGACGTGCGAAGGAGAAGCGGGTGAGTGTGTCCCGCCGCGGTTTTCTCAAGACCGTGGGGGTGATTGGCGGCGCGGCGACGCTGGAGGGTGTCCGACCGTGGATCGGACCGGCTATCGTCCACGCGCAGGAGCCGATCCGGATCGGGCAGATCGTCCCGCAGACAGGATTCCTTGCGACCATGGGGATGTATGGAGCCACGGGCGCCAAGATCGCCGCAGAGGAGATCAATGAGAAGGGCGGTGTTCTCGGCCGGAAGATCCAGTTGATCGTGGAGGACGAGGCAAACCCGGGTGTGGCCGCGCAGAAGGCACGCAAACTCATCGAGAAGGACAAGGTCGTGGCCATCACCGGCACTGTGAGCAGCGCCTCTGCGTTGGTCGTGGGCGATGAGGCTCAGCGGGCAAAGACGTTGTTCATCAATACGGGCGCGAACTCGGACGAGATTCGCGGCGCCAGATGCCACCGCTATGTGTTCTGCACGGAAGGGAGCAACACCCAGTACGTCAGCGCCGTCGCAACGTGGCTCCTCCAGCAGCCGAACCTGAAGCGCTGGTACTTCCTGACGTCCGATTACGCGTTCGGCCACGACCTGCTCAAGGTGTCCCAGAAGCTCCTGCAGAAGGCCGGGCGAGAGCAGGTGGGAAGCGAGCTGATTCCCACCGGGACTGCCGACTTCAGCTCCTATCTCTTGAAGGTCAAGGCGGCGAAGCCGGACCTCGTCTTCCAGAATCTCGCCGGCACCGACCAGACGAACTTCCTGAAACAGTTCAAGGAGTTCGGCCTGGAGATGCAGGTCGCCGGTGGATTGGTCGACACCGCATTGGTATGGCCGGTCGGGGTGGAATCCTTGACGGGCCACTTCCCCCTGCTCTGGTGGCACGAATTGAAGTACCCGGGTGTTTCGGAGTTCGTGGCCAAATTCAAGAAGATCGCCGGAGACCCGCCGGAGAACCAGGGGTGGGGCGACTACACGGCCATCAAGGCGCTGGGCGAAGTCATCAAGAAGGTCAACAGCACCGACAGCAAGGCTCTCGTGAAGGGCATGGAGGGCCATCAGTTCGAGTCGATGAAGGGGCGCACGCTCTATTTCCGCGAGTGGGATCACCAGCTCATCATGCCTATGTATACGGTGCGCACCAAGACGAAAAGCGAGACGAAGGACAAGTGGGACATCTTCGAGGTCATCGCCGAGGTGCCGGCGCAGGGGCAGTCTGCGGAGGCGATCGCCATCCCGCGGGCGGAGAGTCTCTGCAAGATGGAGCCGCCTGACTAAGAGGTTTCCGGGGCCGGGCCGCCAGGAGCGGCCCGGCTCCCTTTTTGCGTCCACTGGGGTGTGAGGAGTCCCATCCATGAGCTGGCTCGCATTGACGGAATACCTGGCGAATGGCTTCGTGATGGGCATGCTGTACGTGCTCATGGCGCTCGGCCTGTCCCTCATCTTCGGCATGATCGGCGTCATCAATTTTTGCCATGGGATCCTGTTCACGCTGGGCGCCTACGCGACGGTCTCCCTCAAGAACTCCCTGGGGTTCGGGCCCGCCCTCGTCATCTCCCCGATGCTGGTCGGGGCCCTGGGGATGCTCATCGAGGTGGGCTTCCTGCGGCGGCTGTACCGCGCCGATCCCTCGGCGGGCCTCTTGGTCACCTTCGGCCTGGCCATGGTGCTGGAACAGCTCGTCCGGATCATCTGGGGGACCAGCGGACTCCCGTATAACATCCCGGAGGCACTCACCGGGGCGTTGCCCTTGGGGGCCTTCGTCTATCCAAAATACCGCCACTTCATCCTCCTGTGCGCCATAGCCATCATCGCGGGGTTGTGGTTGTTCCTGGAGAAGACGCCCTACGGCATGATCATCCGGGCGGGGAGCCGCGACGGCGAGATGGTCCGGATCCTGGGGATCAACCTGCGGCCGATCTTCACCTTCGTGTTCGGCCTGGGCTCGGCCCTGGCTGCGATCGCCGGGGTCCTGATGGCGCCCGTGGCGGGGGTGCAGCCCGCCATGGGGACAGACGTGGGAACGGCGGCGTTCGTGGTCGTGACCATCGGGGGGCTGGGGAGTTTTTGGGGCGTTGTGATCGCCGGGCTTCTCGTCGGCGAGGTGGTGAGCCTGAGCATCCTGTTCTGGCCCCCCATCGCCCAGGCGTCCATGTACATCCTGATGACGGTGGTCCTCCTGACCCGGCCCCGGGGCCTCCTGGGTGAGCGATGGGAGAAGTTCGAATGAGCGCACCAAAGGTCACATCACACAGTCCCGCCGTGGGGCTGCTGCGGCACCCCCTGGTTCCGCTCTTTGCATTCTTCCTCGTGCTGCCGTTTGTCGTCGTCCGGTTGGGGACGACGTACTCCATCGCCACGGAGATCCTGATCTTTTCCCTGCTGGCCCTGTCGTTCAATATTCTGCTGGGGTACGGCGGCCTGCTCTCCTTCGGCCATGGGGCCTTCTTCGGGGTCGGGGCCTACGGCGCCGCCTTGACCTACACTCACCTGATCAAGGGCATGGCGGTTCCTATCCTGATCGGCACGGCGGCCGCGGTGCTGATGGGGGCGGTCGTCGGCTTCCTTCTGATGCGGAAGCGCGGCGTCTACTTCTCGCTGCTCACGCTCGCCTTCACACAGATGTTCTTCTATATCGTGTACCGCGCCACGGCGGTCACGGGCGGCGAGAACGGCATCGGCGGGATCGAGCGCTCGGCCCTGCCCGGTCTCGACCTGACACGGCCGCTGACGTATTACTATCTGGTAGCGGTGATCGTCGGCGTGGCCATCGTCCTGATCTGGCGACTGGTGCGCTCGCCCTTCGGCCGGGTGCTCCTGGCCACCCGGGAGAACGAGCGGCGCGCCAACTGCGTCGGCTACGACCCGAAGCGGTACAAGATGATCGCCTTCACGATCTCGTGCGGATTTGCGGGGCTGGCCGGGGCGCTGCATGCCTTCCTGATGAACTTCGTCTACCCGGAGACGCTCCACGTGACCTTCTCCGGCGAGATCGTCGCCATGACGCTGGTCGGGGGAATGCGCAGCTTCTTCGGCCCGCTTCATCGCCTTCATCCTCTTCTCTCCGAACGGGATCATAGGGGCGACGCAGGCGCTGTGGGGGCGGTTGCGGCCTCGGAGGAAGGCGGCGGAGGCGCTGCATCCTTCAGCGGTCCCGATCCCGAGCGGGACCGGGCTGGAGCCCGGGGGAGAGCATGCCGCGGTGAAACCTCGCGCGATCGGCGAGCCGATCCTGACGACTCGGGGCCTGGTGAAGCGGTTCGGCGCCCTGGCCGCGGTAGATGGGGTGGATCTGACCGTCCGTCAGGGCGAGCTCCATTCCATCATCGGTCCGAACGGGGCCGGGAAGACGACATTCTTCAACGTGCTCTTCGGCATCCTGGAGAGCGACGCTGGAGAGGTCCAGTTCAAGGGCGAGCGGATCACGGGGCTCAGCCCCGATCAGATCGTCGGCCGCGGGGTCTCCCGATCTTTCCAGATCATCAGCATTTTCCAGGAACTCACGGTTCTGGAAAACGTCCGTATCGCCGTCCAGGCGCGGAGTCCGCATCGCTTCGACATGCTGTCCCGGGCGGAGGCACTGGCCGACCTGGTCGAAGAGGCCCGGCGGATCATCGGTCTCGTGGGGCTTGCCGGCAAGGAAGAGGTGGCTGCCAGCAGCCTGTCCCACGGCGACCAGCGACTCCTGGAGATCGGAATCGCCCTGGCCACAGCCCCAGAGGTCCTGCTGCTGGACGAGCCGCTGGCGGGCCTTTCCCCTCGCGAGCGCGTGCGGGTGACGGACCTGATCCAGCGATTGGCCGAGCGCATGACCATCGTGCTGATCGAACACGATATCGACCGGGTCCTGGCCCTCTCGGATCGGATCACGGTCCTGCACCAGGGGAAGGTGATCGCGGAGGGGAGTCCGGCGGAGATCCAGAAAGACCATCAGGTTCAAGAGGCCTACCTGGGCGGGCTCAAGGTCTCCGAGGCGAAGCGGCCCGCGGCGCAGGCGACCGCCCCCTTGCTCACCGTCGAGCGGATCAACACCTTCTACGGGAAGAGTCACATCCTGCACGACGTGTCGCTGGAAGTGCGGGAAGGGGAGGTGGTCTGCCTGCTCGGCCGAAACGGCGCCGGCAAGACCACCACGCTGAGCAGCATCATCGGGACCGCCCCTCCCCGGAAGGGCGCGATCCGGTTCCGCGATACCGAAATCGCAGGCTTGGCGCCGGAGAGGGTGGGCCGTCTGGGGATCGGCTTGGTGCCGCAGGGCCGGCGGATCTTCCCCAACCTGACGGTTATGGAGAACCTCCTGATTGCCCGGCGGAACAGCACGGGGCGGTGGGATGCGGATTCGGTGTTCAAGCTCTTCCCGAATCTCGATCAACTGAAGAGCCGGCGGGGCGAGCATCTCAGCGGAGGGGAGCTTCAGATGCTGGCCATCGCGCGCGCCCTGATGGGCAACCCGCAGCTCCTCTTGCTGGACGAGCCGTTCGAGGGCCTCGCCCCGGCGGTGGTGGAAGGGGTGTGGAGGGCCCTGGCCGAGATCCGGGGAACGATGACGCTCCTCTTGGTGGAACAGAACGCCGATCTCGCGCTCGCCTTGGGCGATCGAGCCTACGTCATCAACAACGGAGCAATCGAGCACAGCGGTTCGAGCCAGGACTTGCTCCACGATTACGATCTGCGCAAGCGACTGCTGGGCATCTAACAGGCTGCTGAAGAAGGCCCATCTGCGGCGTTGGCACGCTCGCGCGGCGCTGCGGCGTACGCGTAAGTACGCCTCGCACCTCGCATCGCGCGCCGCCTTGCATCTGGACCTTCTTGAGCAGCCTGCTGGGCGACGCCCTTCCGGTGCGGTCTCTCTCTGGGCCTGGGATGGAGCCCAGCGGGGAGCATTCCGCCAAGTGTCTCTGTCTCTCCTCGTGCGCCTCCGCACCAACTGTCTCCTTATAGATCTCCTGCATAGACGAGAGGACTGCGCGATGCGTGACGGGAGCCATGGTGACCGACAGTAGACAGCCGGCAGGCTCCCATTCGGTCGGCCAGATGTATGCGCTGCTTCTCCTGACCACTATCCTGTGGGGCGCCGGGCCGGTGGCGGGGAAAATCGCGCTCCAGGGTATCCCCACGATCACGGTGGGGATGCTGCGATTCGGTCTGGCATCGCTACTCTTATTCCTGGTGGCCCACAGGCGGATCTCTGGCTGGCGGACAATCGGGCGGCAGGATGTGATCCTCCTCGTCGTCCTGGGAATCCTCGGGGCCTCGGTCAATCACCTGTTCTTCTTCTTCGCGCTCGGGCTCGCGCCCGCCTCGCATGCCTCGATCATCGCCCCCACCACAAGCCCGGTCTGGACATTGCTGCTCGCCGCACGGCTGGCGGGGGAGCGGGTCAGCCGGGGGCAGGTCGGCGGGATCCTGCTCTGCCTGCTGGGCGTGGTCCTGGTCGTTCGCCCGTCCGCCGGTGCCGGAGGAAGCCCGCTCGGGATGCTGCTGGGCGACGTTCTCTTCCTCTTGGCCGGGCTGTCTTGGGGGATCTATTCCTACCTCTGCAAGGTTGCCATGCAGCGGCACAGCGCCGAGACCATCCTGGCCTACGGGATGGGAATCGGAGGTGTGCTGCTGCTCCCCTTGGCGCTCTTGGAGCGGCCGTGGATCGCCCTGGCCCACACTTCCATCGCGGCCTGGGGAGGATTGGCGTATCTGGTGGTGGCAAACACCTTGCTCGCCTACCTGTGGTGGAACCAGGGGATTCAACGAGTGGGGGCGGGGCGCACGGCCGTCTTCTCGAACCTGATCCCGCCTTTCGGCGTCCTGATCGCGTGGCTGACGCTCGGCGATCGCCTGACGCCGCTCCAACTGATGGGCGGAGGGCTCTGCCTGATCGGCGTGTGGGTATGCCAACGCCTCCCGAGCGGGCGGAAGGAGTGAGTGAGGGGGTTTCCCCTTGACTTCTCAAACGGGCCTGACGTACGTTCCGCTGTCCCTGGCGCCACCGTGTGGGGGCGTGGGGTTCGACGGGAATCGGGAAGAGGAGGCATGAAGATGACGACGCGCGAGGAACTTTTGAGCGAGGTGGGGGAGCTGGCCGCCCACAACGAGGCGACGTACCTCGGGTGAACGCAGGCCGTGCTTGCAGCTCTGCAAGCCAAGCTGGGCGGGATCGACCAGGGTGTATTCAAAGCAGGGACATGCCTCTCCGGAGGCGTGGTCGGCCGGGGTGAGACCTGCGGCGCGCTGACGGGGGGCCTGATGGCCATCGGCAGCGAGGTGGGGCGCGAGCGGCTGGAAGATGTCGAGCAACTCCGGAAGGCACGGGTTCCGGGCACGGAGATGTACCTCCGCTTCAAGGAGGAAGTCGGAGACACGCTCTGCGCCGAGATCCACAAGATCAAGTTCGGCCGGACATACCATCTGTACGATCCGGCGGATTTGAAAGCTTTCCACGCGGCGGGTGGACACGGTCCCGATGGATGCCCTACGGTTTGCCGGAGCGCCGCCCGGATCGCCGCCGACATCATCCTGCGGCTGCAAGGGAATGCTTAAGGAACGACGAATCGAGGGCGTCTTCGTCAGCGCAACGCAGCCGGGGTGTAGGCCGACCGGTACGCGGTGCATGCCGTGCCTTCCGATTTCTCGCCCCACTCAAGCTCCAGTAGCCGATCTCATATCGACCACCGGTCCTTCATAGCAAGTCTCAGGGCGAAAACAACCATCCAGTTGCTTTCGAGGGAAACGGTTGTTTATGGGCGATTTCGTACAGGTAGCAGGATCTCGCTCGGGGACGGAGACGCGGGTTCGAATCCCCAGCGGCGCACCGTCCGCGCTGCGTTTGGAGCCCTATGCGTATTGCGTATGTCGATCCCGAGGCCTATCCCTCGGCGACCCCGCCCGCGATCCAGACGTGGCACTCGTGTGTCGGGCTGGCGGCGCATGCCGAGGCGGTCTGGCTTCTGCGGGGCTGGGGAGACTGGCGCATTTTCTCCTGCGCGCCCACGCCCGCCGGCCCTTCCCGACGCAGCCCCACCCGGAGCCGTCGGACTTGCCGGGGCGTCACCCCCAGGGCTTCGGCGGCCTGGCTCAGTGAGATCCGCTTCCCTTCCAGGAGGGTGAGCACGTGCAGCTTGCGTCCTTCTTCTGGGGTCAGAGTCATCTGTCCTCCTCTCGGTGAGAGGGGACAGAATGCCAGAACAGTTAAGGGAGGACATTTTCTCTGAGCATCTTCAAATTCTCACTTGGGTCCCTTGACAACCAGGAGGCGCGGACATACATTCTCGCTAACTGTCTGCTATCTGTTGTCTGATGAATTACCTTCTCGGGTGAGCGGAAGCCATGGCTGAATCTCAGCACTACTCCCTCATCCCTCGCGCGAACCTCACCGAAGAAATCGTCAAGAGAATCATCAGCCTAATCACGGAGTTAGCCATGAAGCCGGGCGACAGGCTCCCCACAGAACGGGAGCTCGTTGCAAGGTTTGGCGTCGGACGCTCCTCGATCCGGGAAGCAATTAAGATACTCAAGGCGATCGGAATAGTGCGCATCGTCGCCGGCGCAGGAATGTTCGTCGGGAATGGCAATCTCTCACTCTTGGCGAAGCCGCTCTCCCTCGGCTTCTTGCGGGATGGTCGCAGCACGTCGGAGTTGATTGAGGCGCGGCGGCTATTGGAGGTGGAGTTAGCCAGGCTGGCAGCAGAGCGGGCCAGCCCGGAAGAGGTGGTGTCGATAAAGGACCGCCTGGCCGAGATGCGCGCGCACCGGGCAGACGTGGAACGCTACACGGAATCGGACATCCATTTTCATCTCGCAGTCGCGCGTGGAGCACACAACGAGGTCCTGTTCGATCTCCTGGAGACGCTACAGCACATCATTCGGAAGTGGATGTTCAAGAGCATCGAAGAAGTCGAGGGGAGGCCCTCCTCGATTGACGAGCATGTCCCCATATACGAGGCCATCGCGGCGCACGACTCAGCCGGAGCTCGGGCGGCGATGAACGACCATCTTGAGAAGGCCGGGCGGCGATTACAGCAGACGTCGGCGGGGACGGGGGGGTGAGCCGTTCACCTCGACAGTCGCTCCTCCGATCGAACAAGTCCAGCCAAGAGGAGTGATGCCGGATCGGAAGATCGGAGAGCCGCGATGGAGGCGACGCGGGTTCGGAATACAGTCGCGCTCGGAATGACGGTCGCCCGACCTGGACGACAGCGGCGAGGTTCTGCCGGAGGTCAAGGAGGCGATGGGCCGAGGCGTGATCTTCGATGTCGGGCATGGGGGTCGGGAGCTTCAGTTTCGAGGTCGCCCGCAGGGCGCTCGCGGCGGGGTTGACGCCGAGGGACGATCAGCAGCGATTTGCACTACTACAGCGTGAACGGGACGGTCTTCGATCTGCCGACGACGATGTCCAAGTTCCTGCTACTGGGCCTCGGCCTGGATGACATCCTGATGAAGACAACCACCGTTCCGGCGCGTGTGCTCGGCCTCGCTGATCAGCTCGGCGTCCTGGCCGACCTCTCGGTCTTCCGCCTCCCAGAGGGAGACTTCGAATTTGAAGACAGCGCCCGGCAGCGACTTCGGGGCACGCAGAAGGTCGAGCCGGTCGCCGTGATTCGCCGGGGCCGCGCCTATCGCAGTGAGTTGTGTCTCGAGCGACGACTCGGCCACCGGCTCTAGCACACGGCTCCGATGGGCGGCAGCTCCAGCAGTTCTCAGGCGATCCTCGGGGGGGCAAGCGCGCCGCGAGGCGAAGCAATGCAGAAATATCGAAAAGCTCTCATGCGCGGCCGAGATCCCCCGGGCAGGCTCGGCAACTTGTGAATAAGAGGCAACGCACTCACTGACCGTAGGCCTGTAAACCTGAAAGGAGGTAGGGAATCATGGCGCGAGGTGATGTAAGAAGGTGTTCCCTTGTCTTTCTCGCAATGCTCGGCGTGGAGCTCCTCTTCGTGGGACTGGCCCTTGCGGCGGAGCCGGAGAAGATCGTCCAGGCCGGAGTGAATCTGACTGTGGCCGAGTCCAAGCGGTTGATCGGCAAGGCTGTGGCCCAGATGCCGATCGTCAAGAATGCCCTTGAAAACGGTACGATCATTATCATAAAGGGGACAACCACTCGCTACGCGGCCGAGGAGATCACGGGGCAGAAGATCGTGCCTGCGGAATATGTGACGGGAAGACTTATGCCGAAGCAGCCCGAGCTACTCCCCAAGGGGAAGTCCATTAACAACGTGGTTCTGGAGAAAGGCAAGCTACTCGATATTCCGCTTCCCGAGGCCGTAAAGAAGTTGAAGCCAGGCGACGTGGTCATGAAGGGGGCGCATGCCCTGGACTACAAGAACAAGTTAGCGGCAGGCAATATTATGGTCGGTCCCCACTTGGGTTTTGTGCAGGGTCCAGATGGGGGAACGACAGGGATCACCATGCCCTTCATCGTGGCCCGCAAGGTTCACCTCGTCATTCCCGTCGGCCTGGAAAAGCAGGTTGCAGGGGATCTCGTGGATCTGACCTTGAAGATGCGTGAGCCGGTGGAGTCGCTGAACGTTATTCCTTCGATGTGGCTCCTCACGGGCGAGATCGTCACGGAGTTGGAGGCCATTAAAATACTGACGGGAGCAACTGCCTTCCAGGCCAATGCAGGGGGGGTCGCCGGTGCGGAAGGGGGCTCATGGCTTGTTTTCAGAGGGACCCGGGATCAAGTAACGAAGGCCTTGGAATTGGCAAAATCCGTGAAAGGGGAACCCCCTTACACGGAATAGGAGCTGATGGGTGAACCGACCAACTTCCCCAAGAATGATCCTGATCTTGGAGGGGGCTGGTCAGCGGAGGGGATTACCTGACCCAGCCAAACAAGTCGCAAGAACTAGCCGCCATGGCAGAAACGAAGATGCCGGCATCGGTCAATTTCGACGGGAGCTAGAATAGACCATAGAGGAATAGGGGGAAGGTATGAAGAGCTTGCACCGTATCTTTGCGGCAAGTCTGTTATCTATCATGGTCCTGGCAGTGGTTGGGAGTGGTGTTGCGATGGCGGGCGAAGAGATCCGGATCGGATTCACGCCCCCCATCACCGGGCAACACGCGGCCTCGGGATCCTTCCAGGTCAAGGCGGCCAAACTGGCCGTCAAGGAGATCAATGCCGCCGGCGGGGTGAACGGGAAGAAGATCGACCTCCGGATCGTGGACAACCAGTCCACGAACCCCGGCGCGCTGGCGGCGCTGAACAAGGCCGTGGAGCAGGACAAGGCGCTGGCCGTGATTAGCTACCTCTACAGCACCCAGGTCTTTGCCGCGGCGGATGCCGTCAAGAACTTCGGCGTCCCCACGTTTATCGGCGCCACCAACATCGCCCTGACCAACCAGGGCAACCCCTGGCTGTTCCGCGTGCGGCCCGATGACAGCGTCGCCGCCGGGGCCATGGTGAAGTACATCAAGGAAGACACGAAGTTCACCAAGATCGGACTCCTGCATGATCAGGACGCCTTTGGCACCGGCGGCGCCGATCTGGTCGAAAAAGCTGCCAAGGCGTCGGGGTTGACCATCGTGCGTCGGGAGAAGTCCGTCACCGCGGCGAAGGACTTCACGGCGGAGCTTCTGTCGTTCAAGAGCGCCGGCGCGGAGATCCTGATCTTCTACGGCCACCAGGAAGCCACGGCATTGCTCCAGCGCCAGATGCGCCAGCTTGGCTCGCCCTTCAAATTCCTGGGATCGCCCAGCGCGGCATCGAGAGACAGTCTCAACCTCGCCAGGGAGGCCGCCGAGGGGATCTGGGCCGTCGTCGATTTCGTGCCGGGACGCAGCGAGGTGAACAGGCGCTTCGCCGAGGCCTACAAGAAGGAGTACAACGAGGAGTACGACAACATCAGTATTTGGACGTACGACGGCCTGAAGATTCTGACCGCCGCCATCCAGAAGGCAGGGGAAGATCGGGCCAAGATCCGGGAAGCCATCCTGGCCACGCAGGGGTACGAGGGCGTCCAGGGTACCTTCTCGTTCACGCCGAACGGCGACGGCCTGAGTGAGGTGAGCATCGTCCAGATCGAGAAGGGTCAGCCGAAGCTGCTGAAGATCGTCAATCTGGGTGCGAAGTAAGCGCCCCGACGCCCGGACCGGCCCGCCTCATTAGGCGCCGAGTCCTGGCACGGATGTATGCCGGGGGGTCGGGGTGACCGACGTCACCCCGACCCCAACTCCCCTTGGCGGGCTGCACGCGGAAGGGCGAGGGGGGTGAAATTGCCTCGAATCTCCGTCCGAGCCCGCCGCTGCTCTGCGGCGCGAGCGTCGGCAGGCCGTGGGATGGGCCAGTGAGGCGGAAGGATTTCCTTAGTGCGCCCGTACCCCATCTTCGCGGCGGCCAGCCTCAGCCTGTTCATGGTCTCCATGGACGGCACCGCCGTCGCGGTCGCGCTCCCCAGCCTGATCCGCGAGTTCGATACCACGGTGGTCTGGGCGGGGTGGACCCTTTCCGTCTACATGATCGCCGTGGCGAGCGTCATGCCGCTCATGGGGAGGCTCAGCGACACCTTCGGGCGCAAGCCGCTGTATCTCGCCTCGCTCCTGCTCTTCACGCTGAGCTCCCTGGCCTGCGGCCTGGCCCCGAACATCGCCACGTTAGTGGGCTGCCGCTTCCTCCAGGGGCTCGGCGCGGCCGGCTTCCTCCCGACGGCCGTCGGCATTGTGAGCGACCAGCTCCCGGAGAGTCGCGAGCGGGCCATCGGCCTCTTCTCGAGCATCTTCTCCATCGGCGGGATCGTGGGGCCGAACCTCGGGGGCTGGATCGTCACCCACTACTCCTGGCGTTACCTCTTCTACATCAACATACCCATCGGCCTCGGGCTGCTCCTCCTGATCCTGCTCCTCCTCGAGGCCCCGCCTCCCACGGCCATGCGGGCGCGGGTTGATGTCGCCGGCGCCGCGCTCTTCTGTGGAGCCATCCTCTTCCTCATGGTCAGCCTGAATCGCCTCGCGGAGAGCCTCGCGCCCGCGACCTGGCCGCTCACGGGGCTCTCCCTCGCCCTGAGCCTCGGGGGGCTCGCGCTCTTCTTTCGCCACGAGCGCGCGGCACCCAATCCGCTCCTGGACCTCGCGCTGCTCCAGTCGCGGCCGTTCTTCGCCGCGAACCTCTACAACCTGCTCCTCGGGGCGGGGATCTTCGGCATCGTCTCCTTCATCCCGCTCTACGCGACCACGGTGCACCACCTCTCGACCCTGCTCAGCGGCGTGATCCTGACCCCGCGGTCGGTCGGCGTCATCTGCACCTCGACCATCACGAGCTTCTGCCTGGCGCGCTGGGGCTACCGGGCGCCGATGCTCTGGGGCGTCGGCACCCTCGCGGCCGGCACCCTCCTCTTGGGGGATGTCCAGTTCCTAGTCGCGCGCGCCCTCGGAATCGAGGCCGAGGCCACCGCGCTGCTGGCCGCCGAGGCCCTGCTGCTCGGCCTCGGCATGGGGATCGCCTCGCCGGCCTCGAACAACGCCTGTATCGACCTGATGCCGTCGCACGTCGCCACGATCACCGGGCTTCGGGGGATGTTCCGCTTCGTCGGCGGGGCACTCGGGATCTCCCTCACCACGATCATCCTCCGCGTGAGCGCCACCCCCGCCACCGGCTTCCGCAATGCCTTCGTCACAGCGGGGCTCTTGCAACTCCTCGCCGTGCCGCTCGTGTTCCTCCTGCCGCGAGGTAGGCGCGAGAGTGGGTAGCGGGGGAGAGTCCGGCCAGGACTTCCCCGCCGCCGCTGGAAGCCGATCCCCCGGGCCGGGCCGGACCCTTACTGGTGGAGCCTGGTCCTCCTGGCGGGTGAGGCTCTCGTCGTTCCGACGACCATGATGCAGCCCTGGCGAAACACCGAGAGCGCCGGATGCCAGATCCGGCGCTCTTTTTCCGCGGTCACGCTTCAACTGCCGACGCAGGGCTATGGGACTCTGACGCCGAACTGATGGCACGGTGTACAGCGGTCCTCGGACGGCTTATGTAGATGGTGGCAGGCGTCGCAGTCAAAGTCGGGCCTATGGGAATCGTGGGGATTGTGCGGAAGTTTCTGGGTCCTCTCGGCGACCTTCGATATGTCGCCGTGGCATCCGTAGCACACGGTCGGACTGGGAGGGCCCTCGGGGGGCACCTTCTTGTGACACCCGGCGCAATCCACGCCGGCCTTCGCGTGCTTGTCGGCCAGCAGGTCTGCCCCGACGCCCGGCAGGACGCTGAGGGCCAATGGCGCGAGCAGCACGAGAAGGATGAGAAGAATTGAGAGGTACGGAGAGCGTGATCGTCCACCAGTCATCGGTTGGGCCCCTCATGAGGCAGCAGGAAACAGCAGGGGAGTAGTGGGACCGAGCCGTCAACGCCTGTGATGCCGATGCCGCCGCATGGGCTTGCTTCAGGACGCCAGCCATGGCCATACTCCTTGCCCGCGTACTGAGGAGTGCTGACTGAGGCTCGGAGAGCGGCGGCGGGGACTGTACTACAAAGTGAGAATTATTTGCAAGGGGAGCGACGGAACAACAAGACCAAGGCAAATCATAAAAAAGTACCGGGCACGGCTCAAATCGGATGCACACATCAACGTGCGTTCCCTCCAAGCCGCAGAGCGGATGTTCATAGCTGTTCGATGATCTCTTGTATTTTCACCACAAGGACTGCCCTGGCCCAGGGAAACTTCTCTTTGGCGGCGTCGGCAAACTCACCGGAAGTCTGAATCTCACCTATTCCTTTTATCTTGCAACCGTTTCCTGGGCCGTATTTCCCGTGAACCTGGCGTGTGGCCCACAGCATTTCTATCCTGCTGTCTTTTGCAAGGTTGCGCTCCGTCCCGTAATATCCGGCTATCGGCACAAGAACGATTTCGCCATCCCGTATGCCGAGGGTCCTGATATAGTCACCCCAGGTGGCGGATAGTTGTGGCCCGTCGACGCCTGTCGTAGCAACGGCGACCCATTCCGCTTTATCGATAATATCTTTACAGTTCCCCTCTATCTTGACCATCGCTCTGCCTCCTAAAGAATGTATGGGGCTTTCTTTGGCTTGTCTCGCGTAGAAAGCCGCGCTTGTTGTGTAACCATAAGACCGCATCGTATTGTCGGCAAGCCTTTTCCATCAAAACAGTGTTTCAGATCGCTAACATAGTTCTAATGGCGATGATTCACCCGCGGCCGAACACGATCCCACCTTGCGGCCGTCGGGTGCAACGCCGGGTTGGGCCGCCTATTCTGCTGACACCGGTGTCTTCCACACCTGGTACGCGCGGGCACCCATACTCCGGGCATACCCATCAATTCCTGGGAACAAGCTCCTTGCGGTGACGTTCATCGCGCCCAACTCGGAAAACGCGGTCTTGATTGAGGACCGGGGAAACTTGAATGCCCTCAGCTGCGGGCGTCGGCGCGCCTCAGCGAGGGAATCGAGATTCTCTTGCCACGACCGCGTCACGTCTCCGGGACACAGGAAGAGCCCTTGCTGAACACTGAGCCGCTGATTGAGCGCCCTCGGCGTTGCCGTTCCGATAAAGGACACGCGGGGCGTCCGATCCACAAACAATTGCTTGAATGACTTGCCGTCCTTCTTATGGGTATACAGCGCCCAGTCGTCTGGTGTGAGCTTCTCTCGCAGCCGCCGTTCCAACCAATCGATGTCAAGCGCCCACACGGTCGCACGAACGTCTCGACGATTACTCCGGTCCCATAGCAAGCTCTCGAATGCGAAGAAAGCAGCGATGTAGGGGGAGTACGTCCAGTCCAAGAGCCGCGTCGGTGCTCCATGATGCTGCATTAGAGCAAGCCGCTCGAGGTAATCCTCCGGACGAATTATGTGACCGACGATCTCCGGGTGCCGCTCGAACTCTCTGGCGAGCTTGTGTTCAAGCGCGGCGGCATGGCGGAGCGGAATCCTCCACGCAGCGCAGGTCCGCTCAAGACTGGTTTCGAGGCGCCAATGACCGAGACCGCCTCGATAGACCCATCGCCCAGAGGTTCGCCGGATTGACTGAACGAAACGTAACCAGGTCACTTCTTACCTTCGCTTGGGAGTTGCCTTTGTGTATGTGTCTGTGGCCCAACTATAAATGGACAGTCTGTATAAACCTGCAAAGGCAGACGCCTCTGGTCTGTATAAGCCCCCGCTGCACTCTTGGCGAGAATCCCGCAACTTCCTTTCCTACGGGCCTCTGCAGATTCGGTCTGCTCATCTCCATCTTGGGATATACAGACTGCCGAATCCGGCTCAGAGGGCATCCACGGGGTTGCGGACTCCTTTGCCGCTCTGGTTCAGGCGGTGAATACCCGTCCCCGCCCACGACGGGGTGCATGGCGAAGGCGCGCGGATGCGAGTGGCGCTCAGAAAACACGACGGCGGAGGTGAGATGCCAAGATGGACAGGTAGATTGCGCCAGGCAGACAGAGCCGCTGGGTGGAGTCTGGTCCGGAGAACAGTCACCGGTCGATCCCATGGGGCTCCTCCCTCCGCTGTTCTGGGGAGGTGGCATTTTCAGGAGGCTACTCTTAATCCGGCGCAACTGTCAAGCAACGCGGGAACGATGAAAACGGCTCCTCGGTTGTTTTATCGCTCTCCTCCTGCTTCCGGTTGTTTATGGAATCCGGGACGGTGTTGCCTCTGTACCGTGCCGCAAGGTGGAAATCTTTTCTTCGTGGGCCGTTCTTCGTGGACTTGCCAAGCGGCTAGCCTTGCGGTAGGCTGCGGCCGCGGATGGCGGACTCAGCCGACAAGGCGCCTTCCGGGTGGATGGTGCGGTTCGGGTAATCTTGGAGTCGACAGGCAACTAGACATGAAGAGCGTGATGGGCCTCCTGATGGAGATTTCAGAGAAGGCGCACTTTCCGATCTTGTTGATCGGTGGCTACGCTCTCCAGGCGTATGGCGTGTCGCGGCAGACCATGGATGTGGACGTTCTCGTCTCCGAAGCGTATGCAGGAGCTGTGGACACGGCGCTGCAGCGAGCGGGATACTCTCAGTTGGTTCGTTCCGAGATCTTTGTGCGCTATCGTCATCCGTCCATGGCCGTGGAAGACGTGGATGTTCTCTATGTGAATGACGACACAGCGAAGAGGATGTCCGAGCGGGCTACGCCATGGGTGTCGGGAGAGGCGACGTATCTCGTCCCCGCCCTCTCTCACCTCATCGCGATGAAGTTGCATGCGATTCGAAGCAACCCACAGCGAGAGCCACGGGATTTCGCCGATATTGTCGAGTTGGTCCGCGCGAACCCCGGTCACCTCGGCCAGGACGAACTACACGCTCTCTGTGCGAAGTATGGGCCGGAAGGCATGTGGGAAAAGTTCGAGGAGATCCTGTGGAAGAGACTCTGAAACTACCGACCGGCATTATCCCTCGACTTCCGCCAAAGGACGTCCCGGCCGACGTCATAGAGGCCTGGCGAGCGGAGTGGCGGCTCGAGATGCACCGCAGCGGCTTCCTTGCGAAGATCCTCGACGACCCCAACCGGGTGCCGCGAGGACCCCGATTTCGTCTTTGCGATTAGGCATCCACCGGCAAGGGGGAACTCATGGTGAAGATCGAGACCTATTGCGCCCGGGACGTCTTTGACCCGCCGACCTATTTCCAGGCGGTGAAGGTCACGGGCGCCCAGACGATCCTGTTCCTGTCGGGGCAGGTGGCCTACGACCCGAAAGGGCAGCCGGCGCACCGCGGAGACTTTGCCGCGCAGGCCCGCGAAGTCTTTCGCGCCGTCAAGGCGCAGGTGGAGGCCGGGGGCGGCAGCATGACCAGCGTGGTCAAGCTCACCACCTACCTGACCGACATGCGGCACCGGGCCGATCTCCTCCCGGTGCGCGAGGAGTTCTTCGGGAAGAAGATGCCCGCCTCCACGCTGGTCGCGGTCGCGGCGCTGGCCCATCCGGACTGGCTGATCGAGGTGGAAGCGATCGCGGTGCTGTGACGGGAGATTGGGCAATGCCGACTTTGCATCTGGGTTTTCTGGCATCGCATGGCGGGAGCAACATGCAGGCGATCATCGACGCCTGCAAGCAGGGACGGCTGGACGCCAAGCCCTGCGTGGTGATTAGCAACAACTCCGACTCCATGGCGCTCACGCGAGCCGGCACGGAGGGGATCCCCTGTTACCACATCAGCGCCGCCACCCACCCGGGCGAGACGGAGGATCGGGCGATCCTCCGCACGCTGCAGGCGCACTACGTGGATACGGTGATCCTGGCGGGCTACATGAAGCGGATCGGCCCGGCAACCCTGCAGGCCTACCGGGGTCGGATCCTCAACATCCACCCCGCCCTGCTGCCCAAGTTCGGCGGCAGGGGGCTCTACGGAAAACAGGTGCACGAGGCGGTCCTCCGGGCGGGGGAAAAGGCCACCGGGGTGACGGTGCATGTGATCGACGAGGATTACGACACGGGTCCGATTCTGAACCAGGTACAGGTTCCCGTGATGGAGAACGACACGGTGGACTCGCTGGCCGAGCGCGTCCTCACGCAGGAGCACCTCCTGTACGTGGAGACCCTTCGGGGGATCAGCGGGGGAAAGATCGCCCTGCCGAAGTTTGATTAGGACGGATTTCAGCGAACGCACAACCAGATGAGGTGGATCATGCAGAGAGATGCCTTTTCGCCGGCGTGTAACCCGGGATTCCTCGACACCCTGACCTGGGACGAGGCGCGCGCCGCGGCCCTGGGCCGGCAGGCGGTTGGTGACGGACGGTTTGCTCGGCTGGCAGGAGCGGTAGCCGCAGGGTACCCCGAGACGTCCCTGGCCCTGGATCGGCTGGTCCGCGGGGCCTCCAAGCCGCCCCTCACCTTGGTGCCGGCCTCTGCCTGCGCGCACCCCCGCCACGGACTGTTCCTCCTGGGCGTCCTCACGGACGGTCAGCAGGTCTTTGTCTCGGTGGCGGCCGGGAAGGCGGCCCCTCCGCAGGGTTTCGGGAGACCGCTGTGTCAGGGAGAAAGCAGCGCCGGGGGTCGCGCCGTGACCGTGCGCCTCTTCCCGGTGGACCTGTCGCACTTGCGCGTCTTTCTCGCGGAAGTCGCCCCGGCCTATGCGCCGGCCGTCCCCTCCCGGCCCGGGCTCGGGATCGGCTGCCGGATGGGTGTCCTGGATCTTCCGGTGGCGTTGCAGGCGGTGAGAAAGTTCGATCTCTGCGCCTCGGTCGTTCAAAGCTCCGTGTACCGGGAGCTGGCGCCACTCGCCGATCTGACGAAGCTCCCCTTGCCGCAGATCGATCTGCCGGGGGTGGGTCTGGTCCCCCTCGGCCATACCGGGATGTCGATCACCGGCCAGTATGTCGCCATGATGGTCGAGCGGATCAGGCTGGGCGATCCGACGCCCATGGCGGTGGATGCGGACCACCTCCCCTTGCGGGCCGCCTCGGGCGCGGGGCAGCGGCTGGCACGGCGCCTGATCCGGGAGGCGGCGGATCGGAGCCTCTTCACTCTGGACCCGCACTTCTGCTTCTATGGGGGGGACGGAGGGTTGATGCGGGCCATGGCAGAGGGGCGGGTCGCGGACGTCGAGGCGGCGTTCCGCGCGCGCTTCTCCCCCGGCGCACGGAGAGATCTGCTTGCGCGCTATGCCGGGAAGCGGTTCCGCGTCCCGGACCCGGCGGGCCGGAAAGAGCTCGCCGTCGCCTTGAGCGCGCCCGAGGTGGCGGACTGCGCCGTGCGTTTCCAGGAGCCGCTGGCGGCGATCGAGGACGCCGCGGCCGAGATCCGTCGCGTGAAGGGAAAGACTCCTTTCGCCATCGAGGTGTCGGTGGACGAGGTGCCGGGGATGAGCGAGCCGCACCACTTCTACTACCTGTGCGCGGAGCTGCGCCGGCGGAAGATCCCCTCGTTCTCGCTGGCCCCCGGCCTCGGTTTCAGCAAGCTGGACGTGGACGTGCGCGACCCCGAGGGCGAATTCGCGGCGCGGGTCCGGATCCTGGCGGGAATCAGCAAGCATTTCGGCGCCGTGATGGGGATCCATTCCGGCGACGGGAAGAGCGTCCCGACCCGGCGCATCCTGGCCAAGGCCACGGGTGGAAACTTCTGGTACAAGATCTCGCCCGACCGGCAGCGGACCTTCTTCCGGTCGCTCGGCCTGTCCCCGGTGACTTCCGAGGGGGGCCGCCTGTTCCAGGAGGTCTATCGGAGCGCCCTGGCTCGCGTCATCCGGCTGGCGAGCGGCGCCTCCGCCGACCAGACGGCGCGCGTGGCGCGCCAGACGCTCGCCGCGATCGCCGCGGGGCGAGGGCTGTCCCGCGAGGTATCCCGCGAGATCACCCGACTGCTGGACGGGGCGAAACCGCCGCGGGGGTCCGCCTGGGGGGAACTGGCCCGGCGGGTGGCCTCGGCCCCGGCGCGGCGCGTGCCTGGGGCGCCGGACGACAACATCGTGCACGACTACGCGTTTGCGACGGTGAGCGAGCGGGACGGCCGCGGCCGCTTCCGGTTCCGGGGGCGCTTCTTTTCCCTCTCCGACGAGGGGCTGCGCCTCTATCGTCGGCTCGATGCGGCGTATCTCGGCAACTTGGTCCGGTCTTTGAGCCTGGACCGGTAGATCAAAGAGGGACAGACGGATGCGCATTCTCATCACCGGCGGCGCAGGATTCATCGGATCGCATGTGGCGGATGCATTTCTGGCCGAAGGCCACGAAGTCGGGGTCGTGGACGATCTCTCCACGGGGAGTCGAGAGAATCTGGATGGTCGGGCTCGGTTCTGGCAGACAGACATCCGGGACGAAGCCCTGGACGGGATCGTCGCCGAGTTTCGGCCGGAGATCATCAGCCACCACGCCGCACAGATGAGCGTCTCGGTGTCCACGCGGGACCCGCGGGGGGATGCCGACATCAACATCCTGGGGTCGCTGAATCTCCTCGAGGCGGCCGTCCGCCACGGGGCGCGGCGGGTGCTCTTTGCCTCGACCGGCGGGGCGATGTACGGCGAGCAGGAGGACCTCCCGACGGCGGAGAGCGTTTTCCCTGAGCCGGTGAGCCCGTACGGGGTCGCCAAGCTGGCGGTGGAGCGGTACCTTCACGCGTTCCGCGTGATGCACGGCCTCGAGGCCGTCGCGCTCCGGTACGCCAACGTCTACGGGCCTCGGCAGAATCCCCACGGCGAGGCCGGAGTGGTGGCCATCTTCTGCCGAGCCTTGCTGGAGGGTCGCTCTCTCATGATCAACGGGGATGGGGGCCAGACGCGGGATTACGTGTACGTCGGCGATGTGGTGCGGGCGAGCCTCTTGGCCGCGCGGCTGACGCTGGATCAGGGCTTCCCCATCCTGAACATCGGGACCGGCCTGGAGACCTCGGTGAACGAGCTCGCCCGCCGGCTGGGCGAGCTGTCCGGCACACGCCCCCCCATCGCGCATGCGCCCGCGCGATCGGGCGAGCAACGCCGCAGCGCCCTGGATTCGGCGCGTGCCATGCGCGTCCTGGGATGGCAGCCGGTCACGGATGTGGGGGCGGGCTTGGCGCAGACCCTGGCCTGGTTCCGGGAGGCCGGCCGGCCGCGCTAGCAGGCTGCTGAAAAAGGCCCATCTGCTGCGTTGGCACGCTCGGGCACTCGTTGCAGCGTACCTGGAGTACGCATCACTCGGCCCATCGCGCGCCGC
>JAPLLC010000059.1 GCA_026387775.1 Candidatus Methylomirabilota bacterium | reverse complement strand
CCGGCATCGGCATGCACCGCGACCACCTCGGCCAGGAACAGATCGTGTGACCCCAGGGGGAGACATTGGCGGACCACGCACTCCAGATTGATGGGGCACTCTTCGATCAGGGGGGGCCGCACCTTCAGGGCGGGGATCGGGGTGAGATTCGTCCGGGAAAACTTGTCCACCGTCTCGCCGGAGGCGGTGCCGCAGAAGTCCACAGCCCGGATCAGGGAGGTCGGCGGGATATTCAGGACAAACTCCCCCGTCTCGCGAATCAGGGGGTAGCTCTGGCGGTCCGTCCGGATCGCGACAGACACCATCGCCGGTATCGCACACGCGACGCTCGTCCAGGAGACCGTCATGAGGTTGGCCGAGCCATTCGCACCCACGCAAGACAATAGGGTGACCGGCACGGGCGCAAGGAAGGCGTTCCCTTCCAGCGTGACCTTCGCCATTCCCCTAGCCTCCTTGGCTGGCAACCGGGAGCCGCTCCGCTTCGGGCCGCCTCGCGTCAAGCCGTCATGAAGGGTGCCGGCACAGGGTGGCGTGCGCCTCCACCAGTCGCCGCACCTCGTCCCATGTTTTCACCCGTGTGACCCCCTGCGGGAGCTCCCCCTGATTCCAGGGACGGTCGAACAAGAGAACCGGGGCGGAAGCCTTTGCGGTCGCCAGGGCAAGCGCACGCTCGTCCTCGATCAGCAGGTCCAACCGCCTCTCCCGCACGATGCGCGGCTTGTACTCCACCGCGGTCTCTCCGTCGCGGTGGACCAGATCCTCGAAACACTCCAAAATCCCCGCCCCGCGGAGCAGCCGGCGGGTATGCTCTCGATGCGTTGCCGGGCGACCCGTCACCACGACCAACCGGTGATCGGCGGCCGCCAACTGTCGGACCGCCGCCACGGCCTCCGGATAGATCGGGCGGGTGCCCAGGAAGTCCGTGGCCTCCAGCTCTGCGAAGAATCCCCGCATCCGAGTCGCGGAGATCTGGGGGTAGCGGCGGAAGATCTCCCAGGCCGCGTCCTCGAGCCTGACCTCGTGACCGAAATAGCGCCGGAATGCCTCCAGGTAGCCGGGGAGCGACTCCGTCAACACATCGTCTACGTCAATGCCGATTCGCAGGGTTTCGCGCACGCCGAGCCTTCCGTCGAGCATGGTCATCGCGGAAGGCAGCCTAACACATTTGACCTACCCCAGCAAGGATGCGCGCCCTCGGCGGCATGCGGGCGCTGTGGTCGGCTCCAGGTATCGCGTGGGGCTTTCCCAGTGGGCAGATCCCCCACGGGCCGACTCGCAGGCTGCTGAAAAAGGGCCATCTGCGGTCACCCAGCCCGCGGCTGGGTACCCGACCGCTGGGGCACTCGTTGCGGCGTACCGGAAGTACGCCTGGACCCACCTGCGGTGGGCGACCCACCTCCGGTGGGTGCCCCGGCCCCGGGTACCCATCGAAAGATGGGTGCGCCGCCTGGCATCTGGACCTTTTTGAGCAGCCTGGGCGAAAGCGGTTTTTTCAGTAGTCT
>JAPLLC010000056.1 GCA_026387775.1 Candidatus Methylomirabilota bacterium | reverse complement strand
ATGGTGGTGACCCGGAGGTCGAAGCCGAGCTGGTCCTTGTGGGTCCGGAAGTAGGCGGCCATCGCCTCCGCGTTGTACTTCGCCCCCTCGGCCACGACCACGATGGCGTGCGGCTTCCCTCGGAGGTAGGAGGCGTGCAGCTCCGCGGCCAGCGCCTCCGGCTCCTTCTCGATCTCGGGGAGCAGGACGGCCTCCGCCCCGCCGGCGATGGCGGCCGCCAGGGCGAGGTAGCCGCAGCGTCGGCCCATCACCTCCACCAGGAAGGCCCGCTGGTGGGACGAAGCCGTCGTCTTCAAGCGGTCGATCGCCTCCAGCGCGATGTTCAGGGCCGTGTCCACCCCGATGGTGATGTCGGAGCCGGCCAAATCATTATCGATCGTGGAGGCCACACCCACCACCGGGAATCCCATCTCGAAGAGACAATGGGCCCCCGTCTGCGACCCGTTCCCCCCGATCACCACCAAGGCCTCGATCTCGCGCGCGTTGAGATTGCGAATGGCCTTCTCCCGTCCGGCCACCGTCTCGAACTCCGCGCTACGGGCGCTCCCCAGGATCGTCCCGCCGCGCTGGAGGATGCCGCCCACGTCTCGGGCGCTCAAGGCGGCCATGTCGCCGCTGATCAGGCCAGCGTAACCGTGGCGCACGCCGAACACCTCCCAGCCACGCTCGACCCCGGTGCGCACCACCGCTCGGATGGCACCGTTCATGCCGGGAGCGTCTCCGCCGCTCGTCAAGACCGCAATTCGTTTCATGGGATCTCTCCAGACTCGGTAAGAGATGGGACCGCCGTCAGCTCCAGATGCCCTCAACCGCCGCGGTGGCGTTTGCAGGCAGAGCCTCCCCCTTGAACCACACACCCCCCTCTACATCCATCGCCCACGCTGCGACCGCATTCGCCTCCCACTCCTCACGCGTATAGAGACCGTACCGCCCGGGGCTCGGATGGTCGAACCCGAGATCCCATGCCATCACCTCGATCGCCTCGGAGTGGTTCGGCTTCTCGGCGCAGATAATGCGATGTGTCGCCATCCAGTCCATCGTTCGCCCGCCTCCTGGCTCGCGTTCACCCTTGCGTCTGGATCGACCTCGCTCACCGTAAGAGCTTCGGAAGACGCCTGGGATTGCGTCGAGAGTGGAGATTCGGCAGCCTGCTAATCGGCCTCACCAGCGAGAATGCTTACCCGAACTCTCTTCCAAAATGGTCGGGTCTGCCCGCAACCATGCCCCTCCCCTCGCCATCCGCTGCCTATTTCTTGCCCCACTGGCCGTTGTCCTGCTGGATCCACCAGCCGGGGGACGACTTGTCGCGCCAACTGTTTGCAAATAGCTTCTGCACTTCGCCAAGCTTGCTCCCGTCAAGATTGTTTGCCCTGACGATCTCGGCATAGAGCGCCTGGCGGTCTGCGTTTTCCTGGTCAACGAGGCGGCTCAGGTCGGCCTTCTCCTTGAGAGAGAGCGCACCCTGATCGCGGATCGCGACGAGTCCGTTGTTCGTCTCGCCGACCGCGCCCTTGGCGTACAGCGGCTGGAGTTGCGGGAAGCGATTGGCCAGCGATGTCTTGAGGCCGCGGATCGCCGGGGTCGAGACATTGACGTCAACCGCAGCCTGTGCCTCAGCCGGACCAAGCTGGAAGAACTGGAACTGTTCCAGCAGGCTTGTCTTGTCCGGCTTCTGCTCAGGCTTTTGTTCAGGCTTCTGATCCGGCATCTTGCGGACATCGTCGACGATCTGATCCGCGGCTTTCTGAATGGCTGCAGCCGGGAAATAGATGTTCACCGTGACGCACGATACCAGGAACATCATCAAGAGCCAGATGAACCAGTGCTTCTTCCGTGTCATGGCAACCCCCATTCAGTACTTGTGTGCGGCGTATAACACAGGAACCAGGAACATGTCGCGTTCACTCGCGGCTGTGCCGTCTTGGTTTCCTATTGTATCGCAACCCCAACCGGTTCTTCCCCGGGCTGCCGGGATATCCGCTCGGTACGCTCCTGCATATCCTTGAAGCTGATGACATTATCCGGGTTCTGGTTCACGACGTCAACCCCGCGCAGGAATCCGCGCCGCACCAGATACTCTTTTCCCCCCTCGTGGATCGTGCCATTGACAGAAAACTGATCGTTGGTCAGCACACACCGGAGGCCGATCTTGCTGTACGGATACTCCTTGAAGAACTGGGTAATCCCCCTGTTCAGGGCGCTGTCGACGCCGGTACCGAGGATCGAGATGCTCTGGATCGCATCCGTGCTGATCAGCTGCGAAATCCCCGCGCGCTCGACCGATTCGACCTCCAGGATAAAGCTCGCCGGTTGCCCATACTCCACCATGACCTTCTTGAGCGATCCCTGGATGATCCCCGTCATCTTGCCGATCGCGATCTTCCTCGTCACTTCTTCGAGGCTGATATCCCTGAACGTGATATCGCCGCCGATCCTCCTGGTGGGGGACGCGATGTTCTCGGCGAAAAAGTTCGTCGCCTCGATCTCGCCGCCAAACACGCTGATTGCCGCCCTTCCCTCCGACATGATCCGGCTGTTCTCATATCGCATCACGCCGAAATCCGCATTGACCACGCCGGGGATTTCCTTCCCCATCAACCTTCGGGTCAAGCGACCGAGGTCTACAGCTTCTATCCGAATACCGAAGCGGTTATGGAGAGGTGAGAGCACGTCGTCCACCTGCACGCCGTACAGGTGAACATGCCCGCCAAAAATCGGGATATCGACCGATCCCGGAATCTCCAGTCTATTCCGGGCAATGGTCAGGGGAATCTGGAGACTATCTATGGTGAGTCGCTTCCTCTGGATGGTCTTAAAGTAAATAACCCCTGGCGGCACCGGAGAGGGCGAGACGCTCTTGCCGGATGAGGGATACGCGAGATCAAACGGCAGGTCCACCGCGATCTCCTGAACGGCAAGCTGCATGTCCGGCGCAGAAAACGTCGTGCCGGCCATCCGGTATGTTCCTGCAATCGTCGTTGCCGCGCTTTCATGCCGAAGAACGGCTTCAAGTGAAGAGGTGCCGGTGACCGAGAGGTTCGCAAGACCTGGCGAGAATCCCTTGAGATACTCTTTCAGGAGGGCTTCGACGACTCTTTCGTGCGAGACATTGGCAGCGGTGAGCCGGACGGTCCATTCGCTTCCTTCTCCGTCGGCGCCGAACGCGTAATCGCCTGTCTGGAAGACATCGAGCAAGCCCTTCAGCTCAAAATGCCGGTCTCCGCCGAAAAAAAAAGTGCCGTCCGCCGCAAGCGATGCCTTTTGGCCGGCGAGGTTGCCATAATATTTGCCCCAGAGAAGCTCGCCGTCACGCTGTTCCGACTGGATATTGATCGCGACCTTCTGCTCCGGCGCTGCATACTGCAACTTCAGGATGATCTTGCCGGTCACCCCCTGCGCTGCTTTCGTGCTGTCGGGCGAGCTGAACCCGCCCTGGCTGAACGAAAACGTCACGCTGCCGTCGAGCGAAGGTCGGTCGGTCGCATACGTTCCTCGGAGTCGCGTTTCGACCGCGCCCTTCCCCTCCAGTGTCCAGGCGTGGTACTCCTCCAGCAGGAACGGCTTGAGGACGCCAAAGACCTGTGAAAAATCAATCGCTGCCACCGACAGGCTCGCTTCCCACGGCGTCTCTCCGCGCAGCACCGCCTTTGCCGTGCCGTGGATAGCTCCCAGGTCCTTGCTTTCACCGCGCAGCGCGGTGATCGCGAGCGTCTCCGTGGGCTGGTCATAAGCCATCTCGGCCGCAAGCATGAGGCCGCCCAGAGCGAGTGTCCGATTGTCGCTGGTATACTTCCCGGAGTCGACGGCAAGCTCGAGGGTCCCCTTGCCGTAGGGCTTCGGATACACACCGGTAAGCTGGAAGCTCCCTCTGGTCTTGCCGCTTGCCGTGATTGGGGTCTCGCCACCGATCGAGAAGGCGAAGTTCGCCTGGAATGAGATGCTGCCGCCTGTCTTGGACGAATAGTTCTTGATGGTGAGATTGATGTTGGTCAATCTTACTTGCTGCTGCCCCCCTTCGAACGTGAGAAGGAGTTCAGCGTTCTGAAGGTCGAGGAGGCGGATGTTCGGCAGCTTCGTAAGAAACGAAAGGTCGGTGGTGCCCCCCTTGTCCTTGTCGATCCGAAACGTGAGTTTCGGGTTCTGGAGCACGAGGCTGTCGATCTCGCCCCGCAGGACCATGTCGAGCGAGTTCTTGGCCGTGACGTTCGCGGCGACCAGCGTCAGAGCGTCATTGTGGAGACTCTTGATGCTGAGGCGGGAAATGGAACCCGAGAGGCTCGGCGAAATCGAGACCGTCTGGGCGCTGACCTCGTAGCCGAATGCGCCGGCGGCGCGATTCAGGAGCCAGGGTGAATGGAGAACGGCGAACACGGCTCCGAAGACAGCGCCGCAGCAGGCGAGGACGCCGAGCAGGGCAAACACGATGAGCCTGCGTGTCTTCATTTGGCCCGTATCTTCCCACAGAACCGGGCAGACGGCAACAACAGGTCGAACGATGCCGGCGGACAGGTGCTCATCGCGCCAGGCTTTGTGCCAGGAGATCGAGAGCGGCGGCGGCAAACACCCGCATGTTGGTCAGTCGATCCGCCCTGCCCGTTTCCAGCGTGATCGCGCGCTCGGCCGGTCCGGCCACCGCAAGGCACGCGTGCCCGGCCGGATCCCCATACCGGTTGCCCGCCGGGCCCGTCGCGCCGGTTTCGGCCACGCCCCAGGTGGCAGAGAGGCGCTGGCGCACCGTGCGCGCGAGGAGCGCCGCATAGGGTTCGGTCGCCGGGCGGAGGCCCGCCAGCGCCGCGGCCGGGAGGTCGAGGAACACGCCTCGCGCCGCGTACGTGTAGACGACCGCGCCACCGACGAAGTAAGCGGACGCGCCTGGCTGGGCCAGGAGAGCGGCCGAGACGAGCCCGCCGGCCGACGACTCGGCAATTGCGACGGTCTCATGCCGCTCTTTGAGCAGGCCGGACACTTTCTCCGCAATCAGCAAGAGATCCTTCATCGGTATTCCTTTCGCAAGTGGCAGGGCCGATCCCGTGTGAGATTCAGCGGCACGATGCCGCATCTCATCAGGGCGAATAGCTTTCCTTCTATCGCTGGCGCAAGAACGCCCAGCTCCCGAGCGCGAGCACGCCGCTGGCCAGCGCGAAGGCCGGACGATACCCAACAGCTTGGACCAGCCAGCCAAATCCGCTCGCCCCAAGCGCGGCCCCCACGAGGTTCGCCCCGTTGTACAAGGCTAGCGCGTGACCACGGCGGCCGCTCGGGGCCCGCTCGAAGGCCAAGGCGTTCGCCGCCGGCATGACAAACCCCTGGGCCATGCCGTTCAGCAGGCCGATCGTCACGAGAAGCCAAGTATCATGCAGGCCACTGCATAGGAGGATGCCCGCTGTCATGGCGCCGAGCGCCGGGACGATCACTCGCCTCCGGCCAACGCGATCGGCCAGGCCACCGCCCACGAAGCGGACCAGGATCGCCGCCCCGGTGTATGCGATATAGAACGGGCCAACCCGGGGAAGCCCCAGACCGCGGGCAAAGGGCGGCAGGAAGACAAACACGATGACGTTGGCGAGGCCGTACTGGAAGCCCGGCAGGAGAACCGGCAGGAACGGGACCCACCCCTCCCAGCCCAGGCGGGGTCCTGGCGGTGCGGGTACGATCGGGGGGACGGGGACCGAGGCGGCCAGCGCCAGTGCCGCGATCGCGACAGCCGCGGTGGCGGCGAAGAAGGCCGGGAAGCCCCAGGCGCCGAGGATGAGTTCCCCCACGGCTGGCCCGAGGGCCACGGCGACCAGGCCCCCCGTCCCGTAGATCCCGACGGCCTCGGCGCGCCGCGTGGGCGGCGCCAGGTCCGCGATCAAGGTCATGCTGCTGGTCATGTAGACGGCGAACCCCAACCCTTGCAGGAACCGGAGGAAGTAGAGGGACCAGCCGAGGCGGGCGGTCACGCCGAAGGCCGCCGAGACGGCGGTCAGGAGGGCCACCGCGGCCAGGAGACAGGGCTTCCGCCACCCCCGGTCAATCAGCCGCCCCGTGATTGCCTGCGCCAAGATCGCAGCCACGCTGAACATGGCCATGATGGTCCCGATCTCCCCGGTCCGCGCACCCAGGGCCTGGAGATACAGGGGCAGCAGATTGTAGGCATTGACATTCGTGAAGAAGCAGAAGAAAGCCAGCGTGGTCAGGACAAAGGGCTTGGTGTACATGCGCGGGTGGAGGAAGTCCGGGGGGAGAAGAGCCCCCTCGCTCCGAATCGTCGTGAGGGGCTCACCGCGGGAACGTGGCATGGCCGATCTATCGTTCGGGTCGAGCCGGTTCGAAGAAGTCGACGATCACCTGGGGGATCTGAAGAAAATGTCTGTCCAGGGTGAGCAATCGGAGGCCGTGCTGGGCAGCCGTGGCAGCGATCCACACGTCGTTGGTCGGGACGGGAGTGCCTTGTCGCCGAAGATAGTCGTGGATGGCCGCATAGCGGACAGCCGTCTCATCGTCCACATGCAGAACGCGTACTCGCGGTTCAGCGCCGAATTCACGCAGGCGCGTCTCGTTCTGTCTCCTGCGCCCGCCTTTCAAGAAGGCAGCCAAGAGCTCGCCCACGACTACCACGCTGAGGTGGACCGTCGAGGCGTGCCTGACGGGCTCTTGGAGATCCGGGTGGCCCCCGGTGTAGGCCGAGTACGCCGACGTGTCCAAGAGGATGCGGCTCATTTCCACATCTCCGGCTCGATCTGTCGCTGCTCCCGAATCGCCTGATCGAGTTCGTCGGCCTCTTCTTTGGATATGCAACCGAAGAATCGATCGAGATCGGTATGCACCTCTTCTGCTCGCGGCTTCACGAGGCCGGTGGCCTTTTCCAGCAGGCTAATCACCGTGCGATTCAGACTGGCCTTTTCCTTCTTCGCCTTCTGGCGGATCACCCGCGCCAGCTCCGGCGGGAGATTCCGCACCGTAATCGCGCTCATCAGTATCCCCTCCTCGTGATGCAACATGAGATGCATTATGCTGCATCTACTGCCGCGTCGTCAACTCTGTCCTTCCCAAGAACCCCTACCAAGCGATCTTGCGCACATTCCAGGCCCTGCGCATCGCCGTGAATGAGGAGTCCGGCACGCTCGAGCAGTTTCTGTCTCTGTTGCCCATCTGCCTGAAGCCGGGCGGGTGGGTGGCTATTCTCGCCTTCCACCAGCGCGAAATTGCGATGGGCGGTGAAGGCCAGGCCGAAGGACTGATCCCGAGTTCTAAGCGGACTTCGAAGTCAGGACGCTAGGCAGCGCGGGCGGTTTCTTGGCGCTGGACAACCTGCCGACGAATGTCGGCGGCGAGATCGAGCGTGGCCTGGACGCGGTTGGCGCGGGCGGTCAGGCGCGTGCGCTGGTCGGCGGGCAGGGTCCGCTCGGCGCGTTGCCGCTGGAGGGTGGTCCGCTCCTCGTAGGCCGTCTTCGAGATCGAGCCGGCGTACTCGAGGACGCGGTCGAAGCGGTCGAGGCGGTAGTTGAGCTCGATCATGATCTTGAGGAGGCCCATGGTGTCCGCATCGCCGCTCTCATAGACCTTCTCGAACGCGCGGATGGCGGCCTCCAGGGCGAGCGACTCGTTGGCCGGGATCTGCGGCCAGTCTCCTCGCAGCAGTGTCAGGAAACCGAGGCCATCCCCGCGATCCCCCTTGGCCAGCAGCGCGGCGCGGAGATCGGCGGAGGGCCGCGCCACGGCCTGGAGTTGCTGGGCGAGGGCCTCCAGCTTCGACTTGGCGGGCGACGTCCCGAACACGGTCCGGAGGCGCGCGACCGCGGCGGTCACCTCGCGGAGCGCCGCGGCATACTGATCGAGCGCCGCGAGGCCCTCGGTGTCCTGGAGGGACGGCTGCGTGGTGTCAGCCTGCTCGCGGTACAGCCACGCGATGCGCAGGGACAGGCGCGCAATCTTCAGATGGTCCCGCCGGTCCTCCGGGAGGAGTTCCTGGATGGCGAGGGCCAACATATGGCAGCGGAGCGCCGCCGGAAAGTCGGGCGGGGCGGCCCCGAGCCCCTGGCGCAGCGTGGCAATACAGGAGCCGCGCCGCTGGAGTTCGGGCTTGAGTTTGGGGGCCAAGAGGCGCACCCGGTTATCGCGGAGGCGATTCGGCTCGGCGAAATCCTCTTTGAAGTCGGTGAAGGCGCAGTCCGGACACTGGAACAGGGCATAGTACGGGGGATGGAGCGGCGGGACATCGGGCTGCAGCCAGCGATACCGGGTGACATGCTGGTCGGACTCCCGCTCCTCTTCCGTGTACATGCCGGTCTTGAAGTCGGGCTGGAGGGTCTTGCTCCCGCAGGCCGGGCACGCCAGGGTGCGATTGTAGAGTGCGGACTTCGTATCTGCCATGGTATCTCCTTTTGATTCCGGCCAGCGTACCGCGTCTCACCTCGCGACCCGGGCCGCGCCGCCGAGGGCACCCGAAGCCCAGCCGCGTGGAGGCGGACGCGTCTGCCGCGGGCGATGGCGACGCTCAGTGAGGTTATCGGCAAACCGGGGGCGGGGGATGAGGAAGAATCGGGGCGGGCGCCCTGTGGTCCGCCGCGCCGGCAGGGGGACCCTGGGGCGCGAGTTCGTGCGGAGTTCCTCCTGCTGGGGTCCCGGCGCCTTGGGTTAGCGCGAGGCGATCACGGGCGTGGGACACACCTCGTGGCTGGCCGTCCACTTGGTCCAGTGGCACAACTCGTGCTCGATGATCTTGGGATCCGCCACACGGACGATGATCCGGCGGGCAAAGTCGGTGCAGCCGTAGATCTTCGTATCGTTGGCGTACAGCGCCACGCCCCGATGCTCGCACTCCTGCTGCACCTGAAGCCGATTGCCGAT
>JAPLLC010000265.1 GCA_026387775.1 Candidatus Methylomirabilota bacterium | reverse complement strand
GTCGTGGGAGATCTCCTTGATGGCCCGCACCGGATCCTCCAGGACGAGGTCTTTTCGACAGGCCCCGTCCTCGATCATGGCCAGCACGAGGGCGGTGATCCCCACCTTGAGATAGGTGCTCACCTCGGACATGTTCGAGTCGCCCACGATCACGTGGAGGCGGCGATACCGCTCCTCGTCGGCGTGGGGCTCGTCGCGGGTATTGATGATCGGCCGCTTCGCCATGGTGTCCAGCCCGATCAATGTCTCGAAGAAGTCGGCCCGCTGGGACATCTGGTAGACGCACCGCTCCGCCCCGTTCTCCGACCCCACCTTGCCCGCGCCGCAGAAGATGATGCGAGACACCAGAAACGCCGTCAACCCCTCCACCAGCGCCTCGAAGGGCACACGCCTCGCTACCAGGTAGTTCTCGTGGTAGCCGTAACTGTTCCCCTTGCCGTCGCTGTTGTTCTTGTAGAGGATCAGTTGCCGGTCGGGCGGGAGCATGTGATTGGCCGACTCGCGGCACCGGTCGGCGAGCCGCTCGCCCGCCTTCTCGAAGAGCACGAGGTCTCGGGCGTTGGTCGTCTCGGGGGTGGAATACTCCGGATGGGCGCCGTCCACGTACAGGCGGCCCCCGTTCAGGAGCAGCTTGTTGATGGCCCGGTTGTCCTGCGCCCTGGGCCACTCACGCTCGCCCTGCACCTCGTACCCGCGGGCATCCAGAAGTGGATTCTCCCCCGTGTAGTCCCACAGGGCGAGGAGCGTCTCGTTGGCGGGCATGGCATTGATGAGAAAGGTGGAGCCGCCGACGGGATCAAAACCGGAGGCCTGGCGGCTGGTGATCCCCAGCTCCGTCTCGGTCCCTATGATTCTCTCAACGGCCATACAGTGATCCTTTCGGCCGGCGCATCGGAACCGTGGGGCGACGATCAGAGGTAGTGACCCGTGCTGATGTTCTCGACCTTGCGGAGCTTCTTCACCTCGCGGTCGAAGACCGGACGGACGTGCACGATCCGCTCCCCGCGGCGCCCCGCGATCTTCGCCCAGTCGTCGGGATTGGTCGTGTTCGGCAGATCCTCGTTCTCCCTGAACTCGGCCTTGACGGCCTCCGCGAGATCCGCCGCGGTGATCCCCCGAACCCCGGTGGTGATCATGCGTTTCACCGCCGTCTTCTTGGCCCGGGTGCACACACTCTCGATCATCGCCCCGCTGACGAAGTCCTTGAAGTAGAGCGTCTCCTTCTCGCCGGAGGCGTAGGTCACCTCCAGGAAGCGGTGGGCGTCGTCGACGGCGAACATCTCCGTCAGCGCCTCCTCGATCAGCGCGGCGGCCGTGGCGGCCGGGTCGTCCGCGTGCGTCGTCAGGGCGGCGGCAGCGTACGGCAGATCGGCGGTCAGGTACTTCGCGAAGATCTCGCGGGCCGCCTCCAGATTGGGGCGGTCGATGCGGATCTTGACGTCGAACCGCCCCGGCCGGAGCACCGCCGGGTCGATCAGATCCTGTCGGTTGCTGGCGCCGATCACGATCACGTGCCGGAGCCCCTCCACCCCGTCCAGCTCTGCCAGGAACTGGGGGACGATGGTGGACTCCACATCCGAAGAGATGCCGGAGCCGCGGGTGCGGAACAGGGAATCCATCTCGTCGAAGAAGATCACCACCGGGGCGCCGACGCTGGCCTTCTCCCGCGCCCGGGCGAAGATCTCGCGCAGCTTCCGCTCCGTCTCCCCCACATACTTGTTGAGCAGTTCGGGCCCCTTGACGTTCAGGAAATAGGCCCGACTCGGGGTCCCGGTCTGCTGGCTGAGCTGCTGGGCCAGCGCGTTGGCCACCGCCTTGGCGATGAGCGTCTTCCCGCAGCCGGGCGGCCCGTAGAGCAGGACCCCCTTCGGCGGGGTGAGCCGGTGCGCGGCGAAATGCTCGGCGTACAGCACCGGCAGCTCGATGGCGTCCCGGATCTGGTCGATCTGGGCCTCGAGGCCGCCCACGTCGGCGTAGGTGATGTTCGGGACCTCCTCCAGCACCAGATCCTCCACCTCGGCCTTGGGAAGCCGCTCCAGCACCACCCCCGCACGCGCATCCAGACGCAGGAGGTCCCCGGGCTGCAGCGCCGTCGCGGCGAGGTGCGCGCCGACCTCGACCACGCGCTCCTCGTCGGCCCGGACCGTCACCATCACCCGGGTCTCGTCCAGGCGATCCTTCAGGCGGACGATCTCCCCTTGCGCCTCTCCGGTCCCAACGTCCACGACGTTCAGGGCCTCGTTGAGCAAGACCTCCTGTCCGCGATGCAGGGTGTCCATCTTCACGCGGGGAGCCACGTTGACCAAGAGCTTCCGCCCGCCCGTCCAGACATCCGCCGTGTGGTCCGGGCGCACCTGGAGGACCGTCCCATAGCTGGAGGGCGGTGCGGCCAGCTTGTCCACGTCGGCCCGCAGGGCCGCGACTTGCTCCTTCGCCTGGCTCAGGGCCGAGGCCAGCCGTTCGTTCTGCTGCTGGGCGTGATCCAGTTGCTCCCGCGACTGGCTCAGCTTGTTCCGGAGAAACTCAAACTCCTTCGGGGTCTGTTCCAGCCGCCGCCGCAAGTGGTACATCTCCTCCTCCAGGGCCCGAACCTGGGTCTGGAGATTCTCCGCATCCGACTCGGACTGGCCGATCGTGCGCGCGGGCTCCCCCTGCGTCGTCTGGGGCTGTCCCGACAGCTTCCGCATCGTCTTGCGCAGCGAGTTCAATTTGGTATCGGATTCACTCATGATCTCTGGGCCTCCGGCGCCCGTCGCGTGCGGAAACACAACCCGTGCGGCTATCTTAGACTGCTAGGGAGGGGTGTCAAGCCCTTTCCCGGTCCGTTTCTGGCCCCCGCAGGCCGCCGACGCGCCCTCCCGGGCCACCAGCCGGAACCGAAGACGCCGATGGCTGGGGAGCCCCCAGCCATCGATCCCTGAATCGCCGTCGCAATCCCCCCCGTCTCAGACCGCTCAATGGTGGCAGTTCCCGCAGGAGCCGCCCGAGCACCCGCTACAGCCGCCGCCAGTGGACCCGACGAAGCCCCGCTCGCCCTTGAAGGCAAAGGTGGAGAACTGCCGGGTCACCCGCTTGCTCTCGCACTGGGGACAGCGCACCCGGGTGCGGCTGGAGGGAACACGCTTCTCGAAGGCGTTCGCGCACTCATCGCAGGTGTATTCGTAGATCGGCATCGCTTATCATTCTCCCCGCTCGGGATCGGTTGGCGCAGGCGAACTCGATCACTCGCCGCCGCGCTGGACGTAACTTCTTACGAACTCTTCCGCGTTCTCCTCCAGGACGTCGTCGATCTCGTCCACCAGCCGGTCCATCTCGTCTTTCAGCTTCTTGCCCTTGGCCGCTATCGCTCCCGCCCCTCGTCCGCTTTCAGCGGACGGCGGAGTCTCCGTCCGCTTCTGCTTTCGTTCCTGCTCCGGCATCGCGTCCCTCCTCGATCCCCATCAGCGTGGGCCGGCCGTCATCGGCTCGCAACCCAGATCAGATGCGGCAGCTCCGGCAGCAACAGCTTGCTGACCCCCAGCCGGACCGCCGCCTCGGATCCCGGGAGACAATAGATCAGCTTCCCCCGGCTCACCCCGCACAGCGCCCGACTCAGCATGGCGGCGCTGCCGATCTCCTGATAACTCAGCCAGCGGAACAGTTCCCCGAAGCCGGGGAGGAGCTTGTCCAGGAGCGGACTCACCGTCTCGACGGTGAGGTCCCGCCGCCCCGCTCCCGTCCCGCCGGTCGCGACCAGACAAAGCGCCGGCCCTTGCAGGAATCGGCGCACCGCCGCCTGGATCTGACCTGGGGCGTTCGGCACCAGCTCGTAATCCGTGAGCGTGTGCCCCGCCTCGTCGAAGAGCCGGCGGATCAGGCGGCCCGAGGTGTCGCTTTCCTCGTTCCGGCTGTCGCTCACGGTCAGGACCGCGTACGGCACCGCCCGGATCGCTTCCGCCGCGGCGCGATGGTCTGGCGCGCCCATCCTCAGCTCCCGGGGGCCTGGAGGAACGGGTTGTCCCGCCGCTCCGCCCCGATGCTGGTCGCCGCCCCGTGACCGGGATAGACCACCGTCCAGTCGGGGAGCGTCAGCAGCCTCGTGCGAATCGACCGGAGCAAGGCGTCCGGGGAGCCCCCGCGAAGGTCGGTGCGTCCCACCGACCCGGCAAAGAGCGTGTCCCCGACGAAGACCGCATTGTCCAGGCAGAGCGAGATGCCGCCCGGCGTATGGCCGGGCGTCTCCAGGACGCGGAGCGCGAGCTCCCCCACCTTGATCACGTCCCCCTCCCGGACCAGCCGGTCGGGCTGCGGCGGCGGCGGCGCCTTGAAGCCGAAGAATCGCGCCGTCTCCGGCATCTCCAAGAGGAGCGGCACGTCATCCGGGTGTATGATCACCTGAGCGCCGGTCTCCGTCTTGAAGGCCGCGCTGGAGAAGACATGATCGAAATGGCCGTGGGTGATGATCACCGACTCCACCCGGAGCCCCTCGTGGCGCACCGCCTCCAGCACAGACTCGCTCTCCATCCCCGGATCGATCACGGCAGCCTGGCGTGACCGCTCGTCCACCACCAGATAGCTGTTGCTCTGGAGCGGACCGACGACGAATGTCTGGATAGCCACCGGCCGTCTCCGTTCTGCCTTCCACCGGGACGCATTCGAGAGCGTCGCTCGACGATGCGGTCGTTGCGCCGCGCTACGAGATCTCTTGCTGGATGCGGACCACCGTCGAGTAATCAACCCCGGTTTGGGCCGACAGGCGAAGCAGATCCCGTTCGGTGACGCGCTTCCCGTCCTGAAGGATCGCCTGCAACTTCCGGCGGATCGCCTCCAGATCCCTTTCACCCTTCCCGCGCATGACCCTCTCCCCGCCGAAACATATTATCAGGCTACTGTAAAACCCGCTTTCGCCCAGGCTGCTCAAAAGGGCCCAGATGCAAGGCGGCGCGCGTAAGGCCGAGTGAGGCGCACTGGGGTACGCCGCAACGAGTGCCTAAGCAAGCCAACGCCGCAGATGGGCACTTTTCAGCAGCCTGTTAGGGGCCCATCCGGATGACCGGACCAGACGCTGCCTCCGCGCGGACGCGCTCGACCAGGTTCCCGGCGATCTGCCGAAAGGCCTCCGCCACCGGTGAATCGGGATGCATGGTCGGGATCGGCGCGCCGCGATCGCCGGTCTGACAGATCATGGAATCCAGAGGGATCTCCCCCAGAAACGGAACGCCAAGGCTCTCGCTCGCCCTGCGGCCGCCCCCCCGCTTGAAGATGGCGGAGGCGGACCCGCAATGGGGACAGACGAACTGGCTCATGTTCTCGACGATCCCCAGGATGGGCACGTTGACCTCGCGAAACATCGCCAGGGCCTTGCTGGCAATCTGCATCGCCACGTCCTGCGGCGTCGTGACGATCACCGCACCGGCGAGGGTCGTGGACTGCGCCAACGTGAGCTGCGCGTCCCCCGTCCCCGGCGGCAGATCGATGAGCAGATACTCCAGCGGACCCCACTCTACGTCGCGCAGAAGCTGCTGAACCGCCCCGGCCACCAGAGGGCCCCGCCAGACGGTCGGCGCCCCGTCGGGCATCAGAAACCCCAGGGACATCAGCCGGACGCCGTGCGCCTCCAGGGGCAGGATCTTCTTTCCGTTGCTCTGGGGCATGCGGCGAACCCCCATCATCATGGGGATGCTGGGCCCGTAGACGTCCGCGTCCAGCAGTCCCGTGGCCGCCCCCGTCTGGGCCAGGGCCACCGCCAGGTTGACGCTCACGGTGGACTTCCCCACGCCCCCCTTCCCCGAGGCAATGGCGATGACGTACTTGATCTCGCTATGGTCTGTCATGACCCGTGTCTCTCATCCCTCTTCCTTGCTAGGGTTTGATACCAGGGTAGTGCAGGGGTGTCAAGCTGCAACGGCCCCCCATGCAATGACCAATCGGCAAATCCCGATCTCCAGGACTCGCCCAGGGTGCTCAAAAAGGTCCAGATGCAAGGCGGCAAACGATGGGCGGGGTACCCACCGCAGGTGGGTCCAGGCGAACTTCCGGTACGCCGCAACGAGTGCCCGAGCGCGCGGGTACCCAGCCGCAGGCTGGGTGACAGCAGATGGGCCCTTTTCAGCAACCTGCTAGGTTCGGTGGCTGTGGATGAGCTGGAGGAACTCCTCGCGTGTCATCCGAGAGTCCCGGAAGGCTCCCAGCATGCACGAGGTGATGGCCTGACTGTTCTGCTTCTCCACCCCCCGCATCATCATGCAGAAATGGCGGGCCTCCACGACCACCGCCACCCCCGCCGGCTGGAGCGTGTCCCGCAGCGCCTCGGCGATCTGTGTCGTGAGTCGTTCCTGAACCTGCAACCGCCGGGCGAACATGTCCACGACGCGCGCCAGCTTGCTGAGACCCACGATCTTCCCCGCCGGCAGATAGGCGATGTGCGCCTTTCCGAAGAAGGGCAGCAGGTGATGCTCGCAGAGTGAGTAGACCTCGATGTCCTTCACGACCACCATCTCGTCGTACTGCTCGGTGAAGATCGCCTCGTTGAGAACCTCCTCCACGGTCTGCTGGTACCCGGACGTGAGATATCGATAGGCGCTCGCCACCCGTTCGGGGGTCTTCAGCAGCCCCTCCCGGTATGGATCCTCGCCCAGTTCTTTCAACAGATCGACGACCAGCGGCTCAATCATGTCGCGCTCGCTTTCCGGACCCCGAGGCCGGGGGGTCCCTGTATCGGAGACGTGCTCGGTCACTCGCGGCCCTCCCGATTCATCTCGAAGAAATTGTTCGGGGTCTCCTCGACCCGCAGCCGGCTGAGGCATCCCGGCAGCAGCGCTGCATCCAGGATGCGCCAGAGCAGGCCTGTCAGGACTTCCGTCGTGCTGGTGACCCCGTCCGCCGGCGTGATCAGGCGGTCGAGATCCGCGTGATCGAACCGCGCCAGGATCCTGTCCTGCACCACCTGCGCCAGCGGCTCCGCCCCCGCGAGCGTCCCCGTCTCCGGAGAGATCGGCCCGCAGACCGTGACGTCCAACCGGTAGGTGTGCCCATGGCCGGCCGGGTGGTTGCAGCGTCCGTACAGTCGCCGGTTCTCGGCCGCCGAGAGGCGCGGGTTGTGCATCCGATGCGCCGCCGAGAAACGAAAGGTGTGGGTCACCTCGACGACAGGAACGGCCGCCCCGTCTGCAGACGCTCCGGTCATGGCCGGCCTCGCTCTCCGAAATACTCGACGGAGGACCCGGCATCCTCTCGCAGGCAGACGCGGGAGAGTGCGCAGCCGTGAAGCCGCGGCCCGAGGAGATCCCAGATCAGGACCGCGAGGTTCTCTGACGTGGGAATCCTCCCCTCCAGGGCGGGGACGTCCAGGTTCAGGTTCTTGTGGTCTAGGTGGTCCACCACGACTTCGACGATCAGATCCTTGAGCGCCTTGAGGTCCATCACCATGCCCGTCTCCGGCGCCGGCTCTCCCTGGATCGTGACCTCCAGAACGTAGTTGTGGCCGTGCAGGTTCACGGCTTTGCCGAACCGCCTCCGGTTCTCTTCCTCGCTCCAGCGCGGGTTCGCGTAACGGTGGGCCGCGCAGAACTCCACCCGTTTCGTCAGTCGAATCATCGCCGCTCCCCCATCCTCTCTTCGGCGCCCTAACCGGATACCGAAAGACCCATTTTCGCCCAGGCTGCTCAAAAAGGCCCAGATGCAAGGCGGCGCACCCATCCTTTGGATGGGTACCCGGGGCCGAGCGAGGCGTACTACAGGTACGCCGCAGCGAGTGCCCGAGCAAGCGGGGTACCCAGCCACCGGCTGGGTCCCCGCAGACGGGCCTTTTTCAGCAGCCTGCCAGGGCCGCCCGGACCCGCGTCAAGAACATCGCCGCCACGCGATCCGCCCGATAGGCCTCCACCCGGCGCCGACCCGCCTCCCCCATGGCCCGCCGGCGCTCGGGGTCCGTGAGGAGCAGGGCGAGGCGGTTCGCCAGCGCCTCCGGGTCGTCCGGGTCCACGAGCAGGCCGACCTCTCCATCCGCCACCGTCTCGGGCACAGCCGCGGCCCGCGCGGCCACGATGGGCATCGCGTTCACCATGGCTTCCAGGAAGACGATGCCGAATCCCTCCTGGCGGCTCGGCAGGCAGAAGACCGCGGCGCGCCGGTATCGGTCCACCAGCTCCCGCCGCGGGATGGTTCCCAGAAACTCAACCCGGCCCCTCAGACCGAGCGAACCGGAGAGGCGCTCCCACTCCCGTCGGCATGGCCCCGCCCCGACCAGCCAGCCCTGGAACGGGACCCCATCCCGCGCGAGAATCGCATAGGCCCTGAGCAGGGTCCCCAGGTTCTTGCGGGGGTACATGTGGGCCACGGTCAGGACCGCCGGAGGCGCGGCCTCGGAAACACCCTCCGCCCCCCGCTCCGCCTCCCAGGCCGCCACGTCGATCAGCTCGGGGACCAGGACGATCTTGGCCGGCGAGATGCCGTACGCCTCGACGATCCGATCCCGCGAGTATCGGCTGGTTGCCACCACCACACGGGCCCGGCGTACGGCCAGCCGCTCCAGGGAGGCCTGCATGCCGAGCAGCAGGCGAACCAGTCCACGCTCGTTCTTGAGCTCGTCGGCGATGACCCCCTTGATGCTGGCGACGTAGGGGGCCACGGGCGCCCGACCGTAGTGAAATCCATCCAGGTCGAAGCCCACGACCCAATCGAACGGCCTCCTCCGTAGCCGCGAGGCGACCCGGAGGTTGAACAGGACGCGCTTGGCCGTAAAGCTGGGCAACCAGAACTCGGGCGCGTGGGTCGTGATCCGGACGCCCCCGGCTTCGAGACACCGGGCCAGCTCCGGATCCCGACGTAGGTGCCGCTCCCACCGCCGACGCTGAGAGGGGTCGAAGTCACGAAGGCCAGGTGGTTCGGTCCCTGGCCGGCGCGGGCGTCGGAGGCGTCCTCGGATAGAGGCGGGGAAAGGGTCATGGTTGGTCGCGTTTGCGATTCACAATGGATGGGACGCTAATCTGCCACCCGCGGGGTGTCAAGAAAAAAGGCCCCGCGCACGGCGCCGTTCTGGGCCGCAAGAGAGGCTCGGAGCGCAATGCATAAGGATGTAATCCTTTCGGCCTGGGTGTCGTCTAATCAGAATGACGAACGTAAGCATCATTGATGCGCGCCTTGTCCCGTGAGGTGCTCGGAGGCCGGTATTTCTTGGAAGGGGGTGGGGGATGCGGAAAGTCGTCATTGGCTGCTGTGCGGCGGCCGCTCTGGTGTGCTTGTTGGCAACTGCCGTTCCCGGCGAGGCGCGCGGGCCATATATCGGCGGCGGCATCTGGGTCGGGCCGGGCTATTGGGGCCCTGGTCCGTGGTGGGGACCGCCTTATCCTTACCCTTATCCGGCTCCACCCGTGATCATTCAGCAGGCACCGGTCTATGTGGATCCGCAGCCGGTCGCGCCCCCGCAGGCGCCGGTGTATTGGTACTACTGCCAGAACCCCCAAGGGTACTACCCATACGTGAAGCAGTGTCCCGGCGGCTGGATGCAGGTCGTCCCGCCATCCACCCCGCCAAGATAGGTGAATGGGAAGAAAGGGAGACGGCGTCATGTGGAGAGGATGGATTCTGCTTTTTGGCGGCGCGGTGGCGACGCTGAGCGGCTGTGCAGCATGGCCGACGGGCCCGAGCGTGATGGTGCTTCCCACCGCAGGCAAACCCTTCGAGCAATTCCAGGCCGAGGATGCACTCTGCCGTCAGTGGGCGGCGCAGCAGATAGGCGGGGTGTCGGGTGCTCCCGCCACTCAGCAGACGGCTGTCGGTGCGGCCGTCGGGACCGTCGTGGGTGCAGGGCTCGGGGCGGCGATCGGCTCCGCGTCAGGCAATGCGGGGGCGGGAGCGGCGATCGGCGCCGGGACCGGCCTTCTGATGGGGACAGCCGCGGGTGCCAATGCCGATCAGTTGACGGGCGGGGAAGCGCAGCGCCGCTATGATATGGCCTACCAGCAGTGCATGTATGCGAAGGGAAACCAGGTCCCCGCGGTGGTGCGGACAAGCCCGCGGCGTGCCATCGCGCTGCCCCCTCCGCCGCCACCGGGCTACTCGTGGGCACCCCAACCACCACCGATATCCACGGGCTTCCCACCTCCGGTGCCCCCGGACTACGTGCCATCCGGGCCGCCATCGGATCCGACGAGCATGCCTCCGGCACCTTGACCCGCCAAACCCGGGGACCCACATCGCCTGCCGCCTCCCCATGGTGGGAGGCGCGAGCTGCCTGAATCCAACTCTTATGTCGCAATGCATGCAGAGGACGCCGGCGTGACGACGTTTCCGCTCGGCCAGAAGAAGAATCTCCTCATCGGCGGCATCGCTCCGGCCGATACACTGGACACACCGGCGTAACGGGTTCAGATCGCACCCTGGACAAGGGAGACACGCAGTGGATGCGCACTCGAAGGCTTCCCACTCACAATCGGGGTTGGCCGCGACAATCGACCTGTCCCTGAGCGACGACTGCGCTCGCCTGGTCGGAACCTGCCCGACCTGCGGCAGCCGCCTCAGCGTCGAGGTGCGGGAAGACGGCTCCCACAACCAGACGGTTTCCTGTCTGCGCTGCCGCGGTCTCTATCGGATCGAGAGCGCCCGCCCGTCCCCCCTCGCGCGCGCGCGGCTGTCCGGGCTCGGCGTCTCCTACACCATCGAGGGCGAGTGGAACACCTCGGCGATCCTGGAGTACCTCTTCGATAACGTCGGCCCGGTGGACTATGTCGAGGGCGGCTTTGTGTGCCATCCCGACGACCAGGGTGGCGACTGTCCCATCATCATGGTGGACGAATCCTCCCGTGTCGTCCGGTTCGCGCTCTTCGGCGGTTACCCGGAGAACCAGGCGACCACGCTCATCGGCCAAGCCGTATCCGAATTCGGCGCCAGATTCCAGCTGGACCTGCGCCCCTTCGTCCTGGACCGCTTGGAGTACCGGGACGACGTCAGCGGTTTCGTCCTGCTGGAGCGACGCCACTTGGGAGCCTTCTGGCGAGAACGCCCCAGGCGACACGCGCACGCCTAGCAGGCTGCTGAAAAAGGCCCACCTACTGTCACCCATCCTGCGGATGGGTACCCGCCTGCTCGGGCACTCGCTGCGGCGTACCTTCAGTACGCCTGGACCCACCTGCGGTGGGTACCCCGCCCCGGGTACCCATTCAAAGAATGGGTGCGCCGCCTTGCACCTGGACCTTTTTGAGCAGCCTGCCCAAGAATGAATCTTCCTGCATCCTGCCAGTCCCCTTGACCCGCCGCCGCTGGAGGCGATTGCCTGTTCGTGCCGTGCCGCGGGCGGGGCGCGTCCAACGCATGCAGCCAGTCAGCGCGCCGTATCCAAGAGCCCGCTCTGCCGGAGCGGTCCCCCCACCACCTCCACGAACTGCTTCAAGATCCGCGCCGTCAGGCCCCAGATCGTCTGCCCGTCGTGCTCGTAGAAGAAGACCGAGTGGGGATGCCCATCCCGTTCCCAGACCTCTTCCCGAAAGCGGCCGCCCGTGATCACGGGAACGAGCGGCAAGTGGATGAGCTCCTCGATCTCAAAGGGATCCGGACGAAACGCGTACGGATAGGGGATGAAGCCGACGAAGGGTCGGACGACATGGGCCGAGGCGTCCGTCACGGTGTCGTCCAGCACCCCGACGATGGCGACGTCGCCCGGCCGGAGCCCGATCTCCTCTTCCGATTCTCGCAGGGCGGTGGTCTGAAGATCTCCATCTGCCTCGTGGAATCCTCCGCCGGGAAAGCTGATCTGGCCCTTATGGGTCGGAACTCGGTCGGTCCGCTTGGTCAGGACCAGGTGGAGACCCGTCGCCGTCTCGTATAACGGAAGCAGCACGGCCGCGCGCCGAAACCCGGGCGGGGCCTCCTGGTGCGGCCTCCGCTCTGCAAGAATGCCGGCCATCTCCACCCGCAGGCTCATCTGTCGGCGCCCTCATCCGTCACGGCCAAACAACCTTGGAGAGTGGAGGATGGACACGCGTGGCCACCCGGCGGTCGGCCCCTGGAAAAACACGGGGGCTTCGGCAACACCCGAAGCCCCCGTGTTTCGCTCCCTGGAGCGGGTAGCGGGGATCGAACCCGCATCCCAGGCTTGGGAAGCCTGTGCCCTACCATTGGACGATACCCGCACGCGACGTTTTACCTACCAGATTCGCGCCCGCCTGTCAACTCCCGCGTGTCTTCTCGCCAGGGCGGGCGGAGCTGCACAGAGATGCCAGGACACACCGACCGCATGAGGGATGATGTGCCGTGCAGACCTGGCGGCCGTGTTCGACGAGATGCAGATGCAGGGCGAGGCATTCGCGCGATCGAACCATTGGCTCCAGGAGGGCCTGGGCCTTCTCGGGCGTTGCCTGCCCGTTCAGCAGCCCCAGGCGTCGGCAGAGGCGAAAGATATGCGTATCCACCGGGAAGGCCGCCCGCCCCAGCCCGAAGAGCAGGACACAGGAGCGCGTCTTGCTGCTGATCCCCTTGAACCGCCCCAGGTACGCCTGCACCTCTTCATCCGACAGGTCGCGAAGGAAGCTCAAGTCGAAGTGGCCTTGCTGCCCCCAGACCTCTTCCAGGAAGGCCTTGATCCGCACCGCCTTGACGTTCGCGAGCCCGCCGGGGCGAATCGCCGCGATCAGGTCCCGCAGCGAGGCTTGCCCGACCTCCTCCCACGTCTTGAAGCGCTGGCGCAGGCTCGCATACGCCCGCTCGCAGTTGTCGGCCGTGGTGTTCTGCGACAGGATGGTCTGGATCAGGGAGTCCAGCGGGTTGTCCCAATGGCGTTCCCGCTGCCGCGGCCCGTACGCCTTGCGGAGCAGTGTCGTGATCTGGCGGAGCTTGGTCGTGGAATCCATGGAGGCCTCGGTCGACATGCCTCGGTTACGCTAGCCAACCGTGTGGGGAATGTCAACGTGAAAAGCGCGACGGGGCGGGTTCGCTCCCCTTTACTTCCTGCGGACGCCCGTATATAGTTTCCTCATCCATGCGATCGGCGGCCGTCCTCCCGGACCCGCCGCCCTGAGAGAGGAGGAAGTCGATGCGGCTCCGCAAGATCGTGCTGGTCGGAATCTACGTGATGCTCGGGTGGGCGGCCGCTGCAGAGGCGGCGGGGCCCCGCGTGATCCTCGCCCTGGGCAATGCCTCATTCATAGACGCCCAAGCCATCCTGAAGGCGACCGGTGCCGAGGTGACACAAAATCCGGGCAAGGCGCCCCTCAAGGACGTGGCGGTCCTGGTCCTGGCTGACGTCCCATTCGGCAGCCTGCCGCAGCCGGTGCAGGGGGGCCTGGTGGAGTATGTGAACTCCGGCGGCGCGGTGCTCATCACCGGCGGCGCTCAATCTTTCGGAAGCGGCGGCTACAAGGCGGTCGCCCCGATCATTCCCTTTGAAATCCGATCCGACAACGACTGGCGGGCAGTCCCGTTTCGCTCCCCGATCTCCCTGCAGCCAGGCCACCCCATTCTGGCGGGCATCTCCGGACAGGGGTTCTTCACGATCGGTACCCTGAATGACATGAACCCTCGGCCGGGCGCGACCGAGATCCTCCAGTCCCCCGGCGGCGGCAGCTTTATGTCCCCCCTGATCGCCGAGCTGGCTGTGGGCGCCGGGCGGGTGGTCGGCGTCGCCTTCGATCCAAACGGTTTGACCGGATGGAACCTCCGGGACCTCTTCGTGCGGAACACGCTCGACTACCTCCTGGCCTCGTCGCGCTTGGGCCGATAGACGGGACCGCACGTCGGCCGACTGCTCGAGCGACAGATCGATCCGGCGACTCAGGAGGCGAGCTCGCCGGGATCCAGCGGGCTGATCACGAGACCACTCAAGACCTTCGGAAAGAAGAAGGTGGATTTCTGAGGCATCCGCTCGCCGGCCATCGCCACGGCTTGCACCGGCTCCACCCGGGGCGAATTGAGGAAGAGAGCCAGGGGCGCCTCGCCCGACCTGACGGCGCGGATCGCCTCGGCCTCGTCGCGGGTGTACTGGATGGCATCATCGGATTGCTCCGCCGCCGGAATCTCCAAGATCCCCTCGATCACCAGCCGGTGAAGGACCGCCACATCCAGCCGCGCGTACTCCGGCGCACGCCCCTCCGCCCGCAAGATCTGCGGGATGCTCTCATCGACAAGCTCCAGCACCAG
>JAPLLC010000195.1 GCA_026387775.1 Candidatus Methylomirabilota bacterium | reverse complement strand
CGTTGGCTTGCTCGGGCACTCGCTGCGGCGTACCCAGTGTACGCCTCACTCGGCCCATCGCGCGCCGCCTTGCATCTGGACCCTTTTGAGCAGCCTGCCGCAAAGTGAGTTCTTCAGCATCCTGCTAGATCAAACCGGCATCCTCGGCGGGTTTTCCGTATTGCCAGGAGTCCTCGGGCCGATACCACTCGCGATAATCGGGATACGTGTACCGCCCGATGTTCTGATCCGTCGGGTAGACGAACTTGCCGCCGGCCTGCATGATCACCGTCTTCATGCCCGGCTCGTTCTCCTTGACGATGCGCTCCAACTGCGCAGGGTCGAGCTGGGTGTTGGCCCAGTTGTCGTAGTGGTCCGGGATCAGCACCTTGGTCCGCAGGGCCTGGCCGACCCGGAAGAGGTCCCAGGGGGTCATCTTGTCGGTCGCGCCCGGCGCGTTGTGGCCCATGTCGGCGATCGCGACGTCGATCTTGTACTGGTCGCCGATGGCCTTGTAACCGTTGTGGTAGAGGGAATCGCCCAGGAAGAGGATGTTGCCGCCGTCGGTCTCGAAGAGATAGCTGACCGCCGCCTCGCCGTAAGTGCGGGGCTGATCCACCGGGACGCCCGTGCGCCTGGCGATGTCGTCGTAGTTGGTCAGGACCTTGACCGTGGCCCCGCGGACCGGCAATTCATCGCCGGGCTTGACCTGGATGATCCGCGCGTCCGGGACCTGGAAACGCCGCGTCTTCAGGATGGTAGACATCGGCCCCACGTACTTGCAGTCGGTGGTCGCCAGGGTGGCCTTGATGGTGTAGATGTCGCAGTGGTCCTGGTGGAGGTGGGTCATGAACGAGGCATCCAGCGTCTTGAACTTCCACGGGTCGTGGACCATCGGAGAGAGCCGGATCCAATTGATGGTGGGCGCGCCGCCGATGCGGCAGACGCCGCAGTAGGCGTAGCTGGTGTACATGGACGGGCCGGAGTAGCAGTCAATCAGGAACACGCCACCGGCAGAGGTCTTGAGGCACCAGGAGGGGCCGCTGAGCCACCAGAGCGCCACCGTGCCCGGCGCCACCACATCATTCTCGATCTGCTGGTTCAGCAGGGTGCCCCATTCCGGGAACACCTCCTCCAGCCAATCCGCCCGCGTCAGGGGGCGATCCTCGTTCAGGTAGTCCCCCCGCAGGATTCCCCGCCCGTCCCCGATGCCCTTGTCATTGTTCGCCATTGCGTCCCACCTTTCCCGTGAAGATGTTGAGGATCACCCTCATCCGAGGGCACCCCTGAGGATCCGGCGCTCCTCCTTGACATGCATTTCGAGTATGGGTATATTATATCTTGGATATAGTATCCAATTCGCATTTTAGTATCGGGCCCCGGAATAGTCAAGCCTCGGAGAGGGGCGAGCAGCCGTGGCGATGACCTACCGTACCAAGCAGGAGATCATCTACGAGACGATCCGGGAGGCCATCCAGATCGGGCGCTATGCCCCAGGGTACCGCCTCGTGGCGGACGACCTGGCCCAGGAGCTGGGCACGAGCCGCATGCCCGTGCGCGAGGCGCT
>JAPLLC010000003.1 GCA_026387775.1 Candidatus Methylomirabilota bacterium | reverse complement strand
TATGGCGACAGCAAAGAAGTGGGTGTATTTCTTCGGGAACAAGAAGGCAGAAGGACGGGCGGAGCAGAAGAACCTCCTGGGCGGGAAGGGCGCCAACCTGCACGAGATGACCCGCCTGGGCATCCCGGTGCCGGGCGGCTTCACCATCACCACGGAGGCATGCATCTACTACACCAGCAACAAGAAGCAGTACCCGCAGGGGATGTGGAAGCAGGCCGAGGAGGCCCTGAAGAAGCTGGAGAAGGCCATGGGGGCCACCTTCGGGGACCCGCACAACCCGCTCCTGGTCTCCGTGCGCTCGGGCGCCCGGGTCTCCATGCCCGGCATGATGGACACGGTCCTCAACCTGGGTCTGAACGACACCAGCCTGAAGGGTCTCATCGCCAAGACCAAGAACGAGCGCTTCGCGTATGACTCCTACCGCCGCTTCATCCAGATGTTCAGCGACGTGGTGATGGGGATCGAGAAGCCGGTCTTCGAGCGGTTGATCGAGGCCCAGAAGCACGCCAAGAAGGTGAAACTGGACACCGATCTGAGCGCCCAGGACCTCAAGGAGCTGGTGGACCTCTTCAAGCGGGTCTTCAAGGAGAAGACCGGCAAGGAGTTTCCGCAGGACCCCAAGGAGCAGCTCAAGTACGCCATCAACGCCGTCTTTGGCTCCTGGGACAACCAGCGCGCCGTCACCTACCGCCGGTTGAACAAGATCCCCGGCGACTGGGGCACCGCGGTCAACATCCAGGCCATGGCCTACGGGAACATGGGCGAGAACTCCGGGACCGGCGTGGCCTTCACGCGTGACCCGGGGACGGGCGAGAAGCGGTTCTACGGCGAGTACCTGATCAACGCCCAGGGCGAGGACGTGGTGGCCGGCGTCCGCACCCCGGTGCCGATCAGCGAGCTCAAGAAACAGATGCCCAAGATCTACGCCGAGCTGGAGGGGATCTACAAGCGGCTCGAGAAGCACTACCGCGACATGCAGGACATCGAGTTCACCATCCAGGACGGCAAACTCTACATGCTGCAATGCCGCGTCGGCAAGCGGACCGCGGCCGCGGCCGTGAAGATCGCCGTGGACCTGGTGAAAGAGCGGATGATCAGCCAGCAGGAAGCGGTCCTGCGCGTGGCCCCGGACCAGCTCGACCAGCTCCTGCACCCGCGCGTGGACCCCGCGGCCAAGCCGCAGAAGATCGCCAAGGGCCTCCCGGCCTCGCCGGGCGCGGCCGTCGGCAAGGTGGTGTTCACCGCCGCCGAGGCCGAAGAGATGGCGGCCAAGGGCGAGCGGGTCGTCTTGGTCCGGCTCGAGACGTCGCCCGAGGACATCGGCGGCATGCACGCGGCTCAGGGCATCCTGACCGCCCGCGGCGGCATGACTTCCCACGCGGCCGTCGTGGCCCGCGGCATGGGTAAGCCCTGCGTGGCCGGCTCCGGCGACATCACGGTGTACGAGGAGCACGGCTACTTCTTCGCCAAGGACTTCAAGGTCCAGCGCGGCGACTTCATCACCCTGGACGGCGCCACCGGCGACGTCATGCTGGGCGAGGTGAAGCTCATCAACCCCGAGCTCAGCGGCGACTTCAACACCCTGATGGCCTGGGCGGACAAGTATCGCGAGATCGGCGTCCGCACCAACGCCGACACGCCGACCGATGCGCGGGTCACGATCAAGTTCGGGGCCGGCGGCATCGGCCTGTGCCGGACCGAGCACATGTTCTTCGAGGGCGACCGCATCGACGCGGTGCGGGAGATGATCCTGGCCAACGACCTGGAGGGACGCAAGAAGGCCCTGGCCAAGCTCCTGCCCATGCAGAAGCAGGACTTCAAAGGCATCCTGGAGATCATGGGGAACCTTCCCGTGACCATCCGCACCCTGGATCCTCCGCTCCACGAGTTCCTGCCCAAGACCGAGGCGGACGTGCAGGACCTGTCGCAGAAGATCGGCGTCACCCCCGAGCGCATCAAGGCCAAGGTGGACAGCCTGCACGAGTTCAACCCGATGCTGGGCTTCCGCGGCTGCCGCCTGGGGATCGAGTATCCCGAGATCACCGAGATGCAGGCCCAGGCCATCTTCGAGGCCGCCTGCGAGCTGCGCAAGGAAGGCAAGAACCCGTATCCCGAGGTGATGATCCCGCTGATCGGCACGCTGCAGGAGTTGCAGCTTCAGCGCGACATCGTGGAGCGGGTCGCCCAGGAGTGCATGAAGAAGTACAAGGTCAAGGTCCGCTACATGATCGGGACCATGATCGAGATCCCGCGGGCCTGCCTGGTGGCCGATCAGATCGCGCAAACGGCCGAGTTCTTCTCCTTCGGAACCAACGACCTCACGCAGACCGTCCTGGCCTTGTCGCGCGACGATGCCGGCAAGTTCCTGCCGATGTACGTCGAGCGGAAGATCTACGCCGAGGACCCGTTCGTCAGCATCGACCAGGAAGGCGTGGGCGAGATGATGAAGATGGCCATCGAGAAGGGGCGCAAGACCCGCAAGAATCTCGAGCTGGGCATCTGCGGCGAGCACGGGGGCGAGCCCCGGTCGGTCATGTTCTGCCACAAGATCGGCCTGGACTACGTGAGCTGCTCCCCCTACCGCGTGCCCATCGCCAAGCTGGCGGCGGCCCATGCGGCTCTGAAAGACAAGGTAAAGGTCAAAGAGATGGGCGAGAAGTAGTCGCCGCCCTTTTCTTGTACGACGTCAACAGGGGGTCCCGAGCCATCGGGACCCCCTGTGTGTTTTCCCGGCGATCGGATGCGGATCTGGATGGTCACCCGGAAGCGATCAATTGCCGCATAATCAACTCACCAGAGCCCGATGGCCCCGGCGTGGCCGGGCGCCGCGGGCGGGGCCCCTGTCTGCCAGGGGCCTCCTCGATGCGCACCACCAGCCCCTGATCTCCGCCAGTTTTTCCTCTTGACAGCCGTGTCCGCTTCGCCAGATACTCCCTGCATTCCAGGCGCGCGGCCTGAACTGACGGTTGGGGCGGCCCCGGGGCAGCGCGTCGGGTCTCGCCGGGATGCGAAGCTGACCGGCGGCCCGGATTGTCCCGTGGCCCCGAAAAGCAAGTTCCTAGGAGAGACACGGTGGAGCGAATCGTCAGCCTTCGCATCAAGAGACTTCCCGAGGGTGTGTACCTGGCCACATCGACGGACATTCAGGGCCTAGTGGCACAGGGTCGGACGATCCAGGAAACTCTGGAAATTGCCCGCGATGTCGCCAAGAAGTTGATCGAGGCACGTGCCGAGCGTGAGGGACTACCACCGCTTAAACCCGCAACCGCGGCAATCGAGTATTCCCTGGTCGTAAACGCATAGGCCTCAAGAGTCGTTGCGAGGCGATTCCATGGGAAGGCTCGCAGGCTTCAGATATCGCGAGGTTGTGAAGCGCCTCAAACGACTCGGTTTTCAATTCGACCGCCAAGCTGCAGGATCGCACGAGATCTGGTTCAATCCTACCACCAATCGTTACACGACCATCCCCAATCATCCAGGCGACATACCAGAAGGCACCCTTCGGGCCGTTCTTGGCCAAGCCGGTATCCGGTTGAAGGCGTTCTTGGAGTCGTGACGCGACCCTACGCCTTGATCCTTCCTGTTGTCACTGCCGGGCCCTTCACATCCATCGCAGGCCTTTCCGAGTCTGACGGCTTGCCAATTCCACAGATTTCGACGAGAATCCTCTCATGCGCGATGATGATTTACATCGTGGCCACTCCGAATCATCCCGTCACCTCATGACTGGCATCGAGACATGAGTCCTTCCCGAGTCATCCCCCTGCGCATCGCCAATCTGGGCAAGGGGCTTCGCTACCTCGGACAGGTTTATGGTGACCCGCGCGATGCGCTGAACGAGTTCGTCTCGAACGCGGCGGACGAGTACGGCCAGACCGGCCCGCCGGGCCGGACGATTCGCATCACGCTGCGCCGCAGCGGCCACCGCCCCCGGATCGTGGTCTCCGACGACGGGCGCGGCCTGACGCGGTCGCGTCTGGAGGCCGTCGCCGGACACCTGTGCGAATCGGAAAAGGCCGCCCTGCAGGGCGGCGACCAGATCGTGGGCGAGAAGGGGATCGGGATCTTGGCCTTCGCCGCATTTGCAGAGCATTGTGACATCGTGACCCGAGCGGAGGAAGAGCCGACCACCCACCGGATGCACCTGCGCCGCGGGGCCGAGGTCTGCGAGATCGGCGACGAAGTCGAGCGTCGGCGGCCTCGTCCGGGCACCGATGTGTATCTGACAGGAATCGGCAAGGAGATCTGGCGGGTCTTCACCATCCCCAAGCTGGCCGACTACTTTCGTCTCCGGCGGCGGCGGGCCCTCCTGGCCGGGGAATATACCATCGAGATCGTCGAGGGTCACAAGACTCTCCCGGTCCGCCCCGAGGTCTACAAGGGGAATCCGTTTGAAGCGGCACCCGTCCGGACTCCGTTCGGGCCGATCCGTATCCACCTCTTCCTCTGGCCGACGGCCTCGGCGGATCGACATGTGGCCCTGGTGGGAAAGGGTGGCACCACCATCGTAGACGATGTGGCCACTCTGGACGAATTCGCCCACCATCCATGGAATGCCGGCCAGATCCAGGGTGAGGTGATCTTCCCGGCGCTGGAGCAGACCACCGGCCGGAAGGGGGTCGTCCGCGATGCCGGCCGGTTCCCCCTGCTCGAGCGAACCCTCCAGGAGCTCGAAGTCGCCCTCACGGCCGAGCTCAAGCGACTGGCAGAGGAACATCGGGAGCGGTCGGATCGCGAGCTGTTCCTGCGTCTGCGGGAGATCTTCAAACATGTCCTCCGGGATCTGGACGATCTGGAGAATCCCCTGCGGGCCCCGGTGACGGACCCCGAGGGTGAGATAGGTCCGGGCGGCCCGGGCCAGGATCCCATCTCCGGCGGGGAGCGTCCGCGGGACGGCTCGGGCAGAGGAGCGGGCCCCACCCCTGGGGTCGAGCCAGAGGCTTGCGCGGTCATCCGGCAACGGCACCGGCCTGCCCCTGCCTGGCGGCTTCTGCCTTTTTCCGAAGAGAGGCGCCACCTGCGAAGCGACTTCGACGCCGACTCCCGGGCCATCCTCGTAAACGAGCTGCACCCAGATTACCGGTCCGTGCGCGAGGATGAGATCGCCCAGATCCACTATCTCATGGCGCTCACCGCCAAAGAGCTGGCCCTCTGGCAGAATCCCCGCTCGGACGCCCCGGCGGTCGCCGAAGACATGATCCGTATCTTGGTCCGAGCGCGGCGCTACCTCCCGGCGAAGGGCTGAAGCCGTGGCGCGGGTGATCAGCTTCATCAACTTCAAGGGAGGCGTGGGGAAGACCACCTGCACCGTCGAGATCGCCGTCTGTCTGGCCGCCCATCACAAGAAGCGGGTCTTGCTGGTGGACCTGGACCCCCAGACGAATGCCACGTTCTACTTGGTGGATCAGCCGTTCTGGCTCGACTGGGTGCGGGAGCGCGGCTCGCTCAAGGACCTGTTCACAGACTACATCCTGCAGCGGCAGACCTTCCGGCTGGACCGCGCCATCATCCCAAATGTCGCCCCGGGCGGTCTGGCGATCGAGGGACTCCACCTGCTCCCCTCGCACCTGTCGCTGATCACCATCGACGAGCAGTTGGCCGGCGTGAGCGGAGCGGATCGCGGCATCTTCGGCCCCCAGGCGATCCTGAAGGCACACCTGGCGGATTTCGAGGACGCCTACGACTTCATCCTCTGCGACTGTCCCCCGAACTTCAACCTGGTGACCCAGAACGGCTTCTTTGCCAGCCAAGCCTACCTGGTGCCCACCCTTCCCGACTACCTGTCCACCCTGGGCATTGACCTGATCCGCCGGCAGGCGAGCCGGTTCGCGACAGGCATCCGACAGACCTTTCCGACCGTCGGCGCTGCCTACGACGAGCCGCGCCTTCTCGGTATCGTCCTGAACCGCGTCCGCGTCCTGGAGTCCGGCTCGCCGCCCCGCCTCCCCCACGTCCAGCAACGCGCCATCCAGAGCCTTAAGAATACGCTCGGTGCCGACCATCTCTTGTTCGCGAGCTACGTGACCGAGAGCGTGGCGGTATCCGATGCCCCGAGCGGCAAGCTTCCCGTCTCCATCTCGCCGGATGCGAAATGCAGGAAGAGTCAGGAGCAGTTCCGACGCATCACCGACGAGCTTCTGACCCGCCTGCAGGGCGGCTGAAGGGACACATCATGGGACACACGACCACGCACGAACTGGCGGCACTCCTCGCACGGCTCGAAGAGACGCTGAGGACGGGACCCGATCTCCCCGTGGCGGAGTTGCTCGCCGCGCTCGGTGTTCCATCTCTCAAGAAGACGCGGCGCGCATCCCCGCCGGCCGAGCCGCCTCCCCCGCTCGACCCCATCACGCTGACGCGGGAGGAGATGGCTGCCGCTCTGTATGACAAGAAACACTTTCGGACCAAGAAGGCCCTCGCAGAGTTTGCACGGGCGCACGGCGTCGCGGTGTCCGAGAAGGACAAGGTCGCCATCATCATCGGCCAGATCCTTCAGGTCCTCTACGATATTCCCCGCGAGCGCACCACGCTGCGCGCCCTTGACCTGGAGTGACCCTCCAGACGTCTCATGCCACCCCTGCGCGCTTCCGTCTGCGGGTTTCGCACTGCGGGTTTCACACTTGACCCGCCCCCACGCCAGTAGTACATTCCCGCCGACGTTATTTCCCCTCCGTTTCTTCCCGGCCGGGCTGAGCGACCGAATGCGGCCCGGTGGGGGTATGGGGCAGCATCGATGCTCCTCCCCCAAAAGAGCAGGTCCCCATCACCGTCACCTGGGGGGAATATACTCCTCCCTGGGCTAGTCAAGCTGAAGCCACTCTTGAAAACATGGCCGTCGCCGAGAATCAGAACCCACGGCCTGCCAGACGACTTGCTGAATATTCTCAAAGATGACCTCGCAACCAGCGATCACTCCGTGATGAGTCGGGACTAGCGGAGAAGCATCCTGCGATGACTACGCCAGCCCAATGCGAACACTGGTTGAGAGTCGTCGCCAATCTTCGGGTCGATCGGAAGAACGGCAACATTGCGCCGCACAAGCCTTTACTCCTGCTGGTCCTCGCCGAACTCGCCGAACAAGGGAATCTCCGCGAACCGCTCTTGTGGTTGACCGGCGACCTCGCCTTCCGGTTCCTAGCCTTCTGGACGATTGTTGCTGAGCGTCGCTCCCAGCGGCCGGAAATCACGCTACCCTTTTACCATCTGCACGGCGACGGCTGTTGGGAACCGCTCGACGAAGACGGTAAACCCACGCTCGAACGACGTCGCGCCATTGCGGCGAAGCTTGACGAAGGCTTCCTCGCCTGCCTCAATGATCAACGCTTCCGCGAGTCGATGCGGCGCGTGCTCATCGCAAAATACTTCAGAGACGGAGGAGAGCGAGCCGCACTCTACTCGTTGGTCGGTCTGCCCGTGCCGCCAGATGAAATCGTCAAGGCGGACACCCGATTGTTCGCGGTAGCACGCGAGCGTGGCCGGGAAGCGCGATTCCGGCTCACTGTCGTGCCGGCCTACAATTACACCTGTGCACTTACCGGCTATCGGCTGACCACCATGCGGTCGGGAAGCATTGTGGACGCCGCACATATCCACCAGTTCTCCGACAGCCGGAACAACCATCCCCAGAACGGCATTGCGCTGTGCAAGAATGCGCATTGGCTCTTCGATCAGGGACTGTGGTCATTGACCGACGATTACGAAGTCATCGTTGCCGTTGGTCGGTTCGACGAAGCCGGTCCGGACGCCTTCCTCCTGCGGCGATCTCCCGGAAGACAAATCGACCTGCCTGCCAACCGCAGCTACTGGCCAGACAGAAGCCACCTAGCCTGGCATCGCAAGCACAAATTCCAAGGTGGCTGAGTCTTCGCGCCGCTCTTCCTCTTGCGCTTTCCGGGCCTGAACATGAATTAGGCCGTCGAGCCCAAGATTCCCCAAGTCAACAACACGACGTCCTCTCGACACTCTTTCCTTGACATGCGCCCCACGTGGGCGATAGCGTCTGCGTGGTAATTCTTTCGGATCCTCTGATCGCATCCGTAACCCAAGGGAGGTTATTGCGCATGGACGTCAGCAAGACATACACGCTAAACCTAGCTCCTCGGATCGTGTTCGGGGTCGGGACCGCCCAGCAGGTCGGGGTGGAGGTCCGCGCCCTCGGGGTCTCGCATGGCCTGGTCGTCACCGACGGCGGTCTCGTCCAGACCGATGTCCCCGGCATCGTCACCGCCAGTCTGGACGCTGCCGGCGTGAAATGGACGCTATTCGGCGAGGTGGAGCCGAACCCGAGCATCCTGACGGTGGAAAAGGGGTTGGCCCTCTACCACGCGCAAGGCTGCGACGGGCTGATTGCCGTAGGCGGTGGGAGCCCGATGGACGCCGCCAAGGCCATCGGCTTCCTGGCCTCGAACGGCGGCTCGATGCGCGACTATTTTGCGGGAAAGAAGGTGGAGCGACCGCTCCCGCCCCTGGTGGCTATCCCCACCACCTGCGGCACCGGTTCCGAGGTGACCCAGTTCGCCGTCATCACCGACACCGAGACGCATTTCAAGCTGGGCATCGGCAGCCCATTCAATCTCCCCAAGGTGGCCCTTGTGGACCCGTCATTGCTCGTCAAGCTGCCCAGCCGGATGGTGGCATCGACCGGGATGGATGCCCTCTGCCATGCCATCGAGTCCTACACGAGTCTCTTGGCGCAGCCCGTCTCGGACGCGTTTAGTCTCCATGCAATCCAGATGATCGGCCGGCACCTGCGGACCGCGGTGGCCAACGGGAACCTGACGGACCTCACCGGGATGGCCATGGCCAGCCTGCTGGCCGGGATGGCTTTCAACAACACCCGGACCACGCTTGACCACGCCATGTCCCACGCGGTGACCGGGCACACCGGCGTCCCCCACGGGATCGCCAACGCGATCCTGGTGCCCCACACCATGGAGTTCAACCTGATCGGCAGCCCCGAGAAGCATGGGGACATCGCCGCGGCGCTGGGAGAAGACACCGACGGGCTCTCCGTCATGGACGCGGCCCGAGCCGCCGTGGATGCCGTCCAGGAACTGGCCGACGAGGTGGGGATTCCACATACCCTGCGCGAGGTGGGAGTGACGGAAGCGCACCTGGAGGCGCTGGCGGACGATGCGATGAAGTCCGGCGGCATCGTCCTCAACCCGCGGCGACCGACCCGGCAGGACGTCCTCGCCCTCTACAAGAAGGCTCTAGGCTAACAAGAGCTGGAGGCGTCCCCGAATTTCAGTCTTGCGCGATCTCCGTTCAGCCGACGGCTTCCAGCATGCGGTGGGGACCCGACACTGGGAGCTCTTCCACCGGGACGCCGTCGGACCTGCTCGTGCAGATGGGTAGAGCCCGCGGGACGCCGCCAAAGATGAGTAAATGTACTCAGTGAGTGAGTGGTAACGAAGCCAGGCGAGGTTCACACATACCGCGCTCTTTGTGTACCCCGGCAGACCCTCGGGGACATCACCCTCTCGGCCTCTCTGTGTTGGCTTATTGATCGTGGCTCATGACGCATAAGCCCGCACCGTCTTGCTGGCAAGGTCACATTCAATCATCGGACGCTCATCGGCATGGGCCTGACATGCCCGCATGATTGTCGGCCAGAACCCTGCTATCTGGTCTGTGTATTCACGCATCATCTTGTCTTCTCCTGCCTCACGACTCGCGTTTAGCGGCCGGTCCGCCGACGCGCATCATGCCGAGTAGAGAGCATCGCGTACCAGGCTTGCTTCGGCTCCATCCGCCTCTCGGATAACACCCGACATCTCCCGGTCTTGGAGCCCTCGACTTCGGCGCGATCATCGGGATCCTCGACGAGGTGGGCTACCAGGGCAAATTGGCCATCGAGGGGAACGTGCGGACGAGCTTCGTCGCGGACGTGGAGGTGGCGATGCGCTGTCTCGGGCCGATCTTGGCTCGGAGATATGACCTACCAATCCAGTCTCGAGGGGACCCCGGCCAACGACGCCAGCGCTTCTCAGCGCATCGCCCGCGCCCGGACGGCATGGAGCAGCACGTTCACACCGGGGACGGTGTGCCCCATCTCGGCCTGCTCCCGGTGGTTGTGAGTAATGCCGTCTCGGCACGGGGTGAAAATCATCGCCATTGGGGCAATCTTACTGATGTGGTAGGCGTCGTGCCCGGCCTGGCTGGCGATGTCCAACGCGCGGACACCGAGATGTTGCGCCGCCGCCCGGATACGGCCAACGCACTCCGGGTCGAACCGCTCGTTGCCGAACGTCCATCGGTCGATCACCGCGATCTCGCACTGCGACCGCTCGGCGCACCTTGAGACGGCCTCCAGAACCTCGGCCGTCATCCGATCGGCGACTGCAGGGTCGTCGTGGCGGACATCGCAGATGAGCTGGGCCCAGTCTGACAGAATGCCGGGCTGGTTCGGCTTGATCAGGAGCCACGCGGCGGTGGCCTTGCCGCCCGTCGGGTGATAGCGCCAGCCAACGTCGTTCACTGCCACCGCCAACATGGCCGCACCCACCAGAGCATTTCGGCGTTTATCCATGGGTGTCGGGCCGGTGTGCGACGTCTCCCCGCGCACTTCCACCAGGAAGCCTCGCACCGCGTAGCCTCTCACCACGACCCCGACGTCAATGCCCTCCCCATCCAGGATCGGGCCCTGCTCGATATGCAGCTCGAAATAGGCATCCAGGGGGCGTCCGCCCACTGGCGCCGACCCAGCGTAGCCGATCCGGGCCAGTTCGTCGCCAAATCGTTTGTCGTCGTCGTCCAGGCGGCCCAAGACCCAGTCCACCTCGTAGACACCGGCGAACGCTCCAGACGCTACCATGGGCGGCGAGAACCGCGCCCCCTCCTCGTTGGTCCAGGACACCAGCTCGATAGGCCGCCGGGTGCACACGTCGTGGTCGTTCAGGGCGCGGATCACCTCCAGACCGGCCAGTACCCCCACGATGCCGTCATACTTGCCCCCGTTCACCTGCGTGTCCAGGTGGCTCCCCATCACCACGGGCGGCAAGGAGGCATCAGTACCCTCGCGGCGGGCGAAGATGCTCCCCAGCCGGTCGATGGTCACCTCGCACCCCGCCTCGCGACACCAGCGCACGAACAGGTCGCGCATCTCGCGGTCCGCGTCGGAGAGCGCGAGGCGCGCGAGCCCGCCGGGCCGGCCTACCCCGATCTCGCCGGAGCGCTCGATGGTGCTCCAGAAGCGCTCGTCGTTGATCCGGATCGCGTCATGCATCGGGGCTCCTCCTTCGGCGCGTCGCCGGCGGCGGCGCGACCGGAGGTCCGCCGCCACGGGACTCACTGCACATAGCCGAGCAATCTGGGAACCAGGAGGGCGACCATCGGGACGTAGCTCACCAGGAAGAGGATGGCGATCTCGCAGAGCAGGAAAGGCATGACGGCGACGACGAGCCGCTCGATCGAGATACGGCTCAGACTACACACCACGAACAGGCAGACACCGAGCGGCGGTGTGAGCAAGCCGATGACGATGTTCAGGACCACCACGAAGCCGAAGTGCAGCGGATGGATCCCGACCGAGGTGGCCACTTGCGAGAGAACCGGGGCCAAAATGATGATCGCTGCGCCTCCCTCCATGAACATTCCCACCACCAGAAGGAACAGGTTGATGAGGAGCATGATGAGGTGCGGGTTGGTGGTGAAGGCCAGAAGACCCTGGGCGATCTTCTGGGGCACCTGCTCGGCCGACAACACCCAGGCCAGCACGTTGGCCGTCCCGATGACCAGAAGCAGGACCGACGTCGTTATCCCGCTCTGGATGAGGAGGCCCGGAAGCTCCTTGATGTGCAGCTCTCGGTGCACCCACAGCCCCACCAGGAAGGCGTATCCCACTGCCACCGCGGCCGCCTCCGTGGGCGTGAAGACCCCGGTCAAGATGCCGCCCAGGATGATGACGGGCGCCAGGAGCGCAAAGGTGGCCTCACGCAGGGCCTCCCAGATCTGCCGGCCGCTGGGGATGGGATGCCGGGGGTAGTTTCGCCGCCGCGAGATGACGTAGGCCACGGTCATGAACGACAGGCCCATCAGGACGCCCGGGATGAAGCCAGCCGCGAACAGGCCCCCGACCGAGACCCCGGTCGTCACGCCGTATATCACCATGAAGATGCTTGGTGGAATGATCGGGCCCATGGTGGAGGCGGATGCGGTCACGGCCGCGCTGAACTCGACGTCGTAGCCCTCCTTGGTCATCCCGGGGATCAGGATACCGCCGATGGCCGAGGCATCCGCCACGGCCGAGCCGCTGATCCCGGCCAGGAACATGCTGGCCACGATGTTCGTGTGGGCGAGTCCGCCACGGATCCACCCCACTAGGACGTTGGAGAAACGCACCAGCCGTTGCGTCGTCCCCCCCTGGTTCATCAGGTCGCCCGCCAGGATGAAGAATGGCACCGCCAAGAGCGGGAAGGAGTCGATCCCGGTGAAGATGCGCTGCGCCACGACCTGGAGCGGCAGGCCAAGGCTCAAGAGGGAGACGGCGGCCGTGATCCCGAGACAGAAGGCGATGGGCACTCCCACGGCCAGACAGAGCAGGAAGGTGACCCCCATCAGCGTCAGCATCGCCCCTACCCTTCCCGCACTTCGCCTCCGCCGAGAAACAGGCGGCAGATCGCGCGGAGGACCTGCACCGTCATGAAGATCGCACCGAGGGGAATCGCCGCGTAGGGAATCACCATCGGGAGGCTCAGGGCCGGCGAGCGCTGCTGCCAGATGTTCTGGAGCAACGCGGCCCCCTGGGAGATCATCAGCCACAGGAACCAAAGGACCAGCAGCAGGGCACACCCCGTCACGACCGTCTTCGCCCTGCCACGCAACCGCTCCGTCAGCAGCGTGACGCCGACGTGCCGCCCCTCGTGCATGGCGAGCGAGGCGCCCATCAGGCCGATCCACACCATCAGGTACCGGGCCAATTCCTCCGACCAGGGCAGCGACGCCTTGACCACGTAACGCAGGAAGACCTGCGCCAGGATCGTGACTGCCATCACGGCGCTCATGACCACGAGGAGCAGTCTGGCGATCGCGTTACAGGATCGGCCGATCTGTTCCAGCCAGCACACGGACAGGGACGTCCGACGGGTCACCGGAGCGGGAATGTCGGGGGAAATCATGCGGATCGTCCCGATATACGGAGATCGGCGGAGGGGGATTCCTCCGCCGATCCCGGGGTTTCCGATGCTTCGCGCCGGGGCCGATCGGGACGCACCGATCGACCCCGGCGGAAGGCGTCGCCTACTTCTTGATCCGGAGGTACTGCTCGGAGTCGGCCACGGCCTTCAGGATCTTGGCCACCCATTCCTTGCCGGCCTTCTCCTCCACGAACTTGAGGGCCGGGGGCTGAGCGATCTTCTTGAAGGTTTCCAACTCGTCTGGGCTAGGAACGTAGACATCCATTCCTTTCTTGCGAAGGTCATCGACACCCTGAAGATTCTGCTGAGCGCTGAACCCATTGTGGGCCGCTGTTAACAACCGTGCGTTGTCAAACACGATGTTCTGGTAGTTCAACGGCAGGGAACTGAAGAACTTGTCGCTGATGAAGACAAAAAGCGGATCGTACACGTGGCCGTCTAGGATGGCATATTTCTGAACCTCGTAGAACTTCATCTGGTTGATCAGGGCGACCGGTGTCTCTTGCCCGTCCACGACTTTCTGCTGCAGGGCCATGTACAGCTCGCCGAAGGCGATGGGGGTCGGGTCCCCACCCAACGCCTTCACCATGGCCATGTGGGCCGGATTCTCCATCGTGCGAAACTTCAGGCCCTTGAGGTCTTCCGGCTTCTTCAGGGGCCGGGAACCGCTTGTGAAATGGCGAAATCCGTTCTCCGTGATGCCCAAGACGCGTATCCCCGTCTGTTTGCGCATGGCCTCGCCGAACTCCCGCCCGAACGGTCCGTCGAAGACGTCCCAGGCCAGCGGCGCCGACGAGAAGAGGTAAGGAATGCTGAAGACCATCACCGGCGCGAAGAAGCCAGGGACGGGCCCCGAGGAGAGTGTGGCCATCTCGATGGTCCCGATCTTCACCCCTTCCAGCGCTTCCCGCTCGTTCCCGAGGGACGACGCATGGTAAGTCCGGACCTCGATGTCGCCCTTGGTCTGACTCTCCACCATCCGCTTGAACATGTCCACGGCCATCACGGTCCGGTTGTCCGGATTGTTCGGGCCGGCGTTCGCAACCTTGATCGTGTACTTGGCCGCCTCGGCGAGATGCGGCCCGGACGCCACCAGGCCGATCCCCACGGACAGGCACGCAACCAGCAACCAAAGTCGCATCATCGTGTCACCTCCGGGTGGTTGATGAGAGATAGCACGGACGATCGATGGGCCCGTCTCTCGCCCACAGCGCCGTGAGTGAGTGATAGGAATTTGCTCTTGGGGCCGCGCGACGATCCAGGTGCCGGGCCCGCCGGAACCTCGACAGGAGCCTGTGCGGGCCGACTCCCCCGCCGCTCACGCCGTACCCCTGAACGCGCGTGGAGTGTCCTATACTCCGACCGTGGGTGTCAAGAGCAAGTCTGGGGTGGCGCCGATATCCCGTGGATGGGCGCCGGGCAGACCCCGGTGACATCAGGCGCCGACGGATTGATTTCTCGGCTAGCATAAGCTGTGGCGGGGGGCTGTGACTAGGGGGTGGGGCGGCTCCCCAGGTCCCGCGCCAGGTGTCGGTTCTGGTGCCAGTTGTGGATGGTACAAGCGCGTGTTTCGTGGTATGCGTATACTGCGCAGCGCGGAATTAGGAAAGAACACCTTTCGAGGAAAACTCTGACCGCCACATGGAGGGATCCCCGAATGAAGATCACCTTCGAGCAAGTGGACGTCTTCACCGACCGGCCGTTCGCGGGCAACCCGCTCTGCGTGGTACCGGATGGGGCGGGGCTCTCGACGGAGCAGATGCAGGCCATCGCCAAGGAGATGAACCTCTCGGAGACAACCTTCGTCCTGCCGCCCACGGACCCCCAGGCCGCCTACTGGATGCGGATCTTCACCCCCGCCAAGGAGATCCCCTTTGCCGGACATCCCAGCGTCGGGACGGCCTACGTCATGGCCTGCGCCGGTCGGTTCCCCCTGCAAGAGCCGGTCACACGCATCTTCCAACAGGTCGGGATCGGCACGTTGCCGCTGGACATCGAGGTGACCGACGGCAAGCCCGGCCGGGTCGTCATGACCCAGGGGGCGCCCTCGTTCGGCGCGGTCCTGCGGGACCTCACGCCGTTCGCCGACGCCTTGGGGCTGGACCCGCTGATTCTGGCCAGGGCGAAGCTTCCCATCCAGGTGGTATCGACCGGCCTCGAACATCTCATGGTGCCGCTTCCCGACCTGGAGGCGATGGGTGGGCTTCAGCCCAATTTCTCAGCCCTCGACGTTGTCCTCCGGGATCGCGGAGCGCTCGGGTGCTTCGTGTTCACACTGGAGACGATCTCGTCCGACGCCTTTGCCCACGCACGAATGTTCGCACCGGGGGCGGGCATATCCGAGGACCCGGCCACGGGATCCGCCGCCGGCCCGTTGGGCGCCTACCTCGCGATTCATGGGGCCCTTCCCGGCAAACAGACATCGTTCGTCATCGAGCAGGGGGTCGAGATGGGCCGCCCCAGCCGGATATGGGTCGAGGTAGGCCGCGATGCGGCCGGGATGCCGAATATGATTCGAGTTGGCGGCACGACGGTTCCGGTCATCCGGGGAACCATCCAGGTTTGAGCGGTACGACGAGTCGCCAAGACACCCATCGGCGCATCCGGCGGGAGCCGGAACAGCAGGAGCGATGCCACATGCCCGCAGACACCATGTCGTCCACCCTGGAACAAGAGATCCGTACCAATCGGATCTCCATCTACGCCTGCGCCATCATCGGCCTGGCCTCCTTTCTGGTCGGCGTCATCACGGACTCGGTCACCATGATGCTGGACTCCTCCGCCTGGGGGGCGGGGGTAATCTCGAGCATCCTGTATACCCACATCATCAAGACCCTGGACAAGTCGCCGGACGCGAAGTACAACTTTGGCTACTCGAAGTACGAGCCGCTCGTCGTGACCGTCGAGGGACTGCTGATCCTCTCCGCGTGCGTTCTCAGCGTCAAGTTTGCCATCCAGGACCTGGTGCACCCCGAAGACCCTTCGGGCTACATCTTAATGATCGTCGTGACCGGCATCACGGGAATCGCGAGCCTGGCCATCGGCCTGCACACACGGCGGGTGTCGCGGAAGATTCGCTCACCCATTCTTGCCTCGAGCGGCCTTTCCTGGTGCACGGACGGGCTCGCCTCCTTGGGTCTGTGCGCCGGCTTTTCCATCGGAGAGACTCTGGCCCGCTTCGGCGCCAGTCGCACCATGGTCCATAACATAGACCCGATCATGGCCATCGTCTTAGCGATCGTCTTGATGCTCCCCCCCGCGCGAATGATCCGGTCCAACATGCTGGATCTCTTGGACGCGAATCCCGGTGCCGCGCTGGAGGCCTCCGTCCGTGAGTTCGTGGAACGCTTCCGAGCCGAGCATGGTCTCGGGGAGGTGAGGCGCCTTCGGGTGCGGAAGGCCGGCCGCAAGGTCTTCCTGAACCTGGGCTTCATCTCGGATGGCACCAGGACGATGCGCGAGATGGATCAGATCGCCCACGAGTTTAGCTCCCAAGCGGGAAGGGAACTCGGCTCGGTGGACGTGATGGTGTACTTTGACACCTAATCGGACGGCAGGCGGAGGTGCGATGCCGCGCTGCGGCTGGGCGAAGACCGATCTCTCCATCGCGTACCACGATGCGGAGTGGGGCGTGCCGGTCCACGACGACCGGACCCTCTTCGAGTTTCTGGTCCTGGAGGGGGCCCAGGCCGGGCTGAGCTGGGAGACGATCCTGAAGAAGCGCGCGGCGTACCGGGTGGCCTTCGACGGGTTCGAGATCAGCACCGTCTCCGGCTACGACGACCGCAAGACCCAAGCGCTCCTGGCCGATTCCGGCATCGTCCGCAATCGGCTGAAGATCGCGGCCGCCATCGGGAACGCCCGAGCCGCGCTCGCCGTCCAGCGGGAGTGCGGCAGCCTCGATGCCTACCTCTGGTCGTTCGTGGACGGTCGGCCGCGGACCAACGACTGGCGCACGCCCAAGGATGTCCCGGCCCGCACGCCCGAGGCGGAAGCCATGAGCAAGGATCTCGTCCGCCGCGGCTTTCGCTTCGTCGGCCCCACCATCTGCTACGCCTTCATGCAGGCGGTCGGGAGGGTGAACGATCATCTCGTAAGCTGCTACCGGCACGAAGAAGTCGGACGATTCGCCTCCTAGCAGGCTGCTGAAAAAGGCCCATCTGCGACGTTGGCGCGCTCGCGCGGCGCTGCGGCGTACGCGTCAGTACGCCTCGCGTCTGCACCCATCCTGCGGATGGGTACCCGGCGCGCCGCCTTGCATCTGGACCTTTTTGAGCAGCTGGACCTTTTTGAGCAGCCTGAGCGAAAGCGGGGTTTTCAGCGTCCGGTTAGTCTCCCCCCGTTTGCGCTCCCCCCTCTTTGCATCTTGCGAGACCTCACCAAACCGCGTATGATCCCGCGCGTTCGCGAGGATGAATATGGGCAACCAGCGTTTTCACATCGGGATCGACGTCGGCGGGACCTTCACGGACGTGGTCGCCTGCGGGGGGGAGGACGGCATTCTCGCCCTCCACAAGGTCCCGACGACCCCCCAGGACATCGCCCGGGGCATCGCCGCGGCCCTCGCGGCCACGGGCGTTCCGCCGGCCGACGTCGCCGAGATCGCCCACGGCACGACCGTGGCCACGAATGCGCTTCTCACGCGCACGGGGGCTCGGACCGGCTTGCTCACCACCAGTGGCTTCCGGGACGTCCTCGAGCTCCGCGACGGCGCGCGCCGGAGCCTGCACGGGCGGCAGACCCCCTTCGCGCCGCTCATCCCGCGTCCGTGGCGATGGGAGGTCGCGGAGCGGCTGGACGCCTCCGGAAGGGTCCTCACTCCCCTGGTCGAGGAGCAGCTTGCCGGAATCGCGGCGGCCCTCGCCGAGCAGGACATCGAGGCGCTGGCGATCTCCTTCCTTCATGCGGATCGCAACGACGCACACGAGCGGCGCGCCCGCGAGCTCTTGCAGAGCTCCTGGCCGGCCGGCGCCGTGGTCCTGGGCAGCGATGTCTGCCCCTTCCCCGATGAGCGGCTGCGCACGGCCACGGCGGCGCTGGCCGCCTACCTCACCCCGCTGATCACTCGCTACGTGGCAGGACTCACCCGCGTCCTAGCAGAGGCGGGAACTTCGCCGGCCTTCCGCTTCATCGAGTCGGCCGGCGGCTCCATGACGCCGGAGGAAGTCCGACAGTCTCCGCTGCAAACCATCCTCTCGGGACCGGCGGGCGGCGCGGTGGCGGGTGCGGCGCTGGCCCACCTGCTCCGTCTCTCTTCGGCGGTGACCGCGGACATGGGGGGAACCAGCTTCGACGTCGCCATCCTCCAGGACGGCCAACCGCGTCTCCGCGCCGATCGCGCGCTGGAGTACGGCCTCACCGTCGCGGTCCCATGCGTCGACATCCAGACGGTCGGCATCGGCGGCGGAAGCCTGGCCTGGGTTGACGAGTCGGTGGCGGGCGGCCTCCAGGTCGGTCCCCAGAGCGCCGGGGCCCTCCCGGGGCCGGCTTGCTTCGGCCAGGGGGGCCGGAAGCCGACGGTGACAGATGCGAGTCTCTTGCTCGATCGGCTCATCGGCGACCGCACCGATCTGGGCCTGCCCCACCTCGACCGGGCCGCGGCCGAGCAGGCCATGCTGGCCGAGGTCTGCCCGGGCCTCGGGACGGACCCGCGGGGAGCGGCCGAGGTCGTCCTCGAGGTCGCCGAGGCGCACATGGCGGGATTTCTGCGGGTACAACTCGCGGCCCGGGGGATTGCGCCGGCTCGGGCGACCCTGATCGCCTTCGGAGGGGCGGGCCCGGCGCACGCCGCGGCCGTGGCGCGCCGGCTCGGGTTGAAACGGGTCGTGGTGCCCTACCTCGCCTCCGCCTTCTCTGCGCTCGGGTGTCTCCTGTGCCCGCCGGCCCAGGTCGCCCTCCTGGCCGTGAACGAGAATCTGGGGACTCTTTCCCCCGTGCGCCTCCGCGAGCTCTGCACCGCGGCGTTCCCCCAGGAGGCCTCCGGTCGGCCGCGCCTGGCGCTGATCCTGCGCCGCGCCGGCAACTCGCACGAGGATCTTCTCATGGTCCGCGACCTCGACGAGACCGAGGCGGCCCGGATTCGCCGCTATCAGACCTTCACCCAACAAGCCTACGGCGTGCGCCCGGCGCCGGACACGGTTCACGTCGTGCGCCTGCTGGTAATCTTAGAGCAAGGAATGCCCGCGGTTTCTCTGGGCCCGGCCCTGGAGGCGACGTTTCGTCGACAGCAGGAGCGGTACGCCGCCGCCCCGCCGGCTGAGATCGTCGCATCACCCGGGGGGGCGCCCCGGCTATCGGTTGAGTCTCTGTCGGTGGGGGTGCCGGCGATCGGTCCGGCACTCGTGGTCCTGCCGGGGGCGAGTGCGTTCGTCCCGGACGGCACCGCCTACCACGTGGATCGGTGGGGGAACCTGGTGATGGAGACCGGATCGTGAGCCTCAATCCGACTTCTTCGTCCCCATCCAGAGCCAGACTCGTCACTCGCCTCCAATTGGAAGAGGTCGCGGCGGCCATGGACGCCACGCTCCGTCGTGCCGCCACCACGGCCAGCATCGGTCGTCACGACAGCACGGCCGCCGGCTTCTACGCACCGGCGGGATCCCTCCTCCTGGGTGGGCGGGAGAGCCATCCGTTGCTCATGGAGTCCGCCGCCGAGGCCCTCGCCTTCCTGGTGAAGGCGCACGCCGCCGCGGGGCGCTGCTTCGCCAGCGGGGAGACCTACGGGACGAACGACCCGGGCTGCGACGCCGCCGGGCTCGAGGACCTGATCCTGGCCGCACCCATCGTGCGCGGGGAGCAACTGCTCGGCTTTGTGGCCTTGACGGCCAGCCATCCGAGCCTGGGTCACGCCACCCTGGCCCCCGTGGAGCGGTTGCGGCGGGAAGGGATCGTCCTCCCCTGGATGCGGCTGGGATCCCCCGGCCGCCCACACGGGGATATCATGTCCCTCCTCGTCGCCAACACCGACGATCCCGCCGCGTTTCGAGAGAATCTCGCCGCCCACATCCATGCCCTGGATCTCGGACGGGCCGCCCTGGAGGATCTGCTGGATCGTGAGGGGCCGGAGATCCTCTCCCTGCTGGCGGAAGTCGCGGTGGTCGGCGCACGGCGGGCGTTGTCGCAGATCTTCGCCCGACTGGAAGCCGAAGAGATCGGCGGACGCACGGCGCGCCTCGCCGTCCGCATCCGACGGGACGGAGACCCGCTCCCGGTGCGGCTCGAGCCGATCGACCCCGATCATCGATTCGACCTGACACCCGCCTTGGCCCGCGCCGCGGTCCGCGCAGGGTTCCGAGAGGTCCTGTCCGCAGAATCTCCCACCCTGGCGATCCTGGGGGGGCTCACCGAGACGCTTTCGATCGAGACGGCGCTGGACGATCCGCCCGACTCTCGCCCCGCGGGCGAGGCGCGATTCGCAGAGGCGCAGGCGGTACTCTCGACGGTTCTCGCCGCCTTTGCCGGCGTCCTCTCCCATCTGACCCACGCTGCGGACGCCGCATGTCTCTTCATGGATCTGCGCGGGCAGCGGGACGACGGCAGTCGCTTTCGCGCACGCTTGGGGCTTCCGGGAGGCCTCGGCGCCTCGGTCTTCGGTGATGGTCTCACCTACAGCACGCCCCCGTTCGCACCGCACCGCACCCGGGCACTCGAGGAGATCGAGCGAACGCTCCCCATCCGGATCCATCGCCTCCAACTTCTCCCCGACTCGGGCGGCCCCGGCCAATACCGAGGCGGGCTGGCCGCCGCCTTGGAGATCGAGCTGCTGGAGGGACAGGCCGAGGCCGACCTGCTCATCCCCGAGCGGGCGACCGGCCTCCAGGGAGGTCTGCGGGGTGCCGATGCCCGGGCGATCCACATCACGCCGCGCCACGGCACGCGCGAGATCCGAGAGCCCGGCCGGGTCGCGATCCACCTCGAGGCGGGAGACCGGCTCTTGCTAGAAGGGGCTGGAGGCGGCGGGTGGGGGATTCCCTTCCAGCGCTCCTTCATGCGGCTCGACGAGGATGTTCGCTCCGGTCTGATCGGTCCGGATCAATCGAGAAATCGCTACGGCCTGGTGTTGAAACCCGGGAGCCTGGAGAAGGACGACTACCTCACCTACCGAGTCCGCCACTACCTGCTGAGCATGCTGACCGTGGAGGACATCATCGCCGGCGAGGAGCTACTCGATTGAACACCCGTCGGCCGGCAGCATCCACCCCCACCCCTCTCGCGTCTCGGCTCCCCCTTCTCGGCTCTCGCCTCTCGTCTCTGCGCTCTCGCGTCACTTCTTTCTTGCCCTGATTGCCGCCCGCGTACTAACATACGTATTCCTCCCGACGGGGTGGTGTCATGAAGGAAATCTACCTGGACGTCGAAACCCAGCGGCTCGCCGACGAGGTGCAGGGTGGGTGGGACAACATCCGCGCCTTCGGTCTTTCTGTCGCCGTGACCTGGGACGCCGCCCACGATTTCCGGGAGTGGTATGAGGAAGACGCCGTCCGCTTGATCGGTGAGCTTTCCGGCTTCGAACGCATCGTCACCTTCAACGGGGACCGCTTCGACCTGGAGGTTCTCTCGGCCCATGGCGATGTCGCCGCCCTGCGACAGAAGAGTGTGGATATCCTGCGGGACTTGAAGCGGCGGCTGGGGTTCCGGGTCAGCCTGCAGGCCGTGGCGCAGTCCACGCTGGGGCGACAGAAGACCGGTTCGGGGGTCGACGCGGTCGCGTGGTGGCGGTCGGGCGATCCGACTCTTCGGCGGCGCGTGGCCGACTATTGCCGGATGGACGTGGAAATCCTGCGAGAACTGGTGGTGTACGGCCGCCGCGAAGGATTCGTCAAGGTCCCTTCCCGGGGCAAGGAGCTGACGGTCTTTGTGGCCTGGGGAGCGTGACGATTCCCCCTTTCGACTTTTCACATCATACCTGTAGGTGAGCCAATGACAGATCTGGCGGATCGCTTCAAGGAGATTGTGGCTGCCGCCGGGCGGCAAAGCCTGCTCGTCTTTCCCGGGTTCGTTGACGAGGACTTGCCCTCGGTCTGGTGGCAGGGCAATCCGGACGACTGGCCGGATTTCCTGGGCATCGCCAAAGCCGAAGGGGCGCGGACGCTCTTCGTCGGACGGGCGGTCCTCGAGCAGGAAGATCTTCAGGAGCTGGCCGAGTGGGTCGAGGAGAAGTCGGGGCCGGGGTCCAGCAACGGAGACCGCGCTCGGCTCAAGGAGTTCGAGCGCTACATCGGCCTGACCGGCGAGATCCGCATGGGCTGGATCAAGGACGGCGTCGCCTACCTCTTCCAGGAGCGCTGCGAATGGTACGAGGACTTCCTCGATCACATGGAGGAAGTCGAGGGCGAGGAGGATCTGGACGACTTCGGCCACTCCCACTAAGCCGTTGCCAAAGAATAACTTGACCGGAGAAATTCCGGAACGGCATAAGGAGCCGTAACGAAATCACAACAAATGGCCACGTTATTTCGTAACGGCTCCTAACCGGAACGCCGTGCGGATGCGGATGGTTGAAGCCTTCACCACGGACGAGATAGCGATCCTGCGGCCCTACGTCACCAACGTGGATCGGCCGATCTTCGCGCTCCACAATCTCCCCGAAGAGGTGGTGGCGGTTCTCTTCGCATATTACAGCCGAAGCCGCGAGAGCCTGCGCCGGAACCTCCTCACGCTCATCCGCGACAAGGATCTCGACCTGGAAGAGCGGCTCACCCGGGAAGACTCGGGGCAAGCCGACCTCGCCCGGGCCAGCCAGAAAGCCAAGGCGTTTCACGAGAAGTGGGTGGTGGGGTACGGCCACGCCTCGGTGGCGGAGCATGCCGTGGCCCACCTGGCGATCGAGGATGTCTCCATCGTCGCGAGCAAGGTGCTGGAGGACGCCCGCCTCGCCTCCTTCACCGAGAAGTCCACGCGCTACGTCGTCTTCGACCCGGACAAGTTCTACCGCGAGCCCCGGCTCATGGCGTCCCCGTATGCGGGGCTCTACCAGGACACCTGCGTCTTCCTCCTCGACACCTACTCGCGCCTGATGGAGCAGGTCGCGGCCGCGGTCCGGGCCGAGACCCCCCGGGGCGAGCGCCAGACCGAGCGGGCGCACGAAGCGGCCTGCCGGGCCAAGGCGTGCGACATCCTCCGCTACATCCTGCCGGCGGCCACGCTCACGAACATCGGGATGACGGTCAACGGGCGCGCCCTGGAGCACCTCCTCACCAAGCTGCTCTCGCACCCTCTGGCCGAGGCGCGCGAGGTCGGAGCCCTGGTCAAGGCAGAGGCGCAGGGGGTCATCCCCACCCTGCTCAAGTACGCGGATGCGAGCGCCTATCTGCGGGAGACCGGCGAAGCGATGGAGGCCCTGGCGGGAGAGTACTTCGCGAACACGACTCCGGCGGACATCCGCGCGGTGTCGCTGGTGTGGCATCCGGAGGACGCGGAAGAGCGACTGGTGGCTTCCATTCTGTACGGCTACACGGCCCACCCGCTCTCGCAGGTCGTGGAGCGGGTCCGCGCCCTCTCCCGCGAGGAGAAGGCCCGGATCGTGGACGAGTATCTCCGGCGACGCGGGCCGCACGATCAGCCCCTGCGGGCGCTGGAGCACCTCACCTACACCTTCGACATCCTGGTGGATTTCGGCGCCTTCCGGGATATCCAGCGTCACCGCATGGTCACGCAGACGCCGCAGGAGTCCGCGGCCGTCCACGGTTACAGCACGCCGCCAGAGATCGTCCGCTACGGGCTATCCGTCGACTTCGACCAGTGCATGGCGCGGGCGCAGTCAGCCTATCGAGCGATCGCCCGCGACCTCCCGCGGGAGGCGCAGTACGTCCTCCCGCTCGCATTCAGGAAGCGCGTCCTCTTCACCTGGAACCTGCGCGAGATCCACCACTTCGTCCAGCTCCGCTCCGGCCGGCAGGGCCACGTCTCGTACCGCTCCATCGCCCAGCAGGTCTTCCGGGAATTGGAGCGGGTGCACCCGCTCCTGGCGCAGTACATCCGAGTGGATTTGAACGACTACGACCTCTCTCGGTGATGGTGAAGCCAGGACTACCCCCGGCCGACGAGGGGCATCTTGGTGGCCATCACCGTCAGGAACAGGACATTGGCCTCCACGGGGAGGCTGGCCATGTGAACCACCGCGCGGGCGACATGCGTCACGTCCATGAGCGGCTCGACCGCCACCGTGCCGTTCGCCTGCGTGACCCCCCGGGCCATCTTCGCCGCCATCTCGGTCGCGGCATTGCCGATGTTGATCTGGCCGCAGGCGATGTCGTACTTCCGGCCGTCCAGCGCCGTCGACTTGGTGAGCCCGGTGATGGCGTGCTTGG
>JAPLLC010000283.1 GCA_026387775.1 Candidatus Methylomirabilota bacterium | reverse complement strand
GCCTCTTCCCGGGCTGCGGGGATCAGCCGCTGGGGGGGGGAGCCGGACCGCAGGGACCGCAAAAGCTCCACGTGGCCGGCATCACGAACGACACACTCAACCCGTGGGTCCAGGCCGCGGTGAGTTCGGCGATCGTCCGGCAGATCCGGTTCAACACGCGGATCCGGATGACAGATGAACCACTCGCGGACGTGATCCTCGCGGGACGCGTGCTCTCCTATCAGAACGAACCCATCACCTTCAGCCTCCAGGACATCGGGCGCCGGTACCGGGTCAGGGTGTTGCTGCTGGTGACCCTGACCGGGCGAGGCACGGGCGTCGTCCGGCTCAAGCAGGAGATCACCGGGGAGGCGTTTTACAACACGGGCAGCACCGCGTCCGACACGCGGGCGGCGGAACAAGAGGCGACGCAACGGGCGGCCCAGGATGCGTCCAGGCAGCTGGTGGCGCTTCTGGTGGACGAGTTGTAAGCGGTCGAATGTCCGAGATGCTAGATCGCAGCGGGCGCGGCCAACTTGTTGAGCCGCCGCATCAGGCGGGACTTGTGCCGGGCGGCGGCGTTCTTGTGCAGAATACCCTTGCCGGGGGCGCGGTCGATGACGGGGAGGGCCTCCGCCAACGCCTTGGCCGCCGCGTCGGCATCGCCGGCCGCGATGGCGGTCCGCGAGCGCTTCAGATTCGATCGCAGCTTGCCCAGGGCAACACGGTTTCGCGCGGCCCGGCTCTCGGTGCGCCGCAGGTCCTTCATGGACGACTTGATGATCGGCATGCAAGAAACTCCTTTCGAGAGAAGATCCCCTCGTCTCTGGCGGGGATCCAAAGCCCCCCTTTTTTAGAGGAGTGGAGGGAAGATGTCAAGGGATTTCTGCTGGCCGAAGGTTAACGGTTGATGACGAGTGGCCCCGCTTCTTCTCACTCGAAATCCGTCCGGCAGATTGCGTCCGCCGCCGGCATCGTCGGCCTCGCCACTCTTGTCAGCCGGGTCCTGGGTTTCGTCCGAGACATGGCCATAGCCTGGCTCTTCGGGGCGGGCATGGTGGCCGATGCGTTCTTTGTCGCTTTCCGGATTCCCAGCACCTTGCGGGAGCTGTTGGGAGAGGGGGCCCTGTCGGCCGCCTTCATCCCCGCCTTCACGCGGACGGTCACGCGCGAGGGGCGGGAGGCGGCCTGGAGATTGGCCTCCAAGGTGCTGGGGACGCTGGTCGTCGTCCTGGCGGCCGTGACGGCCACGGGGATGGTGCTGGCGCCGTGGATCGTCCAGGCGCTCGCCCCCGGATTCGGGCAGGTCGCGGGCAAGCTCGAGCTCACCGTGACGCTTCTCCGGATCATGTTTCCCTACATCTTTCTGGTCGGGGTCGCGGCGCTGTTCATGGCGACCCTGAACTCGCTGGGCCACTTCCTCACGCCCGCCCTGTCTCCCACGGTCCTGAACGCGGGCATGATCTGCGCCGCGGTTCTGGTGGCGTCGCGATCATCCAGTCCGGTTTTGCCGATCGCCGTGGCCGTCGTGATCGGCGGGATCGGCCAACTGGCGATCCAGGTGCCGGCTGCGCTGCGCTGCGGCTGGCGCCCCGCCTTTCTGGTGGCGCCCGGCGATCCCGCCGTCCGCGCGATCGCCCGGCTGATACTTCCCGGTGTGGCCGGCCTCGCCGTCACCCAGATCAACGTCGTTGTCGGGACGCTGCTGGCCTCGCTGCTCTCCCAGGGGAGTGTAGCCGCCATGACCTTTGCCTTTCGCCTGGTGCAATTCCCGATCGGAATGGTCGGGGTGGCCATCGCCACCGGGGCGCTCCCGGTCATGGCGGCGGCGTTCGCCAGAGAGGCGATGGGCGATATGAAGCAGGCGCTCCACGACAGTTTGCGCCTGGCGGTCTTCCTCGCGCTCCCGGCCATGGTGGGCCTGATCATCTTCGCAGTTCCCATCATCGGGCTCCTGTTCGAGCGCGGGGCGTTCACCCGTTCGGCGACGCTCCTGACGGCATCGATTCTCAGCGCCTACGCGGTGGGACTGGTCTTCTATGTGGCAAACCGGATTCTGGCTCCGGCCTTCTACGCCATGCACGATACGTGGTCCCCGGTCGCCACGGGGATGGCGTCGGTCGGCGTCAATATCGCCACCAGCCTCCTCCTGATGGGCCCGCTGGGCGCGGTCGGCCTGGGCCTCGCGACAGCGGCGGCGTCGGCGGGGAACTGCCTCCAGTTGCTCCTCCGGCTGCGGCGGCGGGTCGGGTTGCTGGGCGGCCGCGGGATCTTCTGGGCGGCGTCCAAGGTGGTGCTGGCCTGTCTGCCGATGGCCGCGTGGGGACTCGCGATGCGGCTCTGGTGGCCCGTCCTGGAGGTGTCGCACCTGCCGGGGAGGCTGGCGCTCCTCGTGGTGCAGCTCGGCGTGAGTGTGGCCCTGTTCGGCGCGACCGCCTCCCTGGTGGGCTGCGAAGAGCTCGGCTGGGCGTGGGACCTCGTCCGCCGGAGGCGGGCAATGGCGGGCACGCGGGCAAGTTCCTAGTTGACGCTCTCTCAAATAGTACGCTAACATCCAAAACTCACAATGCGTTCGTGAGGTCCGAGGGGACGGACGGGCGGGGGCGCGGCAGCAGATCCGGCGGGCGCGATCCGGTCGCCGCTGGAGGGGAAGAGTTCGATGCGGTTGACGGGTTCGGAGATCTTTCTCAAGTGCCTCCAGGAGGAAGGAGTCCACACGGTCTTCGGGCATCCGGGGGGCGTGATTCTGCACGCGTACCACATGATGCTCGATTACCCGATGCGCCACATCCTCTGCCGGCACGAGCAGACGGCGGTGCATGCGATCGAGGGATACTACAAGGCGAGCGGGCAGACGGGCACCGCCATCGTCACCTCCGGGCCGGGGGCGACGAACACGATCACGGGGCTCACCGACGCCCTGATGGACTCCATGGGGATCGTGGTGTTCACCGGTCAGGTGCCGACGGGGGTGATGGGGTGTGACGCCTTTCAAGAAGCGGATGTGGTCGGGACTACCCGCACGTGCACCAAGCACAACTTCCTGGCAACCCGGACGGAGGACTTGCCGCGCATTGTCAAGGAGGCATACTACATCGCGCGTAGCGGCCGCCCCGGCCCGGTCCTGGTGGACCTCCCCAAGGATGTCATCATGGCCCGCGCCGATTTCAAGGGATACCCATCCGAGGTGTCGATCCGAGGCTACAATCCCTCGATCAACGGCCATCCCGGCCAGATACGGAAGGCTGCAGAACTGATCGCCACCGCCAAGCGACCGGTGATCTATGGCGGCGGAGGGATCATTCACGCGGACGCATCGGAGGAGCTGACCTACCTCGTCGACCAGACCCAGATCCCGACGACCCTCACCCTGATGGGGCTCGGGGCGCTGGACACCTCTCACCCGCTCTGGCTTGGGATGTTGGGGATGCACGGCACCTATGCGGCGAACATGGTCATGGCTCACGCGGACCTCATGATCGCCATCGGGGCTCGGTTCGACGATCGGGTGACGGGCAAGCTGTCCGAATTCGCGAAGAACTGCAAGATCATCCACATCGACATCGATCCCACCTCGATCCGCAAGAACGTCCACGTGGACGTGCCGATCGTGGGGGACGTGAAGCGGGTGCTGGTGCAGCTCAACGCCGAAGTCGCGAAGACCGGTCGGGACTGGCGTAGGGACCTCGAGGAATGGTACGGCCAGATCGGCGGATGGCAGACGGACCATCCGCTCCGCTATATCCAGCCGGCCGACGGGGGGATTAAGCCTCAGTACGCCATCGACGAGATTTACAAAGTGACCGAGGCGTGCGACCCGATCGTCGCCACCGGGGTGGGGCAGCACCAGATGTGGGCCGCCCAGTACTACCGAGCGCGCGGGCCGCGGCGCTGGATCACCTCGGGCGGGCTGGGGACCATGGGCTTCGGGCTCCCGGCGGCCATGGGGGCCCAGGCAGCCTTCCCCGATCGACTGGTGATCGACATCGACGGGGACGGCAGCTTCCAGATGACCTTGCAGGATCTGGTCACCTGTGTGCAGTATCAGCTGCCCGTGAAGGTCTTCATCATCAACAACCGCTACCTGGGGATGGTCCGCCAGTGGCAGGAGCTCTTCTACGGCGGCAAGTACTCCCAGGTGGACATCGAAGTCCAGCCCGACTTTGTGAAGCTGGCCGAGGCCTTCGGCGCAACGGGTCTCCGCGCTGAGCGCCCGTCCGATATGAAGGCAGTCATCGAGAAGGCGATCACCACTCCCGGGCCGGTAGTGGTGGACATCGTGACGGCTCGAGAGGAGAACGTCTTCCCCATCATCCCGGCGGGCTGCGGCCTCAAGGAGATCATCGACGTGGGCGAGCCGATTCCCGAGAAGCTCTTCCAGGGGTGGCGGTGATGGCGCACCAAACATTTTCTTCGTGGGTGCGGGACGAACGCGGCGGCGAGGACGGCCGGCGATGACCGACCCCAAGCATTATCGCAAACATATCCTTTCCCTCCTGGTGGAGAATCACCAGGGCGTTCTGGCCAAGATTGCCTCGCTGATCGCGGCCAAGGGATATAACATCGACAGCCTGTCGGTGGCGGAGACCCTGGATCCCTCCATTTCCCGGATGACGCTCGCGGTCCACGGAGACGAGTGGGTCATCGAGCAGGCAGTGAAACAATTCCATCGCCTGATCGATGTGATCAAGGTCACCGACCTCACGGATGAAGAGCACGTAGGCCGGGAGATGGTGTTCGTGCGGGTAAACGCCGAACCGGCGAATCGAGCGGAGATTCTTCGAATCAACGAGATCTTCCGCGGTCGGATCGTGGACGTGACCCCGACCAGTTACACGGTCGAGATCACTGGAGAAGAGAAGAAGATTGCGGCAGTCCTGGAGTTGTTGCAGCCGTTCGGAGTACAGGAGATCGTGCGCAGTGGGATGCTGGCCATCGCCCGCGGGAGCAAGAGCCCTCCCAAGCGGGAGGAGAGCAGGGTGCGGGTGGCCGGCCGGAAGCCAGTGGCAACGGACTGAAAACGAGGAGACTCATGGCCAGACTCTACTACGACAAAGACGCGGACCTCGGGTTGTTGAAGGGCAAGACCATCGGCATCATCGGGTACGGCAGCCAAGGTCACGCCCACGCTTTGAACAATCGGGACAGTGGCCTGGACGTGATGGTTGGTCTGTACAAGGGGAGCAAGTCGTGGGACAAGGCGAAAGGGGCCGGGCTGAAGGTGGGGACGGTGGCAGAGACGTCGGAGGCGTCCCAGGTGATCATGATCCTGCTGCCCGATCAGACCCATAAACAGGTGTACGAGGAGTCGATCGCCCCGGCGCTCACGCCCGGCAAGACCCTCATGTTCGCCCACGGGTTCAACATCCACTTCAACCAGATCCTCCCCCCACCGCACGCGGACGTCTCCATGATCGCGCCCAAGGCGCCGGGGCACATGATGCGCCAGGTCTACACCGAGGGGTCGGGCGTCCCCGCCCTGGTGGCGGTGTATCAGAACCCCTCCGGCAAGGCCAAGGAGATGGCCCTGGCCTACGCCAAGGGGGTCGGCAGCACGCGGGCCGGGGTCCTGGAGACCACCTTCAAGGAAGAGACCGAGACCGACCTGTTTGGCGAGCAGACGGTGCTCTGCGGCGGCATCTCGGCTCTCATGAAGGCCGGGTTCGAGACCCTGGTGGAGGCAGGCTATCAGCCCGAGTCCGCCTACTTCGAGTGCGTGCACGAGATGAAACTGATCGTGGACCTGATCTACCAGGGCGGCCTGGCCTACATGCGCTACTCGGTCAGCGACACGGCGGAGTACGGGGATTACAGCCGCGGGAGCCGGATCATCGGCGAGTCGGTCAAGGCAGAGATGAAGAAGATCCTGGCCGAGATCCAGGATGGGCACTTCGCGCGCGAGTGGATCCTGGAGAACCAGGCGGGGCGACCCAGCTTCCTGGCCATGCGGAACAAGGAGGCGGTGCACCAGGTCGAGGTGGTCGGGAAGGAACTGCGCGGCATGATGAGCTGGTTGAAGGCTCGCCGCTAGACGCAGGCCGAGTCCCCGAGTGGGGCAAGGACGGGTGACGATGCGAAGCGGGCGACGGCGCGCGATGAATCCTCCGGGGATGACGCGTCTGAGAATGCTGGTCGGGCTGCTGGTGCTGGTCGGCGGAATCTACCTTGGCGCCATGTTCATTCCTCCCTACTGGGCGTACGTGTCGATGCTGGACCCGGTCAAGGAGGCCGCCATGGCGGCGGCGATGCGGGGGGGAAATGAAGAGCGGATACGGACCAATCTCATGGCGAAGGCGAGGGATCTCGGTTTCGAGTTGGCCGAGGAGAACGTCGAGTTTGTCCGGGACGGGAACTTCGTGGTTATCCGGGTAGCGTGGGAAGTCTCCGTAGACCTCCCACGCTACCGCCACACGCTGCGCTTTCACGTCGAATCGCAGGCCCCCGCGCCGTAACAGGAGTCGTCCGCCATTCTGTCACCGCCTATTCTACTGATCGCGGGCCCGACGGCTGTGGGTAAATCGACGCTGGCCCTGGCGATAGCCCGGCGCGCTCCGGCCGAGATCGTCGTCGCCGATTCCATGCAGGTCTACCGGGGTCTGGATGTCGGGACGAGCAAGCCGTCCTCGACGGAACGGCGGGCCGTTCCGCATCATCTGCTCGACATCTGCGACCCCACGGAGACATTCTCCGCCTTCGAGTTCGTGCGTCGAGGGAAGGAGCTGGTGGGAGAGATCCAGGCGCGCGGCCGGCTTCCGATCCTCGTTGGAGGCACCGGTTTGTACCTGCGCGCCTTTCTCAAGGGGCACCTCGCCGGGGACGGGGGCGACCCTGCAGTCCGGGCACGGCTTCGCGCCGAGGCGGCACGCGATGGAGCAGCTGCCCTCCATGCCCGTCTCCGGACGGTCGACGCCGTCTCGGCGGGCGCGATTCGGCCCGGGGATGTGTTCCGCCTCGTCCGAGCCCTCGAACTGTGGGAGCAGACGGGGGAACGGCCCTCGACGCTCCGGCCCGCCCTGTGGGATCCCCCCCAGGTTCCTGTCTCTGCATTTCTTGTCCTGATGCGCGAACGTGAGGAGTTGTACCGGATGATCGACACCCGCGCCCGACGGATGTGGGAGGGGGGGCTGATGGCCGAAGTCCGGGGACTGCTGCAAGCAGGGTACACGCCGGATCTCCGCCCCTTGCAGGCGCTCGGCTATCGGCAGGCGCTGGCGGTGCTCGGAGGGCGGCTCGACGAGGCGGCGGCGCTGGCCGAGATGCAGCGGGCGACTCGCAACTACGCCAAGCGGCAGGTGACCTGGTTCCGGCGCGAGCCGGCGGCGGAGTGGGTGACGGTGACCGGGGACGAGTGGGCGGAGCCGCTGGCGAAGACTGTCCTGGACCGGCTGGAAGGTTCGGAGGGTCCCGGATCGGCGAAGGGACAGGCGGGGCGTCCGGCGGGTCGAGGGGGCGAGCCATGAGCGGAGGTGCCGCGGGTCGTTCGTGGGTCCTGCACGGCCCCGCCCTGCTGCGTGGGAGCCTCCGAGTTCCGGGGGATAAGTCGATTTCGCACCGGGCGCTCTTGCTGGGCGCCATCGCCCATGGCGTGACGGAAATCCGGGGATTGTTGCGGAGCGAGGACTGCCTGGCGACACTCGGGGCCATCCGGGCGCTGGGCGTCGAGGTCTTCGAGGAGAGCGGGGACCTCCTCCGGGTGCACGGGAACGGGCCCGAGGGGCTGCGAGAATCGGAGACGGTCCTGGACGTGGGGAACTCCGGCACGACCCTGCGTCTGCTGGCGGGGCTGCTGGCGGGACAGCCTTGTTTCAGTGTCCTCACCGGCGACGCTTCGCTCTGCCGACGCCCCATGCGGCGGATCGTGGATCCCCTTCGCGCCATGGGCGCCACGCTCCTTGGCCGGGAGGACGACAGTTTTCCCCCGCTGGCGATCCGGGGGCGAGACCTCACGGGAATCGCCTGGACGTCTCCGGTGGCCAGCGCTCAGGTCAAGTCCGCCATCCTCCTGGCGGGGCTACAGGCAAGGGGAGAGACCAGCGTCACGGAGTCGATCGCTTCGCGAGACCATACCGAGCGCATGCTGACGGCTTTCGGCGTGACCCCGCGGCGGGCCGGGAACCGCGTCGCGATTTCGGGCGGATCGCGTCTCGATGCGGCCCGCCTCACCGTTCCCGGCGACCTGTCCTCGGCTGCGTTCTTCCTGGTAGCGGGCGCCGCACGGCCGCGGGGCGAGCTTCGGATCGAGGAGGTCGGCGTGAACCCCACGCGAACGGGGATCCTGGACACGCTGGCAGAAATGGGCGCGCAGGTCGCTGTGGAGCGGTCACGGGAAGAGGGCGGCGAACCCGTCGCGGATCTTGCGGTCGCGGGTGCGCGCCTGCGGGGGGTGCGGATCGTCGCGGAGCGGATCCCCCGTCTGATCGACGAGATTCCGGTGCTGGCGGTGGCCGCCGCCTTGGCCGAAGGGGAGACGGTGATCGAAGGGGCGGGCGAGCTGCGCGTCAAAGAGGTGGACCGGCTGACAGCGGTGCAAGAAGAGATGGGGCGGCTGGGGGCGGCCGTCTCCGTGACGGGGGACTGCCTGCGCATCCAAGGCGGGGGGCGTCTGCGGGGTGCCGTGGTCTCCAGTCGGGGAGACCACCGGATGGCCATGAGTCTGGCCATCGCGGCGCTGTTCGCCGAGGGCGAGACGACGATCCGAGACGTGGCGTGCGTGGAGACTTCGTTTCCCGGTTTTGCGCGCCAGCTCTCCGTTCTGGCGCCCGACTGCGGGCTCCGCGAGGTGACGGACGATGTCTGAGCCGGATGGACTTCCGTCGGGTGGCCGGATCGGTGGCGGGCGCGGGGTGCCACGCTCCCGGTCCTCTCTGGTGATTGCGATCGACGGTCCGGTCGGCGCCGGCAAGAGCACCATGGCCCGGCGCCTGGCCGAGACGCTGCGATGTGTGTACGTCGACAGCGGGGCGATGTATCGCGCCCTTGGGTGGAAGGCGGTGCGGGATGGAGTGGATCTGACCGACCACGCGTGCCTGGCGGCGCTGGGCGCCGCGACGGATATCCGCATCCTGCCGGGGCCGGCCGGCCCGCGGGTCCTGGTGGACGGGATTGACGTGACGGACGCCCTTCGGACCCCCGAGATCGACCAGGCCGCCTCGCTGGTGTCCACCTGCGCGGCGGTGAGGGAGCGCCTGGTGGCCCTGCAGCGCTCGATGGCCGCCAGGGCGGGGGTCGTCATGGATGGCCGCGATATCGGGACGGTCGTTTTTCCCGACGCCGACCTCAAGTTCTTCCTGGATGCCGATCTCAGCGTGCGGGCGGAGCGTCGTCGCCGGGATCTGGAACGGTCGGGGGCGCCGACCACCCACGCGGCGGTCCAGGAAGAGGTGGCCCGACGGGACGCGCGCGATCGGACGCGGGAAGCTTCCCCCCTCATTCCAGCCGCCGATGCCATCCGGATCGACTCTACCTCGCTGCCTGCCGACGAGGTCGTCCGGCGCATGTTGGCCGAGGTGGCGAGGCTGCTCGAACAGGATAACTCCTGAATTTTCCGATGGATACGGATTATTTTCCTTGCCTCGATCCGGAGGGGCGTGTATCATCCACCGTCTCGAGTTCGCGCCGGGATGCGCCGGGTGGAGAGTCTGCGTGGCATCCGAGAGCAGATTCACGGCGTGTCCTTCGCGGTTCGGTTCACCCTTCCGTTCCCCCCCGGGGGGGAGGCCTTCCGTCGATAGGGGACTGACCGCACCGTCGCTCTCTGGAGAGACGAAGCGACTGAATTCCGATCACACCGAGGCGGCATGGCCGCCTCAACAGGTCCGCTCCGAATCCCCTCCCAGCGGGGAAGGGGGCGGATGCTCGAATTCACAGCCGTGCGCAGGAGGAGTAGGGTTTCATGACATTAGTCGACTCGAAAGTGGAAGAGCTTGAAGACCTGGACGAGATGGAGACGGAGGGTCCCTCGCAGGAGATGCGGGAGATCTACGAGGAAAGCCTGCGGGACATTCTCGAAGGCGACATCGTGAAGGGGACCATCCTGGAAGTGCGAGACGATGTGGCCATGGTCGACATCGGGTACAAGTCCGAAGGACTCATCTCCCTGCGGGAGTTCCGGGGCCCCTCCGGTGAGATGACCGCCAAGGTGGGCGACGTCGTGGATGTCTACCTGGAGCAGCGAGAGGACAGCGACGGCCTGATCGTGCTCTCGCGCGAGAAGGCGGAAAAGATCAAGATCTGGGAAGAACTCTCTGAGGTGTACGAGAAGGGGGCGCCCATCAGTGGGACGATCCTGGGTCGCACCAAGGGGGGTCTGATCGTGGACATCGGGGTGCGGGCGTTTCTTCCCGGTTCACAGGTCGACCTCCGGCCGGTGCGAGACCTGGACAAGCTCATCGGGAAGGCCTTTCCGATGAAGATCATCAAGCTGAACCAGAAGCGGGGCAACATTGTCCTCTCCCGCCGCGAGTTGCTCGAGGAAGAGCGGAAGCACCTGAAGGAAGAGACGCTGGCCACCCTCGGAGAAGGGAAGCACATCAAGGGGAAGATCAAGAACATCACCGAGTACGGCGCCTTCGTGGACCTCGGGGGGCTCGACGGTCTTCTCCACATCACAGACATGTCCTGGGGGCGCATCGGCCACCCCTCGGAGCTCTTTCAGGTGGGCGACGAGATCGAGGTGGTTGTCCTCAAGTTCGACCGGACCAACGAGCGAGTCTCTCTCGGCTACAAGCAGCGCCTACCCGATCCCTGGGAGGCGGTGGAACAGCGCTATCCGGTCGGGACCAAGTTCAAGGGGAAAGTGGTCAGCATGACCGACTACGGCGCCTTTATCGAGCTGGAGCAAGGAGTCGAAGGGCTGGTGCACATCTCGGAGATGTCCTGGACCCAGCGGGTGAAGCATCCGTCCAAGGTCGTGGCCATCGGCGACATGATCGAGGTGGTCGTCCTGGACGTGGACCGAGCCAACAAGCGGATCTCCCTCGGGATGCGCCAGGCCGAGCCCAACCCCTGGAATTTCATCGAGGAGCGGTACCCGGTCGGGACCCGTGTGGAAGGGCGTGTGCGGAATCTGGCCGACTTCGGCGCCTTTGTGGAGCTGGAGGAGGGGATCGACGGCTTGATTCACATCTCGGATATGTCCTGGACGAAGCGGGTGCGGCACCCGTCTGAAGTGCTCAAGAAGGGAGAGAAGGTCGAAGCCATCGTTCTGCACGTGGACAAGGCCAACCACCGAATCTCGCTTGGATTGAAGCAGGTGCAGCAGGATCCGTGGCAGTCCAGCGTCCCCGAGAAGTATCGGGTGGGGATGGACGTGCAGGGCAAGGTGATCCGGACCACCGACTTCGGCGCTTTCATCGAGCTGGAGGATGGGGTGGAAGGGCTCCTGCATGTGTCGGAACTTTCCCACGAGCGCGTGAACAAGCCGGAGGACGTGGTGCAAGTGGGACAGGACCTCACCCTCAAGGTCATCAAGCTGGATCCCGAAGAGCGCAAGATCGGCCTGAGCCTGCGGGCGTTCCTCGACGGACACACCGAAGCTGTGCCCGAAGAGGAAGGGGGGCACGGTCGGAAGAAGCGGCGCCGGGAGGATGAGGAGGACTAGCCTACCGCTGAGCGTGGGGGGACCGCGGCGCCCCGGAAGCCTCTTGGGCGTCGCGACTCCCCCCGGATACCTCTCTGAAGGAGGTGGGTAGATGACCAAGGCCGATCTCGTAGAGAAGGTTGCCGTGCAGGTCAGCCTGACGAAGAAGGACACTGAAGTCGTCATCGATACGATCTTTGACAGCATCTCGCAGGCCCTCGCCTCAAAGAACGACTCCAAGGTGGAATTGCGCGGATTCGGCAGCTTCCGTGTGCGCCGCCGCCGGGCGCGCCAGGGTCGGAACCCTCAAACCGGCAACTCGGTGCAAGTGCCGGCGAAGCGGGTCCCGTACTTCAAGCCCGGCAAGGAGTTGAAGATCCTGGTAGACTCGTAGGGTTCGGGCTAGCACACTCGCAGAACCCGAGCAGGGCGGCACGCCCTGCTTTTTCATTCCTGGGATGTGCGAGGGGGCGGCGCGCGCCGTGAGGGATCATGCGGAGAATCTTCGAGGCCCGGTCTGGCTTGGAGACGAGGTTTATCGCGGGCACCGTTCGGGAGATCGAGGAGCTCTTCGGAAGCCGGATCCCCGAGTTGCCGGAGGGGCCCATCGGCTCGGCGGGGGACGAAGCCTTCCTGGTGGACCTCTTTCCGCCGCTTCGGAAGACCCTCTGGGAGTTGATCGAGTTCATTCACCGCGGCCTCTCCGAGCAGCCCGTTGACGGCAGACAGGCCCCCTTTGCGCAGGGGCGGAGTGCTGCCCCCCTCGACAACTTCGAGCAGGTCCTGGAAACGGTGCTCGCGTTCATCATCGAGCAGGAGCGTCGCCTGGGCCTGATGAATCTCTTCTGGCTGGCCCACTCCAAGGCGGTGGCTGAGCTGCTGCAGGAATTCTTCACCCAGTCCGGGGTGAAGCAGGATATCAAGTACCAGATGCATCCCTTTTTACAGGGAGCCCATCGTAACGCCTTCGAGCGGATCTGGACACGCTACAAGCACCGGCAGGGGAACGTGTTGCGCCGGAACTTGGGTGTGGATTTCAACACCGCCCTGATCAATTGTATCATCGATGATCAGCTCCCGTTGACCGAGGTGAGCCTCGCCCGCCTGAATTTCTCCCAGATCCTGGTGGAAAAGAACAAGCGGTTTCATCTGACCTTTCGGGAGTTCCGCGAGATGCATGCGGCCTTCCGGGAGCGGCTCCGGGACGCGCTCAGGCGGAAGGATCCCCGGGTGATGGAACTCGTGCGGCGCTGTCTCCCCGGCGTCCGTCCGGACGCCTATGAGGAGGAGCGATCGTTGGTCCGGCTCCTCTTCAATGGCCCCGTGGTGACCTACCTCCTGGCCGACATGGCCAGCCAGGGTGCGGGGGGCGCCGACTCGCCGGTGGCCCGCATGGAACGCTTGACGCGGCGGAGCTGGAGCGATCTGGTGCTGGACTACATCGACTTTTTCCAGGCCGTGAAGCGGAGCGAGGTGGTCGACGTCGGGCGTCAGACAGTGGGGATCATCGGTCGTCAGCAGAGCGAGGCCGAGCTCCGTGAGTGGTACGACGAGGGCCGTCTCTACCGTTTCCATCCCGACGGAGAGATCTGGAAGCTGGCGCGAAAGATCACGGTCGTCTTCGCCGATGTGCGCGGATTCACGGCAGCGTCCGAGGGGGGGGTGTCCGAGCGGGAGCTGGCCCATCATCTGTACGGGGTGTTTGACACCCTGGCCGCGCTGGTGGAGCAGTATCAAGGACGGATCGACAAGTTCACCGGCGACGGCGCCATGATCACGTTCGGCTTCTCCCGAGTCACCGCACAGGACGAGTGCAACGCGCTGCGCACGGCGCTGGCCATCCAGGAGATGATGGCGGAGCTGCGTGCCAGCGGCCGGACGGGCTTCAGCATGGGGATCAGCGTGCACACCGGCCGCTCGCAGGTGGCCCACTTCGTCGTGGACGACTGGACCATGGACCGGACGGTCATCGGTCGGAACGTTAACATCGCAGGACGGCTCTCGGGCTCGGGGAAGACCCAGGGGACCGCCTTCGACGAGGAGACGGCGAACGGGGAGCCTCGGCCTCGGCAGACGCCGACCGATCTCACGCGGGACGTCTGGGTGGACGAGGAAGGCACGCTCTACAACACGGGGATCGTGGTGAGCCAAGACACGGTGGAAGAGGCGGTGAAACAGAGCCGCGGCGAGCCCTGGATGCGCGGAAACGTCCACGGTTATCGCTACTTCGATAAGTTGTTGCGAAGAAATATCTTGCTAGAGTATGTGGGCGATGTTAAATTCAAGGGCGTGGGCCGCTCAATCGCAATCTATCGCCTCGGCGTCGAGGAAGGGAAGTCCACGGGTCCGGCGGTGTCCGATCGGGAGTGAGAATGAGCTTGACGCTGTGGGCGCCATGGCGCATGGCCTATATCGACCGGCCCCGCACGGCGGGCTGTCTGCTCTGTGACTTGGCCCGCGACGATGACGACCGAGCGAATCTTATCCTCTGCCGAGGGTCCCGAGCGTACGTGCTTATGAACCGGTTCCCTTACAACAACGGGCACCTGATGATTGTCCCCTACCGGCACTGCGCCGAATTTGATCAGGTTTCTGCCGACGATTCCCTCGAGATCATGCAAGAAGCCCAGCGTGCCACCAGGATCTTACACCAGGCCTTCGGCGCCGAGGGGTTCAACGTTGGTCTGAACCTGGGGAAGGCGGCGGGCGCCGGAATCGCCGAGCATCTCCACATGCATGTTGTGCCTCGCTGGGTGGGGGATACCAATTTCATGCCGGTATTGGCCGACACGCGGGTCATGCCAGACTATCTGGAAGCCACCTACGCGAAGCTGGTCCCCTTCTTCCGATCGGAGAAAGGGTAGGAGGGCGCCGTGCTGATTCAGATGACCGTCCGGGGGATCGCCCTGGATCCCATCACGAATATGCCGATCATCATCCTGAAGGATGTGGACGAGCGGAAGGCCCTGCCGATCTGGGTCGGGATTTTCGAGGCGAACGCCATCGCGCTGGAGTTGGAGAAGGTCACCACGCCCCGCCCGATGACGCACGACCTGCTCAAGAGCGTCCTGGACGGGCTGGGGGTCACGGTCCGCCAGGTGATCGTGAACGACCTCAAGGACAACACCTTCTTCGCGGTGATCGAGTTGAACAGCAACGGGGCGGTGATCAACATCGACGCGCGTCCGAGTGACGCCATCGCGCTGGCCCTCCGAGTGAATGCTCCCATTTTTGTCGCGGAGAATGTCGTGGCCCAGGCGAAGAGCGTGGAGATTTCCGAGGAGAAGGAAGAGACCGACAAGTGGAAGGAATGGCTGGAGAATCTCAAGCCCGAGGATTTCGGGAGGTATAGGATGTAGCTGGCAGGGTGGAAGAAGGAAAAAACCCGGCGACCTTCAAGGCCCCCGGGTTTTTTGTTGTCCGTCTGGAAGCTAGCGCGCCAGGATTTCCGGATTCACAATGTTCGGCGGCCGCTGTCCGTGCGCGTCTCGATGGAGGCGCTGGCCGTGTGGGGCGCCAGGACCACGTTCTTCATGGACAAGAGCGCGCGTTCGCATTTGGGCTCTTTCTCATACACGTCGAGGCCCGCGCCGGCGATCTTGGCCCCCTTGAGGGCTCGCACCAGGGCTTTCTCGTCCACGATGGGGCCCCGCGCTGCGTTGACGAGGATCGCCGTCTTCTTCATGAGCGCGAACTCGGGGTCGGAGAGAAAGTGTTGCGTCTCGGCGAAGAGCGGGATGTGGAGGCTGACGAAGTCGGACTCGCGCAGGAGGGTCCGCTTGTCCACGTACATGACTCCGTATTCGCGCTCGGTGGCCTCGTCGGCGCGCTGGATGTCGGTGTAGATCACCCGCATATCGAAGCCCTTGGCCCGGCGGGCCACCCCCTTGCCGATGCGTCCCATGCCCACAATACCCAGGGTCTTGTGGTGCACGTCATAGCCGGTGAACTGCATCAGCCCCCAGCCCTTCCATTTTCCGCTGCGGAAAAACGTGTCCGACTCGACCACGCGCCTGGCTGTCGCCAGGAGCAGGGTCCAGGTGAAATCCGCGGTGGTATCGTCCAGCACTCCGGGGGTATTGGTCACCATGATGCCGCGCCGCGAGGCGGCCTTCGCGTCGATGTTGTTGTATCCGACGGCGACATTGCAAACAATCTTCAATTCCGGGCACTGGGCAAACACGCGCTCGTCGAAGATATCGGTGAGCAGGACGATCGCCCCAGATTTCCCCTGCAGCTTTTTCACGAGCTGTGTCGGGGCATAGGGGACGTCGCGCTGGTTCGATTCGACATCGAAATGTTTGTTGAGCAAGACCAACGCCGCGTCGAACACCTTGCGGCTCACCAGCACCTTCGGTTTCACAGGCGCCTCCTTTCAAAATCTCAAGCAGAAAATGGCCCAGGTATAGACCCGAAAACATTCGACAATCTATTGAGGAGGGCCGATTCTGTCAAGTCTTTTCTAGGGTTTCTGACATTCCAGGCCAGCGTATCGGAGGGATATCGGGGGGAGAGAGCATCCGAAGGGGCACCGCACGACGCGAGCCCTTGGAGGGAGAAGGAGGCCTTTCTTGACATTTCCCGAAGCCTAGTGGTAGAAGGGGCCTAGGCTTGGGAGCGGGGGCGATGCTTGGATCGAGCGCAGGCCGATATTTCCCCCCGCCTTGGGCGGGACCGTTGGGTGTCATAACTCAGCATTTCCAGTGGATCGGAAGCCTTGTTTGTTTCTAGGCCACACGACGTCGGGAGCGGGCTCGCGTGATCCAGATCGACGGAGGGCAAGGGGAGGGCGGCGGGCAGGTGCTTCGGGCCGCGCTGACGCTGGGTGTGATCTGCGGCACGCCGGTGCACATTCGGGGCATCCGCGCCCGAAGGAAGGTTCCGGGACTCCAGGCCCAGCACCTCACCGTAGTGAAGGCGTTGGTCGAGATCTGCGGGGCAGAGGCGGAGGGGGTATCGCTCGGTTCACAGGTGCTGATGTTCGCGCCGGGGAGGATCCGGCCGGGGGAGTACGACTTCGACATCGGCACGGCGGGTTCGGTCTCTCTGGTTCTTCAGGCCATCCTTCTGCCGCTGGCCACGTCGGACGGGGCGTCGCGCGTCTGGGTGACCGGCGGGACGCACGTGCCCTGGAGCCCTCCCACCGACTACCTCCAAGAAGTGTGGTTCCCGGCGCTGGCCCGGATGGGGGTACAGGCCAGACTGGAGGTGGAGCGCTGGGGCTTCTTTCCCAGAGGGGGCGGACGGATTTGCGTGGAGATCGCAGGGCGCGCCGCCTTGTCGGCGGTGACGCTCGTCCGCCAGCCGCGAGGCGCGGCGCTGCGTGGCGTATCGGCGGTCTCGAAGCTGCCGCGCTCCGTTGCCGAGCGGCAGTGCGCCCGGGCCCGCGAGCGGCTCGAACTGGCGGGATACTCTGGGGAGTTCGCGGTGCGGGAGGTGGACGCACTGGATCCGGGGGATTTCCTTTCGCTGGTTGCGGAGGATGAGACGGGGCGCGCGGGTTTCTCGGGATTGGGGGAGCGAGGGAAGAGCGCGGAGGCGTTGGCCGATGACGTGGTGGAGGGGTTTCTCGAGTTCGCGGGAGCCGACGCCGGGTGCGATCCCCATCTCGCGGACCAGTTGATCGTGCCGATGGCCCTGGCCGCGGGAACCTCCCGGCTCACCACCTCGCGGGTCACGTCGCACCTGCTCACCGCGATTGCCCTGGCGCAGCAGATTCTGGGGTGCCCCGTCCAGGTGAGCGGGGAGATCGGGAAGCCGGGCTCCGTGACGATCGAGGGGGTGGGACGGCGTCGCGAGTCCGCCCAGGGTGGATTTGGCCCGCCTCCGGCGGTCGAGGCGGCGGGAGGGCCCTGCCACAACTCGCCGTCCTGCCCCCCCCGTCCTTCGCTCTCCGCCTTGGCATCGGTGGTCCGGAAGGCGAAGGCGGCTGACGGTCCAGCGATCCAGAGGCTCCTGGCCCATTTTGCCGCTCGCGGCGAGCTGTTACCCCGGACGCTGAACGAGGTCTACAGGAACCTCCGGGACTTCTTTGTCTGCGCGGTGGACGGCGAGGTCGTGGGGGTGTGCGCCTTGTCGCTGTACTGGGAGGATCTGGCGGAGATTCGATCCCTCGCCGTGCATGACGCGTACGGGAGGAAGGGCCTTGGGAAGGCGCTGGTCACCGCCTGTCTCGACGAGGCGACGGGCCTTGGCGTGCGGCGGGTGTTCGCCCTGACCTACCGACCGGGGTTCTTCGAGCAACTTGGGTTCCGGACGCTGGACAAGCGAGAGCTTCCGCAGAAGATCTGGAAGGATTGTATCCGCTGCGCGAAGTTCACCTGTTGCGATGAGACGGCGTTGATCTGCGAGACCACGCCCGCGGCGCGAGCGGGCGATCAGTAAGCTGCCGAGACTGTTCACCCACGGCGGGAGCCCCCGCTAGGAGGGCGCCGGTGAAGCGCGCATTGCTGTTCGGTATCTCGGCCGGGATCGTGATCGCCCTGGCGTATCTTGCCGGCCTGCTGGAGCTGCCAGAGGGCCGCACCCTGGATCTCCGCTTCGATCTGCGCGGACCAAAGGCGCCCGCCTTTCCCATCGTCCTCGTCACGGCGGATGACGACTCGCTGGCGGAAATGGATCGCCAGTGGCCCTGGCCCCGCTCCTATCACGCCCGAGTGATCGACCAGATCGCCAAGGACAGCCCGTTGGCGATCGGCGTGGACATCCTGTTTGTCGAGAAGACGCAGGATCGCGAGGATCGTCTGCTGGGCCATGCCGTCGCGGGGGCGGGGCGCGTCGTCCTCGGGGAGACGCTCCGGAGCATCGCCACCCAGACGAGCGTAGGGGTGGCGCAGCAGCGCGAGATCGTCGAGCCTCCCCTTCCCGCCATCCGCGCCGGCGCGGCCGGGATTGGATTCGTCGAGCTGGAGCGGGGCAAGGACTCGGTGGTCCGCTCGGTTGTCCTGGCGCGCCGCCATGCGGGAGAGGTGCACCTGAGCTTCACCGCGCGGCTGTTCGACCTGGCGGCCAAGAAGCTCGGGGCCGAACAGAGCCGTGCGGCGCGCCGCATCAGGACGTGGATCAACTTCCGGGGCCCCAGCGGGACGTTTCCCACCTATCCCTATTATCAGGTCTACCGCGGGGAGCTCCCACCCAAGACGTTCGAGGGCAAGATCGTCCTGGTGGGGGTCGGGGCGCTGAGCCTGCACGACCGACACCCGGCGCCGTTTGCGGGGGCCAACTGGCTTCCGACGTCGGCGGAAGCGGGGTTGAAAGGGGGGAGCGAGCAGGAGGCCCTGCTGATGGCCGGCACGGAGATCCAGGCGAATGCTCTGGAGACGCTCCTCGGCGACGACCCGATCTGGCGCCTCCCTCCGGCAGCGACGCTCGGGATGATCCTGCTCCTCTCCATCGGGGGCGCCGTCGTCGCCGGGCGCTTGCGGCCGATCCGGGCGATCCTGGGGACGCTCGGGTTGGGTGCGGGTTACCTGATGCTCGTCCAGCTGGCGTTCGCCCGACTGAACCTCTGGGTGGAGCTGGTGCCGACGGTTCTGGCGTTGCTGCTGGGCGCAGGCATGACCATCTCCTTCAACTACATGCGGGAAGAGCGGGTGCGCCGGGAGTACGCCCGGTTCTTCTCCCCGGTGGTGGCGCGCCAGATCGCCGAAGATCGGAGCGGGCAGGCGCTGGCTGGAAAGCGTCGGGAGATCACGGTTCTGTTTTCCGATATCCGCGATTTCACCACGATCTCGGAAGGGCTGACGCCTGAAGACGTGGTGGAACTCCTGCGGGAATACTTCAACACCATGGTGCCGATCGTTCTGAAGCATGGGGGCACGCTCGACAAGTACGTCGGGGACGCCATCATGGCTCTTTTCAGCGCCCCCCTGGTGCAGGCTGACCACGCCGCGCGCGCCGTGCGCGCCGGCGTGGAGATGATCGCCCAGCTTCCCGTCCTCTCGCCGACCTGGCAGGCGAAGTGCGGTCGACCGCTGCGGATCGGGGTGGGCATCAACACCGGCGAGGCGGTGGTGGGGGTGATGGGTGCGGATCACCGTCGGGAGTACAGCGCCATCGGTGACACCGTGAACCTGGCCTCCCGTCTGGAAGGGATCACCAAGGAGTTCAAGACCCCGCTGGCGATCAGCCAGACCACGGCCGACGCGGTCGGGACGGAGTTTCGACTGCGAGAGTTGGGCGAGGTGCACGTAAAGGGACGCGGCGAGGGAGTCCGGGTGTTCACCGTCGAGAGCGAGCAGCCCGCAGATGCTCCAGAGACACCTGGGGCGGCGGCGGAAGGGGCGCGTGGTTGATCCGGGGGGGCGATCGTCCGCGGGCTGGACAAGATATTTGACAGCGCATCGACGACCTGATATGAAACCAATTCCGGGCCTGTCGGCTCGGGTGTTCGGAGATACGGTCTCGCGCGTCGAGCATCCGGGTGAGTCTCACGGATCGGCGATCGTCCATTCTCATTTCCGTATTGCGATTCCCGTCTCCGAACCTAGCCGTGGTCATCGTCATTGGAGGCTCTCATGAAACGTATGGGGATGTCCGGCAGGACCGTCTGGCCTCTCGTGCTGCTCGGCAGCGTGCTCGTGATCCTGGCGAGTCCTGCCTGGGGGCAGATCCCGACGGAGTCGGATGTCTACGTGGATCGCGGGATCGTCGCCTATGGGCAAGGCCAGTATCAGGACGCACTGCAGGCCTTCCAGGAAGCGGTCCGGATGAATCCGGACAACGTCAACGCGCTCTACTACGTGGGCATGGTCTACCTGGCCATAGACCAGCCGGCCGCCGCGCAGGAGGCCCTGGAGCAGGCGCAGAAGCTGAACCCCAACGACGCGGACGTCGCCTACCAGCTCGCCGTCGTCTATTTCACGCAGCAGCAGTACGACAAATCCGATGCCCTCTTTCAAGGCCTCTACACGCGCGATCCGCGGCGGCAGAACCTGGGGTACTATTTGGGCTTCCTCGAGTACCGCCAACAGCGGTTTCGGGAGGCCCTGCGGTATTTCCGCGCCAACGTGGCCAGCGACGAGAACTTTGCCCAGCTCAATCGATTCTACTCGGGTCTGGCACTCTCCGCGCTGGGTATGCCCGCCGAGGCCCGGACCGAGATCGAGGAGGCGCTCCGTCTGCAGCCGATGTCGCCGCTCACAGGCCCCGCAGAGCGTTTCCGCGACGTGCTCGGGACGGCGGCGATGAAGGAGCGGAACTTCCATGTGGATGCCAAGATCGGCACGTTCTACGACAACAACGTGTCGGTCATCGCCGACCCCAGCGGGGATCCGGTGGCGATCCTTTCACGCGAGGCCAAGCACCGGAGCACGGGCGAGCTGGGATACGTGCGCTTCGAGTACACGCCGCTGCGCACGGTGGACTGGGAAGGCGTGGTCGCGGCCTCTGTGCTCGGGACCTACGAGAACAATCTATCGAACTACAACGTCCTGAGCCCTTCCATTATGGGGAGCCTGAGTTACAAGGACACCCTGTGGGGCAAGCAGACGATCTACAACCTCACCTATCTGTACGACTACATGCTGCTCGACGATCCGTATCTGACGCGCCACACGGTCGCCCCGGCGATGACCTTGATTTGGAACGGCTCGCAAGTCACGCAGCCCATCCTGCGCTACCAGTTCAAGAGCTTCCTGAATCAGCACCCCGTGACGTCGGCCGATAACCGGGACTCGAACAACTACATGGGCGGCTTTACCCATTACATGCAGTTCGAGGGCGGTCACTACGTGAAGGGCGGCTATCAGCTCGACTACGAGGCGGCGGTGGGCACGAACTGGAAGTACGTGGGAAACCGATTCCTGGTTGGCACGCAGTACACCTTGCCGTGGCGGGACCCCTGGTGGGACCTGGGCCTCCGCTTTCGGTACGACTTTGACTTCCAGTTCCGCAACTATACTCATCAGAACGACTATCTTCCGCTCACCGATGCCCCGTCCACCTATCGTCGGGATCGGGAGATGAACAACATTTTCAGCTTGGCGAAGGACCTGCCGAACGATTTGACCCTGGCGCTGGAGTATCTGTATACCTGGAACCATTCGAACCTGCCCGTCTACGGGTACAGCCGAAGCGTCGTCACTCTCAGCCTGTCGTGGAGGTACTGAGCAGGAAATCGAGGAATGCGGGAAGACTGGTGGACCGGTGGTGTGAGGATCCATACTTGACAACAGGACAGTGGATAGGCAGTCTTCCTGGAAGGTCACGTGGCGTCCCTGTACGGTCGATTGAATATCGTTGTGTGTGATCGGAGACTCCCATGAATACGCTCAAAGGCGTCGTGGTTTCCGTGATGCTCACTGCCTCGCTTCTCCCGTGTCCGGCATGGGCGCAGCAGGCGGCCAGCACCAGCATCGGGACGGTGACCGCCCTCCAGGGGCAGGCCACGGTCGGGCGCGTGGCGCTCCCCCAGCCAGCCTCCCTGAAGTTTCGGGATGACGTCTTCTTCCGGGACCAGATCACGACCAAGGCGCAGGCCACGGTCCGTCTGCTCCTGGGCGGGAAGGGTGTCCTGACCATCCGCGAGCAGTCGCAGGTCACGCTGGATGAATCCGTGGCCCCCACGGGCGAGCGCCGGTCGGTCTTGAGTCTCCTGGGGGG
>JAPLLC010000107.1 GCA_026387775.1 Candidatus Methylomirabilota bacterium | reverse complement strand
GCGCCCGACGGTATGGGCAACATCACAACAGTCACAAGGAGAAGCGAAATGCGTTCGATGCGAATCCGGGTGTTCTTGTCCTTATGGTTGGTCCTGGCCCTGACTGCCGCGACGGCGGGCCTGGCGCAGGCGCAGGCGGCCTCCCACCTGGACCAGATCGGTCAGCGGGGCGTCCTCCGCGTCGGCACCACGGGCGACTTCAAGCCGTTCAGCTTCCTGAATCCGGCCACCAACGAGTATGAGGGCCACGACATCGACGCGGCCAAGCTCCTGGCCGAGTCGCTCGGCGTGAAGGCGCAGTTCGTCAAGACCACCTGGCCGACCCTGCTCAAGGGGCTCCAGGACGACCAGTACGACATCGCCATGACCGGCATCACCCGCACCCTGGCCCGTCAGCGCGTGGCCAATCTCACCCACCCCTACATCAACGTCGGCAAGTCTCCCCTGATCCGGGCGGCGGACCGGGAGCGCTTCAAGACCCTGGCGGACATCGACAAGCCGGGCGTGAAGATCGGCGTGAATCCCGGCGGGACGAATCAGCGGTTCGTGGACGCGAGCATCAAGCAGGCGACGGTGCTGGTGATCGAGAAGAACCTGAGCATCCCCGAGAAGATCGTGGCGGGCGAAGTGGACGTGATGATCACCGACAACGTCGAGGCGATGCTGATGGCCAAGCAGGAGCCGCGCCTGTTCGCCGTGGAGCCGGAGAACACCTACACCAAGGACGACTTCGGCTATCTCTTGCCGCGGGATGACCAGACGTGGAGCAACTACGTCAACCTGTGGCTGGACCTGGCGAAGCTGAAGGGCGACCTCGCCAAGTTGCAGCAGAAGTGGATCCGGTAAGGCCTCGGAGGAGCAGGGGGGCGGGGGAGAGGGGGAGCATGAGGGGCAGAGGCGCGGGGGCGATAGCCTCTCCTATCTCCCGATCTCCCGATCTCCCGATCCCCCCAGCTCCCCTGCTCCCCAGCATCTCTTGCTGACGGAGGGGAGGGTGGCCATGCAATCGGTGCAGATCGGAACGGCGACGCTGGAGCTGGTCGAGGGCGACATCACCCGACAGGACACCGAGGCCATCGTCAACGCCGCCAACACCAGCCTGCTGGGTGGGAGCGGCGTGGACGGGGCCGTTCACCGGGCTGGAGGCCCGCAAATCCTGGAGGAGTGCCGGAAGATCGGTGGGTGTCCGACCGGGGAAGCGCGCATCAGCGGCGGCGGGCGTCTCGCCGCCAGATGGGTCATCCACACCGTCGGGCCAATCTATCGCGACGGCAAGCACGGCGAGGCCGAGCTGCTGGCCGGCGCCTACCGGAACAGCCTGCGTCTCGCCGGCGAGCGCGAGATCGGAAGCGTGGCGTTTCCCTCCATCAGCACCGGGGCCTATGGCTACCCAGTGGCCGAGGCGGCGCGCATCGCCCTCACCACGGTCATCACGTTCCTGAAGACCCATCCCGAGATCGCCCTCGTCCGCTTCGTCTTGTTCGGCCCGGCCGCCCTCCGGACGTATGAGGCTGCCCTTGGAGAGCTCTCGCCCGCCGGATCGGACCCGGCCACGGGCTGAGCCGTTGTCAAAGAATAACTTGACCGGAGAAATTCCGGAAACGGCATAAGGAGCCGTAACGAAATTCCAATGAATGGACAAGTTATTTCGTAACGGCTCCTAAGGGGAGAATCCACCATGGCCCAGACGAGTCGCATCCGGTCCCGCCGCGTGCGGGTCTTGACCGTCTCCGAGGGCGGCTGTACGGCGTCGATCATGGTCGGTCCGGTCCGCGGACCCGAGCATCTCGCCCTGATCCACCGGCTGGGCTTCTATCATGTGCCCGTCTCTGCCATCGCCGCCTCACGGACGTCGGTGGCCTTCGTCGCACTCTACGAAGGTGCCTCGCGATTTCAGGGGACCACGGGTATCATCCGCGAATACGCAGAGATCCTCCGCGTCTCGCGCGTCTTGCGGCGCGACCTGCCGGAGCTGACCTGGCCGGGCCGGCGCGGCGAGGACATTCCCTACTACCGCTTCGACCTCGGCCCCATCCGCTCCCTCCCCCGCCCCATCACCAACCCGGACCACCTGCGGGTCGTCTTTCGCTTCCCGGATCTCCAGCGCTTCCAGCAGGCCGCGACGATCCGGGACCTGGGCGCGTCCCGGACATCCGAGGCGCGGTCCGGCAGCGGTCGGCGCGCGCCGCGGAAAGAGCCGCAGGCGACCTGAGCCGAAATATCTCACCGCAAAGCTCGCAAAGACCGCAAAGAGCCAGAGGCTGTGGGTCGGGCCTCGGACCACGGATGGAAATCGTAAGGCTCGCTCAGGCCGGGTGATTCCGGAACTCTCTGGAAACGGCGGGTCTTTCTTTGCGCTCTTTGCGCACCAACGGCCGTTGGTACCGGCGGTTCAACTGCACCGTTCGGGCTGAGTCCGCCGCTCGCCCCACCTCGGAGCCGCGAGTCTGCGTTGCGCTGTCGCGGAGGGAATCCTCGGCCGAGCATGCCGGACCGAAGGGAAAACTCTGCCGGAACCGGCCGAGATGGATGCACGACAGGGGGTCCGAGTAGGGATCGCGCAGACGCAGCGATTGCTGCAGGGCTGGATCACCGTCGACTCCCCCTGCTCGGCGATCTTGATCTTCCCGCGCACCCTCCCCTGACCCTTCACGAGCCGACACAGAAAACCGCTCACGTTTCCCCTGAAACCCACCGAAACACCCTATGAGACGCCCGCGCCCCGGATCACCCTAGCAGGCTGCTGAAAACGGCTCATCTGCGGTGACTCACCTTTGGTGGGTGCCCCGCGCGCTCGCGCGGCGCTGCGACGTACACATAAGTACGCCATGCACCTGCACCCAGCCTTCGGCCGGGTACCCGGCGCGCCGCCTGGCATCTGGACCTTTTTGAGCAGCCTGAACGAAAGCGGGTTATTCAGCAGCCTGCTAGTCCAAGGCGTCACCGACTGCGCTTTCCGCGAAAGGGTGTGCAAGTGAACCCCACTTTCTCTGTCCTCAGCACTCATTCACGCCAGCTACCCGTCATCCTCCTGTTCATAGTCGGAGGCCTCCTGACCTCCATTGCGGGCATCACCGCCACCCACGCCGAGTCCCGCACCGAGCGGACGAACCACTTCGTGGTGACCTACCCGGCGCAGGACGCCGCCTGGATCCCGCCGCTGCTGCACGTGCTCGAGCGCGCCTACGAGGATCTTGGCGCGACCCTGGGAGTCTATCCGCCCCCGCCGATTCCCGTCACGTTCTACTCCGGGTGGAGCGACGATATGCGTCAGACGTCAGACCGGACGCTGGGCAGCACGGACGGGACCGGCATCAGCATCCGCAGCGCCGCGGACCAGGCCGTGGCTGCCACCCTCGTCCACGAACTCGTGCATGTCTTCACCTACTCGATTGCGGGCGGACTGCCGCGGTGGTTCGGCGAGGGCGTGGCGGTCTACTTCCAGCACCGGCTGGCCGACGGCGCGCTCCACCGCCCGCACGGGCGCCGGATCCTCGCGCCCTTCGCCGCGGACCCGTACACCAGCGGGGCCGTTGCTGTCGAGTATATGATCGATCGGTACGGGATACGGCGGGTGCTGGACTTGCTGAAAAAGGTAGGGGACTACAGCCGCGACCCGTACTACGCCGGGGCGGACAACTTCCGCCCCGCCTTCAACTACCTTTTCAGTATGGACGCGGCGGCTTTCGAGGAAGAGGTGCAGATGGCATATTGGCACCGGCACTCCCGCGAGAAGCCTCAACCGGAAGGCGCCGACACTTTGCGAAAAGAAAAACACGGCGGAGAGATCGTGGGCGCCGTTCAGCACACATCGGTATATACAACATCACCCTAGACCGGAATACAGATTCATCTTCGCGCAGAACAACCCCGTACGCTCCGACCCCGCACGGTCAATATCGGAACCTTCGCAATACGAATCGCACATCATCAGGTACTCCACTCCGTCAACGACACGATGGCGTACCTTCGGCCGACTCGGGGGAAAGATCGCCCTTGACTTTCCTCGCGGCGCGGCCCACCGTGAGAGCACCTAGCAGGCTGCTGAAAAAGGCCCATCTGCGGTCACCCAGCCGAAGGCTGGGTACCCGCTTGCTCGGGCACTCGCTGCGGCGTATTCGCAGTATGCCTCACTCGGCCCTGCGCGCGCCGCCTGGCATCTGGACCTTTTTGAGCGGCCTGAGCGAAACGGGGAGGTCCAGCATCCTGCCGGAGGAATGCACTTTATGACGAATTGCCTCCTGCTCTCCCCGCGGTTTCCGGAGTTGAGCTACTGGAGCTTTCGCGAACCCTGCGAGCTCCTCGGCGCCCGGTATCCGGCCGCGCCGCTCGGCCTGGTGACGGCGGCGGCCCTCCTCCCCCCGGACTGGACCCTCCGGCTCCTGGATCTCAACGTCCGGGAGATGGATCCGGCGCAGCTCGACTGGGCGGACATCGTCATGGCGGGCGGCATGATTCCGCAGCAGCGGAGCCTCCTCGCGCTCATCGACCTCTGCCACGCCCACGGCAAGCGAATCGCCGTCGGCGGCCAGGATCCCACCAGCCAGCCGGACATCTATGCGGCTGCCGATTATCTGGTGCTCGACGAAGGCGAGCTGACGATCCCCCAGTTTCTCGCCGACCTGGCCGCGGGCGCCACGTCCGGGATCTACCGCTCGGAGGCGAAACCCGATATCACCCTCAGCCCGACGCCGCGCTTCGACCTGCTGGAGCTGCATCGCTACATCTACGCCGGGGTGCAGTTCTCCCGCGGCTGCCCGTTCAACTGCGAGTTCTGCGACATCATCGAGCTGTACGGCCGGCGGCCCCGGACGAAGACTCCCCAGCAGCTCTTGCGAGAGCTGGAGTGCCTCTATCGGTTGGGCTACCGAGGCCATGTCGACTTCGTGGACGACAATTTCATCGGAAACAAGAAGGCCGTGAAGGCATTCCTGCCGGAGCTCTTGACGTGGAGCCGTCAGCGCGGCTTTCCGTTCCTCTTCAGCACCGAGGCGACGATCAACCTGGCGGACGATCCGACGCTGCTTGATATGATGGAGGCGGTGGACTTCCGCTATGTCTTCGTCGGGATCGAGACACCCGACCCGCGCCTCCTGATCCGGACCCAGAAGAAGGTGAACACGCGATACCGTGTGGCGGAGAGCGTGCACCGCCTCAACCGCCGCGGCATGCTCGTCACGGCCGGCTTCATCCTCGGATTCGACGGCGAGACACGACAGGCCGCGGATGCCATCGCGGCGTGCGTGGAGGCTGCCGCCATCCCGATGGCGATGGTGGGGCTGCTCGCCGCACTCCCGAACACGCAACTGACGCGGCGGCTGGCACGGGAGGGACGGCTGCCGGAGGCCCAGTTCCGCCTCAAGCCGGGCGACGCCGATCAGGCCACCAGCGGCCTGAACTTCACCCCGTCGCGGCCGCGTGCCGAGATCCTCGAAGACTACGCCGCCCTGCTCCGGCAGGTGTATTCCCCGCGGCGCTATTTCGGCCGGGTCTTGGCGGTCGCCCGTCGCCTCGTACGGCACCCCAAGCAGGTCGGGTCCATCCGGGGGCGGTGGACCGAGCTTCGCGCCCTCGCTGCGCTGGTCTGGCGGCTCGGATTCGATCGCCAGACGGCCTGGTACTTCTGGCGCACCGTGCTGGTCGTGCTTCTGACCCGGCCAGGCAACTTCGAATCGACCCTTCATCTGATGGCGTTCTTCCTCCATTTCCGGACGCACACGCGAATCGTCCTCGAGGGCCTCGAACGACGCCTCCACGAACCAGGGACGTAGGAGGAGGGTCAACCTTGCCAGGGACGAGTTTTCCTGCTATAATCCCCTCCGTACGATGAAAGGAGGCTCCCGTGAACGATCTCTTGTCGCAAGATATTCTCGACATCATCTTTCAAGACCCGCAGGTCCGGCGGCTGCACAAAGAGACGCTGGCCGATTGGATCCTCGATACGCAGCCTCACACCGCCCCCCTGGACTCCGCTGCCCTCCTGGAATACCTGGCGGCTCACCAGCCCGACCTCTTGAACCGCCTGAAGATCAATGTGCGGATCAAGGAGGATCTGGCGCGCGCCCTGGAGTCCAACGCGCGGAACTGATTTCATCTGGGTCTGATGCAGAAGCAGCCGATCTTCCTGGACGTGGACACGGGGGTGGACGACGCCCTGGCCATCATCCTCGCCCTCCGATCTCCCGAATTCTCCCTGCAAGGAATCTCGACCGTCAGCGGCAACGTATCGCTGGCACAGGCCACGGCCAACACCCTGACCGTCCTCGACATCCTCGACGCCCCGTGCATCCCGGTCTCGGCGGGGGCGGCCGCCCCGCTTTTCGGTCCTGCCATCACGGCCGGCGACGTCCACGGGGACGACGGACTCGGCGGCGTGACGCGAGCCTTTCCCCCGACCCGTCGGCGGGCCGCCGAAGACGCCGCAGGGCTCCTGCTGGAAGCGATCCGGCGGTTTCCTGGAGAACTGATCCTGATCGCGACGGCCCCCCTGACCAATCTCGCCCTGGCAATCCGTCGGGACCCGGAGACGATGCGCCAACTACGGACGCTCATCGTCATGGGCGGCGCGATCCGGGTTCCCGGAAACGTCGGGCCCGTCTCGGAGTTCAACTTCGCGGCGGATCCCGAGGCGGCTGCCGTCGTCCTCGGGGCTGGCCTGCCCCTCACCCTGGTCCCCCTGGACGTCACGGAACGCGTGACCCTCACCCGACGGCTCGTCGAGGAGTCGAGCCGGGGCGGAGCCATCCAGACCTTCATAAGGCAGATCACGACGGCCACGATGGCATTTCACCGCGAACACGAAGGGGCGGATGGGATGTTCCTGCACGACCCCCTGGCGGTGGGAGTCGCCCTCGACCCCTCGCTGGTCCGGCAGGAGCCCCTGGCGGTGACCGTCGAAACCCAGGGAGCCTTCACGGCCGGGATGGCGGTTGCCGATCTCAGGCGACGATGCCGGACCGCCCCCACGGCGAACGTCTGCGTCGAGGTCGAGGCGGATCGGTTTCTTGACCTCTTCGTGAAGCGGGTGCTGTACTGACCGTTCGGCTGTTCGGCAGTTCCGATGAGTGGAACCGTCGAACTATCGAACTCTTCTTCCCGGGAGCATCATGACACACAATCGCACCAGCCCGTCTTCCTCCTCGCACCCGATCGGCGGCACGGAAGAGCTGATCTCCCGCCTGATCGAACAGGCCGGCGGCTCACCCCACGCGGAGTTTCTGGAGGGGATGATCCATAGCACGCTTCGCCTGATTCGGAACCAGACCAGCCGCGGCGACATCAAGATCCTGAACGCGGCGCTGCGCGAGCTGATCTACGCCTTCCGGGTCTTCGCCCCCTACCGCAGCATCCGCAAGGTGACCATCTTCGGCTCGGCCCGCCTGCCGGAGGACTCACCCGAATACCGCCAGGCGGCCGACTTCGCCCGCATGATCAGCGCCCGGGGATGGATGGTGATCACGGGCGCCGGCGAAGGCATCATGAAGGCGGGCCAGGACGGCGCCGGACGGGAGCGGAGCTTCGGGGTGAACATCCGCCTGCCCTTCGAGCAAGAAGCCAACGAGGTCATCCTGAACGACCCCAAGCTCGTCACCTTCCGCTACTTCTTCACCAGGAAGCTCGTCTTTGTGAAGGAGACCGACGCGATCGCCCTCTTTCCCGGCGGCTTCGGGACCATGGACGAGGCCTTCGAGACGCTGACGTTGCTCCAGACAGGCAAGAGCGCCCTGCTCCCTCTCGTCTGCGTGGACCGGGCGGGCGATGATTACTGGCGGTCCTGGGACGCTTACGTGCGGACCACGCTGCTGTCGCGCGGCTTGATCGCTCCCGAAGACCTCGCGCTGTACCGGGTCACGGATCGCCTCGACGAGGCCGTGGAAGAAATCCTCACCTTTTACCGGAATTACCACTCCAGCCGGTACGTCGGGAACCGGCTGGTAATTCGACTGCGCCACGCCCCCGCCGCCGAGGCAATCCGCCGCCTGGAGGAGGAGTTCCGCGACATCCTCACGGCGGGAGGCCTGTCGGTGAGTCCCGCCCTGCCCGAAGAAGCCGAGGAGTCTGCCCTGGCGGATCTTCCGCGCCTCACGCTCAATTTCAATCGCCGGAACTTCGGCCGCCTCCGCCAGCTCATCGACGCCCTGAACCGCATCGAGGAGTAGCCATTCGGTCATTCTGCCGTGTCCTGTGGTTCCTCCGACCGGACCCCGCGCAGACGAGGCTTGACATCCGAAGGAGGATCGGGATAGCCTCTTCCCAGTTTCTACGCTTCAGTCATCCGCAGAAAGGGGCAAGAAACGATGGCGAACGAGGAGAAGGAGAAAAAAGGATTTTTCGGGGGTTTCAAGGCCAAGTTCAAGGATTACGTCTACGGGATGGCAGCCCACGAGATGACCCGCCAGGCCCTCAAGACCCGCGGGAGCATGGAACACCTCTTCATCCTGATCACCATGGGAGACCTCCTGGGGGTTCCCATCCTGCCCCCCTACTACTCGCTCCGCCTCCTGCCGTACGTGGTGCCACAGATCTCCACCTGGAAGCGGCGTATGCTGCGTGAGAAGGACCTGACCGACGCCTTGGCCTAGACGGTTTCCACCAGCGCGGGGGCCGTTCATCGGCCTGACGCACGGAAAGGACCTGGCATGAACGGGGGACTCGGCCGGATCTTCAAGGACTTCCCGAATCGACGCTACATCATGTTCGGCGGCAAGGGCGGCCTGGGCAAGACCACCTTCTCCGCCGCCGCCGCGTACCACCTGGCAAAGCAGGGCAAGAAGGTCCTGGTCTTCTCGGTGGATCCCCAGGCCTCGCTGTCCGACATCTTCCAGCGCGACATCTTCGGCAAGGGGGCGGTGGAGATCATGCCCAACCTCTTCGCCCAGGAGATCGACGCCGACCAGCGCATCAAGGCCTACCAGGCCGAGATCCGCAAGAAGATCTTCGACATGTACGGCTTCGACAAGATCCCCGACGAGATCGAGAGCTACATCCAGGCCGCCGCGGCCGAGCCGGCCATGGAAGAGAGCGCCATCTTCGACGAGGTCGTGGACATCGTGGTGGCCGGGCAGTACGACTACTACATCTACGACTTGGTGCCCCTTGGCCACGCCCTCTACTATCTGTCCATGGCCAGCGTCTACGACGAGTGGATCGAGCGGATCACCAAGCTCCGCGAGGACATGCGGCAGTACGAGGAGATGGCCGCGCAGATCTCCCGCGACAAGGTAGTCGAAGAGGACATGATCCTCAAGGAACTGCAGTATATCAAGCACCGGATCGGCACCTCGTCCAGCATCCTGACCGACCGGGAGAAGACGGCCTTCTTCTTCGTGATCATTCCCGAGGAGATGATCCTGATCGACACGCAGAAGGCGGCCCAGCTCTTTGCCAAATTCAACGTGCCCCTCTCGGGCTACGTCGTGAACCGGGTGATCCCCGAGAGCCTGGCCAGCCAGGACATCCCCGAATACCTCAAGAACCGCCTGGTGATGCAGAAGGGGTACCTGAAGAAGATCGACGAGCTGTTCGGGAACAAGGTGCTGGCCCGGATCCCCGAGTTCGAGCGCGACATCACCGGCCTCCCGATGATCGAGAGAATGGCCGAGGCACTGTTCGGGCCGAGCCTCTAGGCCGGCCCCCTCCTTATACCGGGGAGCGTGATTCCATGACGCAATCGCATTCGCTGGTTCAAGAGAGCATGCAGGCCTTCCTGAAGGCGCACCCCAAGCTGAAGTACAACTTCTTCGGCGGCAAGGGGGGTGTGGGCAAGACCGTCCTCGCCGGCGCGGCCGCGGTGTCCTTTGCCCAGCAGGGAAAGCGCACCCTGCTGGCCTCCACCAACCCGGTCCATAGTCTGAGCGGTCTGCTCGATCAGAACGTCTTCGGACAGGTGGTTCCGGTGACCGGGGTGCCGAACTTCTTCGCCTACGAGATCGACACCAAGGACACCATCGAGAAGTCCAAGAAGGAGATCAAGGAGAAGGTGAGTTGGTTCCTCAAGTTCGCCGAGATCCGGACGCAGGCGGACGCCTTTGTGGAGTCCGCCACCATGAATCCGGCCTTCGAGGAATCGGCCATGTTCGAGAACATGATCGACATCATGTTCAAGGACGAGTACGACGTCTACGTCTTCGACACCGCCCCCACGGCCAATGCCCGGCGTCTGCTGGGCATGTCCTCGGTCTACTCCCTGTGGGTCGGGAAGATGATGAAGAGCCGGGAAGAGGCCCAGGGCCTCCGGCAAATCCTCTCCTACAGCAAGAAGAAAGAGGAGAAGGACCCGCTGATGGATTATCTCCTCTCCTTCCAGCAGCGGATGGCGAACGCCAAGGTTCTCCACACCGACAAGGAGAAGACCGCCTTCTTCTTCGTCACCCTGCCCGAGGCGCTGCCCATCGCCGTGATCACGCGATTCATCGCCTGGTTCAAGGAGTTCGGCATCCCCGTCGGCGGCGTCGTGGTGAACATGCTGATCGACAAGCTGCAGGTGAAACCCGAATCGCCCGAGTTCGTGCGCAACCGCGTCTCCATGCAGGACAACTACATGAAGCAGATCGAGACCGATTTCGCCGGCATGGTCCGCGCCGTCCTGCCCCTCTTCGAGACCGAGATCCGCGGCGTCGAGATGCTGAAGCGCACGGCGGAAGCCCTCTACGGCGGGGCGTAGCCCCGGCAGCCAAGACAAAAAGATAGGGCGGCCCGGCTGGGCCGCCCTATCTTTTTGCAGAGAGGGTCCGTCGCCATCTCGCGTCCCCGTGTACCCGTCGTCAGAAATCCAGCTTGAGCGCGGTCGTTATCCCCCACTCGAATTCACGAGCGGAGGTGAGGGGGAACTGCGGCCCGATCGCCAGGCTGAGCCGTTTCCACCAGGGCTCTGCCGACGACTCCTGCCCAGCGGCGCTCTTGGCATCCGCCGGAGGCTCGTCGGTTCCCGAGGCTCCCGCCACGGCTGCCGGACCAATCCGAGCTCCGAGGCTGAGGTAAAGCTGTCCCCGATGTCGGATCTCGGAGGGACCGGAGAAAGCATAGACCCCGTTCACCGTCAGGAAAGGGAGGATCCACGATCCGGCGACCGGATAGGCTACCCCAAGATTCACCATGAGCTCTTGCTTTCGCGGGCCGGCGTCCGGCAGCGAGCGAAGCTCGGCCATGTAGTTGACGTCGGCGAGAAGCTGGACGGGACCCAGCATTATCCCGGCGTTCACGAACGGTGTCAGCGTCCACTGTCCCCCGGTCCCATCGTGGACCGAGCCGGTCGGGACACCGATGTCGAGACCTGCCGCAACCGCCAGCCGCCACCCGGGATCTCGAAGAAGCGTGACGAATCCCTCCGCCGTGAGGTCCCCAAGGTTATTGACCTGCGTGGACGACGAACCGTCCGCCGGACGGATACTCAGGAATTGATATGGCACCTCCATGGAGAGGCCGAGCCACTCGGTCGCGGCGAGGCTGAACGCGAGGCTCACCCCGTTCTTGTGGGTCAACGCGCTGCCCGCGTCCGTCCGGTCGCTGATCCGTTCGAACCGATAACCGACCTCCGCGTCGGTCGCCGGAAGAGGATTCCGGACGTAGAGCAGATCCGAGAAATCCAGATCGGCCTCTTGTGCCTCTCCCGCTTTCGGCGTATCTGCGGATCCCGCCTGAACCTTGGAAATCGGCGGAAAGAAGAACCCGAGGAGGAGTGCGAGAATCAGAGGGCCGGGCAGGCATCGTGGGGTAATCCTTCGTCGCCCCACCGCACTTCCCGGGCCTCTGTGTGCACTAGGCGAAGGGACACGGACAGAAGAATCCGAGAGATCACGCCATGGTGTGCGCATGAGCGCTCCCTTCGCAGGGGACGGATCGGCCCTCAGCCCTCTCAGCGGTCAGAGCCCGATGCTCGCCCCGCCGTCCACCGGCAGGACGACGCCCGTTCTACGGGCACGCACCCCTCTTTTATAATAGGAGTCCCGAAATGTCACCTTTTTCTGCGTGCGACGAAACTGGAAACACTTGAAGACTTGACATCTATATTCAGTTGGTACATATTACCATTTAGAGCGATTCCTATCAGATCCCTTCTCCGGAGCGGCCTCTCGAAACGGCCGGCCCCCGGGAGCGATGCATGGATTCCCCGAAGAAGCCGGATCCGATCCGTCGGTTTGAGACCGCGTGCCGCCAGCGGGGGATCCCGGTGACCGTGCAGCGCCGCCGCATCCTGGAGGCCATCCTGGATCGGACGGATCACCCCACCTCCGATCAGGTCTATGCGTCGGTAAAGAAAGTGCTTCCCGACGTGTCGCGCACCACGGTTTACCGGGTGCTGGAGATGCTCACGGACCTCGGGCTGCTCACGAAGGCCTGCACCCCCGGGGCCGCGACCCGCGTCGATCCGCGGACCGCCCGCCACCACCACCTCGTCTGCCTGCGCTGCGACCGCCTGATCGATGTCGAGGACGCGGCGGTGGACCATCGCATCCGACCACCCGACCTCCGGCAGCAGGCATTTGTCATCGAAGACTACTCCATCTACTTTACAGGCCTCTGTGCCGCCTGTCAGGAAGCCGAGAAGGCTTCCCGCCCATCGAAACGCCCGAAGCGTCCGTCGGCCCGGAAGGCACAGTCCCCAACACGGCGGGCGCCGCGGTCCTGAGGCCGGCCATCCGGCCCCCGCGGCGAGACACCCCGCACTACCAGAAAGGAGAGAGCCATGTCAACCGAAACAAAGTGCCCATTCTCGGGCGACGCTCGCAAACACACGGTAGCTGGAGCCCCATCGAACGCAGACTGGTGGCCCAATCAACTGAAGCTGAGCATCCTGCACCAGCACTCCTCCAAGTCCGACCCGATGGGCGAGGCGTTCAACTACGCAGAAGAGTTCAAGAGCCTCGACCTCGTTGCTGTGAAGAAAGATCTCACAGCGCTGATGACCGACTCACAGGACTGGTGGCCGGCGGACTTCGGTCACTACGGACCTTTGTTCATTCGCATGGCGTGGCACAGCGCCGGCACGTACCGCACCGGTGACGGTCGCGGCGGCGCAGGGACCGGCAACCAGCGCTTTGCTCCCCTCAACAGCTGGCCGGACAACGTCAACCTCGACAAGGCGCGCCGGCTGCTCTGGCCGATCAAGCAGAAGTATGGCCGGAAGATTTCATGGGCCGACCTGATGATCCTCTCCGGTAACGTCGCTCTGGAATCGATGGGATTCAAGACCTTCGGTTTCGGTGGCGGGCGCGAGGACATCTGGGAACCGGAAGAAGACATCTACTGGGGGGTTGAGAAGACCTGGCTGGGTGGTGACAAACGCTATTCCGGAGAGCGGGATCTGGAAAATCCGCTCGCTGCCGTGCAGATGGGTCTGATTTACGTCAATCCGGAAGGCCCGAACGGCAACCCGGATCCGATCGCGGCTGCCAGGGATATTCGGGAGACGTTCGCCCGTATGGCGATGAATGACGAAGAAACGGTGGCGCTCATCGCGGGCGGCCACACCTTCGGCAAAACCCACGGCGCCGGCGATGCGAAACATGTGGGGCCCGAGCCGGAAGCGGCCGGCATCGAGGAGCAGGGCCTGGGCTGGAAGAGCAGCTTTGGCACCGGCAAAGGCGCCGATACGATCGGCAGCGGCCTGGAAGTCATCTGGACCTCCTCGCCAACGAAGTGGAGCAACAACTTCTTCTGGAACCTGTTCGGCTACGAATGGGAACTGACGAAGAGCCCGGCCGGTGCGCATCAATGGAAACCGAAGCATGGCGCGGGCGCCGGTACAGTGCCGGATGCCCACGACCCGTCAAAGAAACACGCCCCCATGATGCTGACCACGGACCTCGCCCTGCGGTTCGACCCTGTTTACGAAAAAATTTCGCGGCGCTTTCTTGAGAATCCGGATCAGTTCGCAGACGCATTCGCCCGGGCGTGGTTCAAGCTGACGCACCGCGACATGGGCCCGCGCGCGCGCTATCTCGGCCCGGAGGTTCCTGCCGAAGAGCTCATCTGGCAGGACCCCATCCCGGCGGTCAATCATGCGTTGATTGACGAAAAGGACATCGCCTCCCTCAAGGGAAAGATCCTTGCTTCAGGCCTGTCCATCTCCCAACTGGTCACCACGGCCTGGGCGTCTGCTGCAACATTCCGCGGCAGCGACAAGCGCGGTGGAGCGAACGGCGCGCGTATTCGCCTGGCGCCGCAGAAGAATTGGGAAGTCAACCAGCCGGCCGAACTGGCGAAGGTCCTGCAGAAGCTGGAAGCGATCCAGAAGGACTTCAACAGCGCACAGTCTGGCGGCAAGAAGGTTTCGCTGGCTGACTTGATCGTTCTGGGCGGGTGCGCGGCCATCGAAGCGGCGGCGAAGAAAAGCGGACATGCCGTGACGGTCCCCTTCGCGCCGGGGCGCACGGATGCTTCGCAGGATCAAACCGATGTGGTGTCCTTCGCGGTGCTCGAGCCGGTTGCGGATGGGTTCCGCAACTACCTCAAGACCAAGTTCTCCGTATCTGCTGAGGAATTGCTGGTTGATCGGGCGCAAGTGCTGACGTTGACTGCGCCGGAAATGACGGTTCTCATCGGCGGACTGCGAGTGCTGAATACCAATTTCG